>NZ_CAJMZL010000052.1:0-33210 GCF_905220305.1 Caballeronia sp. J97 | reverse complement strand
GAACGGGGAATTCGTGATAGTCGAGCGCAGCTTCGCGCAATTTGGTATTGGCGTCAGTCGTCATAAGGCGGGCTAGCAGTGCGGGATTTAGAATGGGAGTTCGAACGCATTGTAGCGCCAATCAGGGGCGGTTTCGGACGGCGCTCCATGCATTTCGGCTACAAGTGCCATGACTGGAAAAGGTCTGATCGCTCCGTGGGGCAAGGCTCGCGGCGCGACACCCGACATTTTCGAGACACGAGGCGGACATTTGCGCGGTCTTTTGCGCAATACCACGTTTTCATCTTGCAGCGCACAAAAAACTACCTTTCGCCGACGATGCTCTCCGAGTTTTCTCTGATCGACCGTTTCTTTGCACGCCGCGCGACGGCGCCCTCGCCACGTCAGCACGATGAGGCCGCGACGCCGCTCGGCATCGGCGACGACTGCGCGCTCATCGCGCCGCCCGCCGGCCATCAGCTCGCCATTTCGACGGACATGCTGGTCGAAGGCCGCCACTTCTTTCCGGATGTCGATCCTCGCGCGCTCGGCCACAAGGCGCTCGCGGTGAATCTGTCGGATCTCGCCGCGATGGGCGCCGCGCCGCATGCTTTCACGCTCGCGCTCGCGTTGCCGCGCGCTGACGAAGCGTGGCTCGAAGCGTTCAGCGACGGCCTCTTCGCGCTTGCCGAACGTCACGACTGCGCGCTCGTCGGCGGCGATACGACGAGTGGCCCGCTCAACATCTGCATCACGGTATTCGGCGACGTGCCGCATGGCGCCGCATTGCGCCGCGACGCCGCACAGCCCGGCGACGACATCTGGGTGTCCGGCACACTCGGCGATGCGCGCGCGGGCCTCGGCATGATGCAGGGCGAATGGCGCGCGGCCGACGACGCCGTCGCCGCCGCCTGGACGCGCGCGCTGGAGAGGCCCGAGCCGCGCGTCGCGCTGGGTCTCGCGTTGCGCGGCGTGGCGCACGCGGCGCTCGATATCTCCGACGGTCTCGCGGGCGATCTCATGCACATCCTGAAGCGCTCGGGCATGCGCGCCGTCGTCGATGCCGATGCCGTGCCGTGCTCGGACGCCGTGCGCGCGCTCCCCGAAGCCGCGCGCCGCCAGTGCACGCTCGCCGGTGGCGACGACTACGAGCTCTGCTTCACCGCGCCCGCCGGTGCGCGCGAAGCGCTCGCGAATATCGCGACAGGGGTGAAAGTGCCGCTGACCCGCATCGGTACAATCGAGTCATCCGGTACGTCCGAGATCGCCTGGCGCGATGCCTCGGGCGCCCCGCTCTCTCTGACGTTGCAAGGCTTCGATCATTTCCATGCAGACTGACCCGACTCTCGCGGGCGAATCGAACGATTCGCGCACTGCGCCGCGCGCCGCACCACGCAAGGCGAGCGCGCGCTTCATGCTCACCCATCCGCTTCATATTCTTTCGCTCGGCTGCGGCAGCGGGCTTTCTCCGGTCGCGCCGGGCACGGTCGGCACGCTGTTCGCGTGGGTGTCGTTCGTCGTGTTCAACCCGCATCTGACGGTCGCGGAATGGGGTGCGCTGATCGTCGTCGGCTTCATCGCCGGCTGCTGGTTCACCGGCTTCACCGCGAAGAAGATGGGCATCGCGGACCCGTCGCCGGTCGTGTGGGATGAGATCGTCGCGTTCTGGCTCGTGCTGCTGCTCGTCACGCCCGCAACATTTACCGGCCAGTTGTGGGCGTTCATCGTGTTCCGCTTCTTCGACATGGTGAAGCCGCCGCCCATCCGCTATTTCGATCGCCGTTTGAAAGGCGGCTTCGGCATCATGTTCGATGACCTGGTCGCAGCGTTCTTCACGCTGCTCGTGATCGCGCTCTGGCGCATGACCGTCTGATTTTTTCCCATCCATCGAGAACACCGCCATGCCAACCGACACCGTCGTTCACCAACTTGCGATCCGCGTCGGCAACAAGCTGCGCGACGAACGGCTGATGCTCGCAACCGCCGAGTCGTGCACGGGCGGCATGGTCGCGACCGCCATCACGGATATTTCGGGCAGCAGCGTGTGGTTCGAGCGCGGCTTCGTCACTTATTCGAATCTCGCGAAGATCGAGATGATCGGGGTGCCCGCGACGCTGATCGAGCAGCACGGCGCAGTGAGCGAGCCCGTCGCGAAGGCGATGGCCGAAGGCGCGCTGCGCAACAGCCGCGCGCAGGTTTCCGTATCGATCACCGGTGTCGCCGGGCCGGCGGGCGGGAGTGAGGCGAAGCCGGTCGGAACCGTGTGCTTCGGATGGAGCAATCGTCTGCATACGCAGATCGAGACGCAGCATTTCAAGGGCGACCGCGAGCAGGTGAGAACGCAGGCGGCCGCCCATGCATTGCGCAAACTGCTGGATTTTCTGGATCAGCGCGAGCGGTGAGCCCGCGCGTTCGAATCACCGATACTGATTGATCGTATCGCGCGTCGTTTTCGCGGCATCGGCCGCGGCTTGCGCGTAGTCGTCGCCCTTGCCCGCGTAGATGACCGCCCGCGACGAATTGATCAGCATGCCCGTTCCGTTCGCGGTGCGGCCCGCGCGCACGGTCGCTTCGACATCGCCGCCCTGCGCTCCGATGCCCGGAATCAGCAGCGGCATGTCGCCGACGATCCCGCGCACGGTTTCGATTTCCTTCGGAAACGTCGCGCCGACGACGAGTCCGAGCTGGCCGCTCGCGTTCCATTTACCGGCCGCAAGCTGCGCGACGACCTGATACAGCGGCTTGCCATCGGTCGTGAGGAATTGCAGGTCCGAGCCGCCCGCGTTCGACGTGCGGCACAGCACGATCACGCCACGCCCTTCATGCGCGAGGTACGGTTCGATCGAGTCGAAGCCCATGTAGGGATTGACCGTGACGGCATCGGCCTTGTAGCGCTCGAACGCTTCCTTCGCGTACTGCTCCGCCGTGCTGCCGATGTCGCCGCGCTTCGCATCGAGAATCACCGGAATGCCGGCGTGCTTCTCGTGAATATGCGCAATCAGCGCTTCCAGCTGATCTTCCGCGCGATGCGCCGCGAAGTAGGCGATCTGCGGCTTGAACGACGACACATACGGGGCGGTTGCATCGACGATGGTCTTGCAGAACTCGAAGATCGCATCGGCGCGGCCGTTGAGCGCGTCGGGAAACTTCGTCGGTTCCGGGTCGAGGCCGACGCACAGAAGGGATTGAGTCCGCGACCACGCGGCGTTGAGAGTCTGGATGAAGGACATGGCGGAATTTCGTTGAACGTCGATGCCACGCATTTTAACGTGCGCGGCATCGCGCTCTTATCGGCTTCCTCGCATCAGCGCGATGCGTCGCGCGCCCGCGCCTTCGCCCCCGCTCGCGTGCGCGGCCTGCCACGCCGCGTCGCTTCCCCGGTGCGCTCGACCGTGAATCGGAACTCGCGCGATAGCCGTTCGCCCGGTTCGAGCACGGTCATCCCGTTCGCTTCGCCGCCGCCGGGCAGATTCACCGCGTTGATCGGATGATCGACCGGCTCGAAGCAGAAAAAGCTCTCGCCGGGCGGCGCGTACAGCACGTAGTAATCGGTATCGGCGGCGATCGTGAGCGACAGGCGGCGCTTCGGCCACAGCACGCTCGTGCGGCCGCTCCATCCGGTGAACGCGTTGTTGACCATTTCCGAGGGCATCGGATACGCGACGCCGAATTGCCAAGCGGGCGGCGCCGGCACGTGCCGGACCGGAAGCCAGTCGTCGCCGCAGAGCCATACGCCGCCCGCCGCCGCCGATAACTCCGTGTCCGCCTCGCGCATCAGGAACGGATGCAACCCGAGACCGAAGGGCAGCGCTTCGTCGCCGGTGTTTTCGACGCCGAGCGTCACGACGAGCGTCGCTTCCTCGAGCGCGTAAGTCTGCGCGGCGCGGAACGCATAGGGCTTGCCGTCGCTGCGATCGAGCGTCAGACGCACGCGCGCGGACGTTGCCTCCGCGACTTCCCACGCGCCGAGCCAGCCATCGCCATGCAGCGGCAACGGTTCGCCTGCGCGATTGCACGGCACGTCGATCGAGCGGCCTGAAAACTGAAAGTGCCCGTTGCCGATGCGGTTCGAATACGGCAGAAGCGGATAGCACGCGAGCTGATTCGGATCCGTGTCCGGACCCGGTTCGACGCACGGCCGGAAGATCGGCACGAGCGCGCCTTCGTGCCGCCAGTCGAAGCGCGTGATGCCGCCGCCGAGCGACGGCGCGAGTTCGAGCCGCAAATGCGCGTTGACGAGTGTGATGCAGCCGTCGACATCGGGGCCGCCCATTGCGACGACCGCGGTGCTCGGGCCGGGGCGGACCGGTGGTTCGGTGGCGGCGGCCAGCCTCGAGCGGCGGGCGTTCGCCGATGCCTTGGAGGTCGATGCAGGATTCGGTCTTTGCTCTGTGCGCGCAACAGCCATGACTCGTGCTCCATCGAGAGGCGAAGAACCGGCGTCGCCGGGGGTGTCGGGCGGCGCATCGATCGCGCGCCGCCTCGCTGCTTTTTCGTTACACCTTGCCCGCGAATACGGCTTCCGCGAGGCCCCGCGCGCCGGGCGTCGCGACGAACACGCCGCCTGCGTGCGCGTCGCTTTTCAGCGCGTCATCGGAGAGACCGATGCGCGCGCTCGTCACATACAGCGTGCCGAAGTCCGCGCCGCCGAACGCGACGCAACTCGGCTGCGCGCTCGGCACGTCGATGCGCGCCGTCTCGCGTCCGTCGCGTCCGTAACGCACGACGCGCGCGCCGCCCCACTGCGCGTTCCACAAGCCGCCTTCGGCATCGACGATCGAGCCGTCGGGCACGCCGGTCTTGTCCGTCAGTTCGACGAACACGCGGTCGTTGTCGAATGTCGGATAGTCGCACGCGCGGATCTGGCGCGTCGGCGAATCGCAGTAGTACATCGTCGCGCCGTCCGGGGAGAAGCCGATGCTGTTCGAGATCGCGCAATCGGCGAGCGGCAGGCGTTCCAGCGACAAATTCGCGTTGAGCCGATAAAACCCGCCGATTGCCTGCGCGTCGTCCACGTCGTGCTTCGTGCCGAACACGAAGCGCCCTTCGCGATCGCAGCGGCCATCGTTGAGGCGCGTCGGCAGATCGGCTTCGACTTCCATGATGGTTTCGATGTTTCCCGTCGCGATCTCATAGAAGGCGAGCCGCGACGCGAGACCCAGCAGCAGGAAACGCGCATCGGCGCAGGGCGTGAAGCAGGCGAGCCGCTCGGGCATCGCGAACGATTCGCTCGCGCCGTCGCGCGGATCGTGGCGCCACAACGTGTTGCCTTCGATATCGGTCCACCAGAAGCGGCCGCTCGCGGCGCACCACGTCGCGCCTTCGCCGAGCGAACATTGGCTGTCGATGAGAAGTTGCGCGCGAGTCGGATTCATCAGGCCCATCCTCCGTCGACGATCAAGTCCTGCGCCGTGATCATGCTGCTGTCATCCGATGCGAGGAAAAGCGCCGCGCGCGCGAGATGTACGGGCAGCAATTCCCCTTCGATGCACTGGCCTTGCTTGATCGCTTCCTTGCCGGCCTCGTCGAGCCACAGACGCTTTTGCTTTTCGGTCATCACCCAGCCTGGCACGAGCGTATTCACGCGGATGCCGAACTTGCCGAGATCGCGCGCGAGGCCGCGCGTCATGCCCTGCACTGCCGACTTCGACGTCGTGTAGACGGGAAAGTTGCCTTGCTTGAGCATCCAGCTGATCGAGCCCAGGTTGATGATCGAGCCGCCGCCGAGGCCCTTCATGTCGTCGATCACGGCCTGGGCCGCGAAAAACTGATGGCGTATGTTGACCGCGATGCCCGCATCGTACGACTCGGGTGTCACGTCCTCGATCGCGTGGCGCTTGTCGTTGGCGGCGTTGTTCACGAGCACGCCGATCGGGCCGAAGGCGGTTCTTACATCTGCGATGCCCTTTCTCAATGCGTCGATGTCGGTCAGGTCGACGTTGAGGAACATCGGGCGTGTCCGGTCTTGCTGCAGAGCAGCACCGAGGCGGTCGGCGAGCGCTTCGCCGGCGTTGGTGTCGATGTCGAAGAAGGCGACTTTCGCGCCCTGAGCGAAGAAATGCTCGACGAAGCCTTCGCCGATGCCGGTCGCGCCGCCGGTGATCAGGACTGTTTTGCCTTGCAGGCTGGGGTAGCTTGCGAGTTGCTTTTCGGTCGTTGTCATGTGGGGTTTGTCTCGTTTGTTGCGCTTTCGAGGAAGCCTGTTTTCGTGATCCCGTATTCGTGTCGGTCTATTGGCGTTGCCCCTGTGCGGGGCAACGCCAATAGACCGAAAAGAAAGCAGGATTTCACGAAGCCCCAAAGCCCCCCACCCACCACCCCAATCAATCCCTCGCCCCACGATTCTTCAATTGATCCAACAACACCGCAGCAAGCAAGATAGCCCCGCGCACGAGGTACTGATAGAACGCATCGATATTAAGCAGGTTCATCACGTTCTCGACGGTTCCCATAATGAGCACCCCGATCACGACCCCTGAAATCGTCGCACGCCCGCCCAGCAGCGAAACGCCCCCAAGCACACAAGCCGAAATCACGTTCAGTTCGAAGCCCTGAGCAGCATTCGGCTGCCCCGACGTAATCCGCGAAGCGAGAATGACGCCGGCCAGTGCAGTAACAGCGCCCTGAATCAAGAAGATCCAGA
The DNA here is from genome assembly GCF_905220305.1 of Caballeronia sp. J97. Lineage (NCBI taxonomy): Bacteria > Pseudomonadati > Pseudomonadota > Betaproteobacteria > Burkholderiales > Burkholderiaceae > Caballeronia > Caballeronia sp. J97. Next base: position 26,588 of record NZ_CAJMZL010000052.1, on the reverse strand, counting down.
CGCGCGTGCGCTCGACATTGATACCGGCCAGCCGCGAAGCCTCAGGATTCCCGCCGATCGCCAATGTATTGCGTCCATACACGGTCTGATTGAGCAGTACGCCGAAAATAATGAAACACGCAAGCGTGACCCAGATAGGCAGGGAAATCCCGAACATCGACAGGCTGCCGAGCGCGATGAACGTATCCGACGACACACCCACCGCCTGCCCGTGCGACACGATGAACCCAAGCCCGCGCACGATCTCCATCGTCGCGAGCGTGGTGATCAGCGCGTTGATGCGCAGATAGGCGATCACCGCGCCGTTCACGAAGCCGATCACCGCACCGGCGGCCACCGCCGCGACAATCGCGATCGCGGTGTTGTCCGTCGCGTTGAGCACCATCGCGCAGAGCACGCCGGCGAATGCGATCGTCGAGCCGACCGACAAGTCGAAATCGCGCGACGCGAGGCAGAACATCATCGTGCACGCGACCATGCCGATCTGCGAAATCGACAGCGCGAGACCGAGCATGTTCTCGATCGAGAAGAAGTGATCGACGGTCAGCGACATCGTCAGGAACATCACCACGAAGATCACGATCAGGCTGTACTCCGTGATCTGCTGCCACCACTTTTGCTTGTCGTTTTTTTGCGGGATCAGCGCGTTCGCAACGGTTTCCGTCGCCTGCCCCACGATGTTTTCTCTTGCTTCCATGATTCGCTCCTCTTGTCTTTATGCCGCCTGCGCGACACGGTCCGTCTGCGGCAGCGCGAGACTCAGCACCGCCTGCTCGCTCGCCTTCTCGCGCGGCAATTCGCCCGCGATGCGCCCCTGCCGCATCACGACGATCCGGTCGGACACGCCGAGCACTTCCGGCAGTTCCGACGAAATCATCACGATCGCGCAGCCGCGCTCGGCGAGCTGATAGATCACGTTATAGATCTCGTGCTTGGCGCCGACATCGATGCCGCGCGTCGGCTCGTCGAGAATCACGACCTTCAGATCCGGCTCCGCGAGCCAGCGCGACAGAATCGCCTTCTGCTGATTGCCGCCCGAAAGAAAACGGATGCGCTGCTTGCGGCTCGGCGTCTTGATCTTCAGCAACTGGATGAAGCGTTCCGCCGTCTGCGCTTCCTTCTTGCGATCGAGAAACAGCCCGCCGCGCAAGTAATGACGCCGGCACGAGATGTTGATGTTCTCCGCGACGGTCGCCATCGCGACGATGCCCTCTTCCTTCCGATCCTCCGGACACAGCACGATGCCGTGGCGGATCGCCTCGCCGGTGCTGCGGACTTTGATTTCCTTGCCGTCGAGCGACAAGGAACCGCCCTTCTTCTTGTCCGCGCCGTAGACGAGGTGCATCAGTTCGCTGCGTCCCGCGCCGACGAGCCCGAAGAAACCGACGATCTCGCCGCGCTTCACCTCGAAGCTCGCGGGCGCGCTCAACGCATCGCCCTGCACGTCGTTCACGGCGAAGCGCACGTCGCCCAGCGCACGCGCGCGATAGTTATAGATGTCGCTGATTTCGCGGCCGACCATTTCCTGCACCAGCGTCTCGCGTGGCACGTCCGCGAGCGTCAGATGCGACGCGATCTTGCGGCCGTCGCGGAAGATCGTGCATGCATCGCAGAGCTCGTAAATCTCGTCCATGCGATGCGAGATGTAGATCAGCGCGCGGTTGTCCGCCTTGAGATCGCGCACGAGCTTGAACAGCACTTCCGTCTCGCGATGCGACAGCGAACTCGTCGGTTCATCCAGCGCGATCACGCGCGCGTTGCGCAACAGCGCCTTGCAGATTTCGACCATCTGCCGCTGCGCGATCGAAAGCTTGCGCAGCTTCGCGTTCGGATCGAGATCGACGCCCATCGCCGCGAGCCGCTCGCGCACGTGAGCTTTCGCCTTGCGCTTGTCAACCCAGCCGAGCCGGTTCGGCAGCGCGCCGAGCAGCAGATTCTCGGACACGGTCAGGTCCGGCACGTACTGCAATTCCTGATGAATCACCGCGATGCCCGCCGCGATCGAAGCCGCCGCGCTCGCGAAATGCACTTCCTTGTCGTCGATGAGCACGCGCCCCGAATCGGGCTGATACTCGCCGCCGAGAATCTTGAGCAAAGTCGATTTGCCCGCGCCGTTCTCGCCCATCAGGCCGTGAACTTCGCCGGCGTTGACGTCGAACGACACGCCGTCGAGCGCGCGCACGCCTGGAAACACCTTGCCGATATTGTCAAAACGCAGCGTCGCTGACACATCGCCTCCCATTTACGCGCGGGCCGCATCGTCGGACGCGGCCCGCCATTGCACGTTTAGTTCGACGCCAGTCCCATCTGCTGGCGAACCGACGCCACGTTCTCGCGCGTAGCCAGCATGCCGGTCGTGAGCGTGAGCGGGGGCGGCGCCTTGCCGTCCTTGATCCACGCGTACATCAACTCGGACGTCTCTTCGCCGTGGCGCTTCGGGCTGATGATGACGGTGCCGTAGAAGCCCGTCGGGTTCGGCTTCTTGAACTCGTTCAACGCCGAGTCCGACCCGCCGATGCCGATGCCGATCATGTTGTCCGCCTTGAAGCCGCGGCCTTCCGCCGCGCGCACGGCGCCGAGCACGGCTTCGTCGTTCAGGCCGTAAGCAACCCAGTGCTTGTATTGCGGGTTCTTCGTCAGCGCGATGTTCGCGGCGTTGAACGCGTTCTCCGTGTCGGTCTTCGCCTGCGGCGCGGCGACGATATTCGCCTTCGGGAAGCCGGCGGCGACGAGCGCATCGGTCGCGCCGGTCGTGCGGTCATGCGCGGTCGGCAACTGCTCGTAGGTCACGTCGATCGCGCCGACATCCTTCATGTCCCAGCCGCGCTTCTTGATTTCCGCTGCGATGCCGTCGCCCACCTGCTTGCCGATGTTGTAGGCGGAAATGCCCATGTGCGGGACGGCTTCGATCGGCTTGCCCGAACCGTCGACGAGACGGTCATCGACCGTCATCATCTTGAGCTTGTCGGCCTTCGCCTTCGCGACGATGCCCGGCCCGAGCTTCACGTCCGGCGTGCAGATGATGAAGCCCTGCGCCTTCTGCGCGGCGAGGTTGTCGATTGCGCTCATCACTTTCTCACCCGACGGCGCACCGATCTTCACGAGCGTGAAGCCCTTCTCCTTGGCGGCGATTTCCGCGAACTTCCATTCGTCCTGGAACCACGGCTCTTCCGGCTGCTTCACGAGGAAGCCGATCTTGACCTCGTCGGCGGCCTGCGCGACCGGCGCCGCGATCATGGACGCGCTCGTTGCCGTGGCGGCGGCGATCAGCGTGAGGAACAGTCTGCGTTTCATTTTTTGTCTCCCGACTTTTTCCGATGTCGAAAAATGCCCGAACGCGGGCGCTACGAAGGTGTGTGGCCGCTTTTTTTGTTGGTCGATGCCGCACAGCGGCCAGTGCGTCATTCTTTCGGTGGTTCGTTGTTGTTCAGTCGTGGTACAGCGCCGAGCGCCCGCCATCGACCGTGATACAGCTCGCGTTGATGAACGGCGCCTCGTCCGACGCGAGGAACACCGCCGTCATCGCGACTTCCTGCGGCTGGCCGATGCGCTTCATCGGCTGAAGGTCGAGCGTCGCCTGACGCGCGGTTTTCGGATCGGCTTGCGCGTTCCACCAGTCGAGCGTCAGTTGCGTTTCGATGTAACCCGGCGCGATCGCGTTGACGCGCACGTTGTTCGGCGCGTATTCGATGCCGAGCGCGCGCGTCAGTCCGATCACGCCGTGCTTCGCCACCGGATACGGAAAGCAGCCCGGAATGATCTTGAAAGCGTGCGTCGACGCGATGTTCACGATGCTCCCCCGCCCACGCTCGACCATGCCCGGCAACACCGCGCGGCAGCCATTCCATACGCCGTCGAGATCGACAGCGAAGCAGCGGCGCCAGTCGTCGTCGGTCATCGTGAGCGGATCGCAGAACACATTGATGCCGGCGTTGTTCACGAGCACGTCGATCGGGCCGAGCGCGGCTTCCGTTTGCGCGACCGCCTCTTTCACCGATGCGCTCTGCGTGACGTCCGTGCGCACCGCGATCGCGCGCGCGCCGTCCACTTCCGATGCGACGCGTTGCGCCGTCGCGCGCGCCGTGTCGATGTCGAGCTCCGCCAGCGCCACCGCTGCGCCCTCGCGCGCGAACGCCAGCGCGATCGCAGCGCCGATGCCGCGTCCCGCGCCCGTGACCATCGTCACCTTGCCGGCGAGCCGGTTCATTTGATGTCGCCTCGCGCAACGGCCAGTCCGTCGACGAAGGTCTTCGCATGCCGCGCGGTGACTTGCGCGCTCTGGCCCGGCTTGTACAGCGCGGAACCGAGGCCGAAGCCGTTCGCGCCCGCGCTCAGAAACGGGCCCATGTTGTCGGGCGAAATCCCGCCTACCGGCACGAGCGGCACTTCTTGCGCGATCACCGCGCGCCACGCCTTCGTGACCGTCGGTCCGAGCTGCTCGGCGGGGAACATCTTCAGCACGTCCGCGCCGATCTTCAGCGCGAGAAACGCTTCGTTCGGCGTCGCGACGCCCGGCGCGCACGCGAGACCCTGCGCCTTCGCGGCGCGCACCACATCGGCGTCGCTGTGCGGCATCACGATGAGCTCGCCGCCCGCGGCCTTCACGCTGTCGACGTAACTCGGATGCAGCACCGTTCCCGCGCCCACGATCACATCGGCGGGCAGCGCCTGACGGATCGCCGCGATGCTGTCGAACGGCTGCGGCGAATTCAGCGGCACCTCGACGATGCGAAAGCCCGCTTCATACAGCGCGCGAGCGTGATCGGCGGCCTCGGCGGGCGTCACACCGCGCAGGATCGCGATCAGCGGACACGCGGCGAACGCCTTCGCGAGACCGGCGTGCATGCCATACGGCGCGGGCAGAGTGATGGGGGGCTGCATGTGGTTTGACTCCTTCTCAGGCGGCGCGCAAGCCCGCGACCAACCCGGCCAGCGCGGCGATTTTATAAAGGCCATGCTCGGTGGCGTGCGCGATCGTCGCGGCATCGTGGCAGCCGAAGCGCACGAGCGCGGCACGATAGCGGTCGCAAAGCGCGTCGTTGCCGATGAGGCGCAAGGTCTTTCCCGCGAGCGTGGAGCGTTCGCGCGCCAGGACTTCGTTCAGGCCGCGCAATTCGTGCCCGATCAGCAGTCCCGACAGGTAATCCGACTGCTGCTCCGCCGTCAGCTGGCCGGTGAGACCGAGCGTGCGCGTGCTGAAGATCGTCGCAAGCACGCCGGGATGACCGCTATCGCGCGCCGTATCGACGCCGCGCCGGAACGCCTGTTCGTCGGGTGTCGCGGCCGGGTGCATCGTGCGTCCGAGAATCGTGTGATCGCGCAGCGCGCCGAAGGTCTCGCCCGTCATGAAGGTGTAGAAGCGCTCGATGCGGCCATCGGCGACGAACGCCCATTTCGCATGCGTGCCCGGCAGTCCGATCAGCGCGCCGCCCGATGCCCCGAGCGACGGCTCGCTCGCCAGCGCGCCGAAGATTTGCGTCTCCTCGCCACGCATCACGTTGGGCAACTCGCCATGCTCCAGCACGCCCGGCACGACATGCACCGTGACGCCGCGCGCCGTCTTCACTTTGACGATGCCCGCGACGAGCGCATCGGCGCCTGCCGGCGTTGCGACATACGGCGCTTCCACCCAGCCCTGCGCGCTGCCGACCATGCCCGCCGCGATGACCGGCAAATCCGCATGGGCATCGAGCCACGCGCCGCAGGTTTCGTCGAACGCCTGATCGAAGCCGCCCGCGGGCAGATTCATGATGCCTGCCGCCGATGCGCGCGAGTCGAGCGCGAGACCGTCGGCGGCGAGCAGATAGGCGCGCAGGGACGTCGTGCCCCAGTCGAGCGCGATGAGTGCGGGCTTGGCCACGGATGCGCTCATCGCTTGATCCTGCGTACCTGCGGCGCGCGCCAGCCGAGTTCTTCGGAGATCGCGCGCGCCTCGCGCTGCACGACCGGAATCAGCTCTTCCATGCGTTCATGCGGCATGTAGGGAATGGTGCTCGCCACCGACAACGCCGCGACGATCGCGCCCGACGCGTCGCGCACCGGCGCGGCCACGCAGCGGATCGACGCCTCGTTCTCTTCGAGATCGAACGTGAAGCCGCCTTGCGAATAGCGCGTCATGCGCTGCTGGAAGGTGTCGAAATCGGGACGGTTGTCGGGTTTGAAGCTCGTTTTCGCGAGCGCGCGATGCGACGCTTCGAGCAGCTTCTTCCACGCGTTCGCTTCGAGGTCGAGCATCATCGCCTTGCCGATGCCCGTCGATGCGAGCGGCATGCGATGCCCGACGCGCGAGCGCATCTCCAGCCCGCGCGTGCCGGGAATCTTGTCGATATAGAGGACGTCGTCGCCGTCGCGCACGCCGAGGTGAATGGTGTCGTGCGTGTGCTCGGCGAGCGCCTGCAGATGCGGGCGCGCGACCGCCGTGAGCGGCATCTGTTCGAGGGCGATCGTGCCCAGTTCGATGAGCTTCGGCCCGAGCAGATAGCCGCCCTGCACCTGGCGCAGATAACGCGCCTGCACGAGCGAGCTCACGAGCCGATGCGTCGTGCTGCGTGTCGTGCCGAGCGCCGCACCGAACGCGCGCAGATCGCGCGCGCCGTTCGCGGCGGCTTCGAGAATCGCGAGGCCGCGCAACAGCGTCTGCGTGCCGGCCTGCTGCGGCGTGACGTCGACGAGCGCGCTCGGCAGTGCGATCGAATCGGGATCGGGCATGGGCTTCGTGCCGTTCGCGCCGCCTTGCTTCGCGCGCGGGCCGCTCGCGTGCGCGGCTTGCGCTTCCACAGCGTCGGTTTCCGGATTCTGGAATTTGGTCATGGCGCGGGTCTCTCGTCGATCACGATGTGTGTCGGATGGCGCGCGCGAGTGCGGCGGCGAGCGAACGAGCGTACGAACCGTGCGAAGAGGCCCGCGAATGCGGGCACGCGATCGAGTGCATGACGTGTCTCCATTGTTCTGGTCGTGCGCGCCGGAGCTGGCCGCGGTCGTCGCACGCAGGGGCCATTTCAGGCTCTGGTCGGATTGTAGTTCCGGCTCTTTGAATTATTCAATATGTGATCGACGCGCTCACATAATGGGATAAAAGTTGCTTATAAACAGCGAGTCAAAAACAAAAAAGCCCTGAATAATCAGGGCTTTATAACGTTTAGCTTGACCAACTAAATTTCACTGCGGCAGTTCCGCCGCACCCATGCGCCGCGCGATGACGCCTGCCCGCTGAGACAGATACGGCGAGTTGCGATGGTCGTCGAAATACTTGGGACGCGGCAGCATCACGGCGAGGCGCGCGCTCTGCCAGGCCGTCAGTTTCGCCGCCGAGGTCTTGAAGTAATGCTGCGCCGCCGCTTCCGCGCCATACACGCCATTGCCCCACTCGACCGAATTCAGATAGATCTCGAAAATGCGTTCCTTGTCCATCCAGAACTCGAGCATCGATGTGATGACGAGTTCCTCCGCCTTGCGCACATAACTCTTTTCACGCGACAGAAAGAGATTGCGCGCGAGTTGCTGCGAGATGGTCGAGCCACCCGCGACGATTTTCCCGCGCGCCTTGTTCTTTTCCCACGCCTGGAGAATGGCGTCGGTTTCATAGCCGTTGTTGTTGACGAAGTTGGCGTCTTCGGACGCGATGATCGCGCGCTTCAGGTTGCGCGAAATCTGGTCGTACGGCACCCAGGTGCGTTGCAGCGATATGCCGGGATGCGTCTTCGCGAGCGTCCAGGCGTCGGCGCGCATGAAGGCGGTCGGGCCGGGATTCACGACGGTCCAGATGCCGATCTGCGCGAAGAACCAGATTTGCGTCGCAATGAACGCGATGCCCATCACCGACAAGCCGTAGGCTATCCAGCGCGCCGGCCCGAGCCGCACCGCGCGGCGCACGCGCGGCGTGCCCGAAGGCGTGCGGCTGCCGAGCGGCGCGGTGGTCATCAGGCTTTGGCCGCGAGCGCCGCGCGCAATTCGCGCAGGACCGCGCCGCCATCCGGGCGCACGCCGCGCCAGATGAAAAACGATTCGGCGGCTTGCTCGACCAGCATGCCGAGGCCATCTGCCGCGCGCGCGCCGAGCTTCGACGCGTGCTGCATGAAGACGGTCGGCTGCGCGCCGTACATCATGTCGTAGGCGAGCGTGCCGGCGCCGAACGCACTGTCGTCGCAATCGGGCAAGGCGGCGTCGAGGCTGCCCGCGGTCGCGTTGACGATCACGTCGTACTGTCCGGCTTCCGCGCTGTCCGCGCCGCCGCCCGAGAAACGCACCCCGCATTCGGCCGCGCTACCCGCGAACTGATCGACGAGCTGATGCGCCTTCGCCGCCGTGCGGTTGACGATGGTGAGCGCGGCCGGCGCCCGATCGAAGATCGGCAGCACGACGCCGCGCGCAGCGCCGCCCGCGCCCAGCAGCAGAATCCGCGCACCCTTCAGGCTTACGCCGAGATTCACTTCGATGTCGCGCACGAGCCCGACGCCATCGGTGTTGTCGCCGCGCACGCCGTCGGGCCCGAAGGCCAGCGTGTTGACCGCGCCCGCCGCCGCCGCGCGCGGCGACAGCGAATCCGCGAGCGCGTGCGCTTCGAGCTTGAACGGCACAGTGACGTTCATGCCGCGCCCGCCCGACGCGATGAAGTTTTTCACCTCGCGCTCGAAGCCGCCGAGCGGCCCGAGAATGCGGCCGTATTCGATCGGCTCGCCGGTCTGCGCGGCGAATTTCGCGTGGATCCACGGCGATTTGCTGTGCTCGATCGGATTGCCGATCACCGCGTATTGGTCTTTCTGGCTCATGATCCGGTCGGCTCGGTGGATTGTTGCGCGTCGCCGGGCGGCGCAGGCTGCGACGCTTCGGCTTGCGCTTCCGCTTCGCTTTCGGCGGTGAGATCGGTCGACTCGATGATCTCCTCTTCCGCTTCGTCTTCCTCGACCGGCGCGGTCGCGGACGGCGCATCGATCACCTGCAGCAGACGGCACGACGCTTCGACCGTCAACTCGTCGATCGACACGACTTCGAGCATCACGCGCGTGCCGCGCGCGTGCACGCCCAGACCGGGCACGTGCAGGATCAGCGGAATCTCTTCGAGACGCACGAGGTCGTCCTTGATGACCGATGCCGGAACATGTTTCTTGTTCTCCTGCCTGAGCCAGCGCAGGCACCAGAAATACTCCATGCGTCGCTGATGATCGGCATAGGCGGTGTAGGTGTCGTCGAAACCCTGCACGACGGCGAAAAGATCCGCGTCTTTCGGCTTGAACGGTGCGGCGAGCTTGGCCGTCACGCCATGCTGCACGCACGCGATCAGTTGCCATTGATTCACCAGATCGACATAACGGCGCAGCGGCGACGTGCTCCACGCATATTGCGCGACGCCGAGGCCTTCGTGCGGCGCGGGCGTCGTCTGCATGCGCGTGCGCTTCGGGCCCGGACCGCCAAAACCGCGCTGCGAGCGATAGATGCCCGGCACGCCGTGATCGTTGAGGAACGCGCCCCACGACGAGTTCGCGAGAATCGCCAGCTCCGCGACGATCAGATCGAGCGGCGAACCGCGACGGCGCGGCGTGATCGTGATGTGCTCGCCATCGACATAGAAATTGAAATCGTTGTTGCGCTGCACCTCGCGCTTGAGGCCGTAACTCGCGCGCGCCTGCTGGCGCTTTTCGAACAGCGCCTGCGCGAGCGGCCACAGCACGGCGATGTCTTCCTTGTGCGGGTAATCGCCGGTGCCGGCCGCGAGGCTTTCTTCGGTGACGAACTCGTCGAGATGGTTGTGGCGCAGGTTGCTCTTCACGAACACGCGCTCGGCGCGCGTCTCGGTCGCGACGATGTCCTGCGTCTCGCGATTCACGATGATGTACAGCGACAGCGCCGGGCGCAGCCCGCCCTCGCCGAGCGTGAACACGTCGACGACATCGTCCGGCAGCATGGTGATCTTGTCGCCGGGCATGTAGACGGTCGAAAGACGCCCGCGCGCGATCGCGTCGATCATGTCGCCACGCGCGATCCCGAGCGCCGGCGCGGCGATGTGGATGCCCACGCGCACGCGGCCATCGGAAAGATGTTCGACGGAGAAGGCGTCGTCGATTTCGGTCGTGGTGACATCGTCGATGGAGAAGGCTTCGACGTCGGCTTGCGGTAAATCCTCGGGCAGCGGTCCCGGTTGCACCGAAGGAAAACCGGTGCCGTGCGGAAAGAACTCCGAGAGGAACTTCGCTTCGTGCAATTGACGCGGCGAGGCGATGCCGCCGCATTCGAGCATCAGACGCGCCTGCGAGATGCCGCGCGCGGCCGCCGCCGCTTCGAGCGCCTTGTATTCGATCGAATTCTTGTCCGGCTTCGTGAGCAGGCCGATCGCCTTGCCCTTGAGCGCGTCAGGCAGCTTGCCCGCCTTCAGCTCCTCTTCGTAGCCCTGCTGCACGAGCGCCTGCTGACGCTTGCGCTCGAGCGATGCGAGCGCCATCTGCAACTGCTCCTGCGGCGCGCGCTGATACTGGCCGCGCCCCTTGCGCCGGAAGTAGACCGGCGCGCCGTGCATGCGCAGAACGAGCGCCGCACGTTCAGCGGGGCCGAACTTGTCGCCGAAGTAGTCCGCGCCGAGCGCCGCGAACGGAAATTCCTCGTCGGGCGCGCATTCCCACAGGAAGTCGAGATCGATCTCCTGCGCGATGGCGTCGGCCTCCTGCATCAGGTCGCCGGCCGCGGGCTTTTCGAATTCGATCAGCACGTCTTTCGCGCGCACCTTCGCGCGCCGGCCGCCCGGCAACTCGACCTGAAACGCGTCGCCCTGTTTCGACAACACCGATCCGGCCTTGAAACTACCCGATTCCTCGAAGAAAACGTTCACTCAATACTCTCGTAAAACGGTGGACCGGGCCGCGCTCGACTGTCATCCGCGCGCCGGTGGTTGAATTAGTGTGACGCCGGTGTCATGCCGCCGCCGGCGTGACGAGCGGCGGCGACGCCTGATCGCAGAACGCGATGACATCGGCGAGATAAGCCGGGAAATCGCTGATCGCGTGATCTCCGCCCTGAATCAGCGTGGTTCGTACGCCGGGATAGTGGTCGAGCATCGTGCGGTAATCGAGCACTTCGTCGCCCGTCGCCGCGATCAGATAGTAGCGCTCGGGCCGCGTGATCGACTCGACCGCGAGCGCGCGCAGTTCGTCGAGATGGCGCGGCAATACGTTGATGCTGCCACCGCCATGCCACAGCGGCTGTTCGCCGAGAAAATGGCTCAGATCGCGCTGCGGCACGACCGCCGGATTGAGCAGCACGGCGCGCCAGCCGTGCTTTTCCGCGAGATACGTCGCGTAGTAGCCGCCGAGCGAGCTGCCGACGACGGTCACGTCGGCCATCTGCTCGCCCGCGGCCAGCGATTCCGCCAGCGCAACGGCATCGCACGGCGACACCGGCAGCGTCGGGCACTGCCATTCGCCGAGCCGCCCGAGTTCCGCGAGGCGCGCATGCATCACGCGCGCCTTGAACGACTGGGGAGACGAGCGAAAGCCGTGCAGATAGAGAATCACGAGTGTCCTCCTGCGCCACGCGCCGAGAGCGCGTCGAGCAGTTTCTGGTGAACGCCGCCGAAGCCGCCGTTGCTCATCACGAGTACGTGATCGCCCGGCCGCGCGGCGGCAGCGACCGCCTTCACCAGGGGTTCGATTTCGTCGAATGCGCGCGCCTTGTCGCCGAGCGGGGACAGCGCCTCGGCGAGATTCCAGCCTAGCTTGTCGCGGCCTTCGCGCGCGCCGTAGCCGAAAACCAGATCCGCGCCCGAGAGACTCGCGGGCAATTGCGCCTTCATCGTGCCGAGCTTCATCGTGTTGGAGCGCGGCTCCAGCACGGCGAGAATGCGGGCGTCGCCGATGCGCGTGCGCAACCCGGCGACGGTCGTGTCGATCGCGGTCGGGTGATGCGCGAAGTCGTCGTAGACGGTGACGCCGTCGACGCTGCCCTTCACTTCCATGCGCCGCTTGACGTTGCGGAAGCTCGACAGCGACTTCACCGACTGCGCCGGCGGCACGCCGACCGAGCGCGCCGCCGCGATCGCCGCGAGCGCATTCATGCGATTGTGCTCGCCCTGCACCTGCCAATCGACGACGCCCTGACGTTTGCCTTCCCAATACACGGCGAACCGTTCGTCGACGGCCGCGCCCTGCTCGGCGGGCAGCGCCTGCCAGCCGCCATCGACGCCGAAACGCTCCACGCCCGACCAGCAACCGCGCGTGAGCACGCGTTCGAGCGCAGCCTCACGCCCGTTCGTGACGATGCGCCCGATGCCCGGCACCGTGCGCACCAGATGATGAAATTGCGTTTCGATCGTAGCGAGATCGGGGAAGATATCGGCATGATCGAATTCGAGATTGTTGAGCACCGCCGTGCGCGGGCGATAGTGGACGAACTTCGAGCGCTTGTCGAAGAACGCGGTGTCGTACTCGTCGGCCTCGATGACGAAGAAGCTCGAATCGGTCAAGCGCGCGGAAATGCCGAAGTTGAGCGGCACGCCACCGATCAGAAAGCCGGGGTTCATGCCCGCGTCTTCGAGCAGCCACGCCAGCATGGAGCTCGTCGTGGTCTTGCCGTGCGTGCCGGCCACCGCCAGCACCCATTTGCCGTTCAGCACATGCTCGCCGAGCCACTGCGGGCCGGACACGTACGGCAGGCCGCGATCCAGGATGGCTTCCATCAGCGGATTGCCGCGCGTCACTACGTTACCGATGACGAACAGGTCCGGTTCGAGCGCGAGCTGCTCGACGCCGTAACCTTCGATCAATTCGATGCCCTGCGCTTCGAGCTGGGTGCTCATCGGCGGGTAGACGCCGGCGTCGCAGCCGGTGACCTTGTGGCCCGCCTCGCGCGCGAGGACAGCAAGTCCGCCCATGAAGGTGCCGCAGATGCCGAGGATATGGATATGCATAAACCGTGTCGCGCCGCGCGGGCGATTGAGATGCGGAAACAGGAACGGCGCCGTACGGGTGAACCTAAGGGCAAACCCGTGCAGAAAGGCGCCTGAAGGCGCATATTGTAACCGAGCAGGCTAAGCGCTCTTTCGCCGGCGCGAGCCTGCCGCACCGAGTCCGCAAAAGGGCGGCTCGAGCTTATCTAGTATCATTCCGGCATGGTTCGCAAATCACATTTCGATCCGCAGCGCGTGCGCGAGGAAATCGCGATTGCCGCCGCGAGGATGATCGCCGAGGACGGCCTCGACTACTCCACCGCGAAGCGCAAGGCGGCGCGGCAGGTCGTCGGCGAGAGCAAGATCGGCGGCGAGTTCCTGCCCGATAACGACCAGATCGAAGAGGAAATCCGCGAGTATCAGGCGCTCTTCCAGAGCGACAGCCAACCGGCCGTGTTGCGGCGCATGCGCGAAGCAGCGCTCGACTGGATGGAGCGCCTGAAACCGTTCGATCCGTATCTGACGGGCGCGGTGCTCAACGGCACGGCGGGCGAGCATTCCGATATCCATCTGCAATGCTTTTGCGACAATCCGAAGGAAGTCGCGATTTATCTGTTGAACGCGAATGTGCAATACGACGTGTCGGAGACGCGGCATTTCGCCGGACGCGGCTACGTCGAGACGCTGAGTTTTTTGCATCGGGTGCGCGACGAGGAGCCGATCGGCGTGCATATCGCGCTCTACGGTCCCGACGACCTGCGCGGCGCGGTGCGGGCGGACGGCCGCGGACGCCTCGCGCGCGCGAACGCGGCGGCCGTGCGCACGCTGCTCGATCATCCTGATGCCCCGCCGCTGGAAATCGGCGGCTGATCTTTTTTCTGGACGCTCATGAAAAGCACACGCATTCTGGCGGCCCTCGCGGTCGCGGTCGCCGCGACCGTCGGCGGTTTCTATGCAGGGCATCTGTTCACCGGCGGCGATACCGTGGCTGCGACCCAAGCGAGCGGAAACGCCGTCGACCAGCTCTGGAAAGCGACGCCTCCGGGCGCAATGGGCACTTCTCAACCGCTCGCCGCGTTCAAGGGCAAACCGGTCGTCGTCAATTTCTGGGCGTCTTGGTGCGGGCCGTGCGTGAAGGAAATGCCGACGCTCGCCGCGATGCAGCGCGAATACGAGAAAAAAGGCATCACGTTCATCGGACTTGGCGTCGATAGCGAAAAGAACGTCAACGACTTCCTGAAGAAAGTGCCGGTGTCGTATCCCGTCTATGTGACCGGGTTCGGCGGCGCGGATCTTGCGCGTAGCTTCGGCAACAATGCGGGTGGCCTGCCTTTCACCGTGGTCATCGATTCAAAAGGGCAGATTCGCTCGACGAAATTGGGGGAAGTCGATCCGGCCGAACTCAAACATACCCTCGACGGCCTGTAAAAAATCCGCAGCCAGTAGGCAGCGCCTTATTGCACGTAAGCTGCGAGTTAAAGCGCAATACCCTGATCTTGCAGGAAATTCGGCTTGTCGCGACAAGCATGGCGGTAATATCTCCCGCAGTTTAGGAGTGGCCCGCACAGTAAAACTAGACAAAATTCTCTAAACAGCGCTAAAGTGCGCCCAATTCCGCACAACCCGAAGCGACTATGACTACTCTGCCGGTGCCATGTGGCCCCCTCGCCGTCAAGTCCGACAGCCAAAAAACGGTTGCCGGCCTGCGCGAGGTACTCGCAGGGTTCATGTGCATGCCGTCCGGGCGCGCGCTTCAAAACGACCACGCCGATGCGTTCGACATGAACACGTTCAGCGTGCCGACCGATTCTGCCGCCGCGGTTTTCGTCGGCGCCTGCGCGAGAGTGCGCGGCTGAGCAGTCAGAACACCCACAAATCAAGTCAAGTGCCGGGTCAGCCCCGGTCTCCAAGTATTGAAAGGGGATTTTTCGATGGACCTTCGTAAACTGAAAACGCTGATCGACCTCGTCTCGGAATCCGGCATCTCGGAGCTGGAAGTGACGGAAGGCGAAGGCAAGGTTCGCATCGTCAAGAACGCCGCGCCGGTCTACATGCAGGCGCCGCAACAGTACGCGCCGCAAGTGCAGGCGCCCGCCGCGCCGCATTTCGGAGGCGCTGGCGAAGCAGGCGCGCCGGCTGCGGCCGCGCCCGGTGCCGCGGCCGCAGCGCCGCAAGGTCACATTGTGACCTCGCCGATGGTCGGCTCGTTCTATCGCGCGCCGTCGCCGGGTGCGGACCCGTTCATCCAGGTCGGCGATACGGTCAAGGAAGGCCAGACGCTCTGCATCATCGAAGCGATGAAGCTGCTGAACGAGATCGAATCGGACAAGGCCGGCGTCGTGAAGGAAATCCTCGTCGAGAACGGCCAGGCGGTCGAGTACGGCCAGCCGCTCTTCGTGATCGGCGACTAAAGGCGCATCGGGCCGTGCCGCGGATGCGCCTCGCCGCCGCCGCCCGGCTTCACTGCGCCGGCGTGCTTCGAGCGGCATCGATCCGTCGAGAAGCGCGCCGCCGATTGGATCCCCGAGGGCCGCTCGCGCGAGCCCGTTGATGAGCCGACCCACTATGTTTGAAAAAATTCTCATTGCGAACCGCGGCGAAATCGCGCTTCGCATCCAGCGCGCGTGCCGCGAGCTGGGCGTCAAGACAGTTGTCGTCTATTCGGAAGCCGACAAGGAAGCGAAATACGTCAAGTTGGCCGACGAAGCCGTCTGTATCGGACCGGCGCCTTCCAATCTCTCCTACCTGAACATGCCGGCGCTCATCAGCGCGGCCGAAGTCACCGACGCCGAGGCTATCCACCCCGGCTATGGCTTCCTCTCTGAAAACGCGGACTTCGCCGAGCGCGTCGAGCAATCGGGTTTCACGTTCATCGGCCCGCGTCCCGAGACCATCCGCCTGATGGGCGACAAAGTCACCGCCAAGCAGACGATGATCAAGACCGGCGTGCCGTGCGTGCCGGGCTCGGAAGGCGCGTTGCCGGACGATCCGCGCGAGATCGTGAAGATTGCGCGCACAGTCGGCTATCCCGTCATCATCAAGGCGGCGGGCGGCGGCGGCGGGCGCGGCATGCGCGTGGTGCACACGGAAGCGGCGCTCGTCAACGCGGTCAACATGACGCGCGAGGAAGCGGGCCGCGCGTTCGGCAACCCGCAGGTTTACATGGAGAAGTTCCTCGAGAACCCGCGTCACATCGAGATTCAGGTGTTGTCGGATTCGTTCCGCAACGCGATCTGGCTCGGCGAACGCGACTGCTCGATGCAGCGCCGTCACCAGAAGGTGATCGAGGAAGCGCCGGCGCCGGGCATCGCGCGGCGGCTGATCGAGCGCATCGGCGACCGCTGCGCCGACGCCTGCAAGAAAATGGGCTATCTCGGCGCGGGCACCTTCGAGTTCCTCTACGAGAACGGCGAGTTCTACTTCATCGAGATGAACACGCGCGTGCAGGTAGAGCATCCGGTCACGGAACTGATCACGGGCGTCGACATCGTGCAGGAGCAGATTCGCATCGCCGCGGGCGAAAAGCTCTCGATCCGCCAGAAGGACATCCAGTTCCGCGGCCACGCGATCGAATGCCGCATCAACGCCGAAGATCCGTTCAAGTTCACGCCTTCGCCGGGACGCATCACGTCGTGGCACACGCCGGGCGGCCCGGGCATCCGCGTCGATTCGCACGCGTACGCCAGCTACTTCGTTCCGCCGAACTACGATTCGATGATCGGCAAGCTGATCGCCTTCGGTGCGACGCGCGAGCAGGCGATCAACCGCATGCGCATCGCGCTGTCGGAAATGGTCGTGGAAGGCATCTCGACGAACATCCCGCTGCATCGCGAACTGATGATCGACGCAAAGTTCGTCGAAGGCGGCACGAGCATCCACTATCTCGAGAACAAGCTGGCCGCGCGCCAGGCAGCCGTCGCCGAAGAGTCCTGAAGCGCGCTTAACGCAGGAAAAGAGCATGAGTTACCGGGAACTGATCGCCGAGCTGGATCGCGAGCACGCGGAAGCGCTGTCGGATGCGCTGCTTGACGTCGGCGCGCTGTCGGTGTCGGTCGAAGACGCCGACGCCGACACGCCCGACGAGCAGCCGCTTTTCGGCGAGCCGGGTCTCGTGCCCGAGAAGAGCGCGTGGAATCGCTCGCGCGTGGTCGCGCTGCTCGCCGAGGACGCCGATCCCGACGTACTGCTCGCCGCGGCCGCGAACGAAATCGGCCTCTCGGCAACGCCCAGTTTTATCGTGCGCGAAGTCGAGGACCAGGATTGGGTGCGTCTCACGCAGGCGCAGTTCGATCCGATTTCGATCGGCGAGCGCATCTGGGTCGTGCCTTCATGGCACGACGCGCCCGACCCCGACGCGCTCGTGCTCGAACTCGATCCGGGCCTCGCGTTCGGCACGGGCAGCCATCCGACCACGCGGCTTTGCATGGAGTGGCTGGAGCAATCGGTGAAGGCTGGCCAATCGGTGCTCGACTACGGCTGCGGCTCCGGCATTCTCGCGATCCTCGCGAAGAAGTGCGGCGCGGACCCGGTCGTCGGCATCGACATCGACAGCCAGGCGGTCGAGTCGGCGCGCCAGAACAGCGAGCGCAATCACGCGGACGTGACCTACGGCTTGCCCGACGCGTGCCCCGCCGGCGAATTCGATATCGTCGTCGCGAACATTCTCTCGAATCCGCTCAAGCTGATGGCGTCGATGCTCGCCGCGAAGGTGAAGCCGGGCGGCAGAATCGCGCTGTCGGGCGTGCTCGCGCGCCAGGCCGACGAGGTCGCGGCGGTCTACGCCAAGTGGATCGACATCAGCGTCTGGCGCGAGCACGAAGGCTGGGTATGCCTCGCGGGAACGCGGCGCGAAAGCCTTTAGAATAGCGCCATCCTCCACGAATCGGCCGTCAGGCCAACGGCACTTCTTATATGGCGCTGGCAACCCGCTGCCCCCACTGCGAAACCGTATTCAAGCTGGACCCGCATCTGCTCGCGCCGCATGACGGCCGCGTGCGCTGCGGACACTGCCAGGAAGTTTTCGATGCCGCGCACCATCGTTTCGAGCTTCCCGATGAGCCGGCTGCGGCAGGCGTCGCCCAGCATGCCGCGATCATCGACGACGACGTAGCCGTCGGCCCCACGACGAGCTCGGGCGCGGGCCGTGTTCCCTCTGCCGATGTTCCCGTTCATGTGACGGCCCCCTCCGATGCACCGCTCAAGCCGCGACCCTTCGCGCCGCGCAACCTCGATCTCGGCCCGGCGGCGCCGACGCAGCGCGCCGATGCGCCTGGCGCCAAAAAAGACGCCGACAGCGAGCGCACGGTCTACGCGAACGCGCCCGCCTTCACGAGCGCCTCGAGGCAGGCACCGGCCACGCCGCCGCGTACCGAACCCGACCAGACCGATGCCGCGAACGAGCCCTCCGCGCTGCCTTCGGAACCGGGGCGCCTGAAGCAGTTCATCCGCGTTGGCGTTCCGCATCCCGACGCCGCGAATGCCGCGCAAGCCGGCAACGACGCGCCGCTCGGCGAACCGCCCGTCGCACCGTTTGTCGATCCCGTCGACGATCGCGCCGAGCCGTTCATCGGACCGGTTCATCAGCCGGATGCGCCGCTCGCGCACCCGGCACCGGAACCGCCCGCCGCACCCGCATGGCGCGACGATGCCGAACCCGGCTTCGGCGGCAAGAAGCCGCCTCCCCCTGCTCGTCGGACGAGCGCGAACGAAGCGTTTCCCGTCATCCGCGAATCGCGGGAGGCGCGCGCGCCCGCGCGGGCTCGCGCAGGCTCCGGCAAGGCGAAACGCATCATCGGCGTCATCGCCTCCGTGCTGCTGGCGCTGCTGTTGCTCGTACAACTCGCGTGGTGGCAACGCGAAACCGTGATGGTCTTCGTGCCCGGCTCGCACGCGCTCTACTCGGACGTATGCGATCAGATCGGCTGCACCATCTCGCCGCCGCGCGACATCGACGGATTGCAGATCGAGAGCTCCGGCCTGCGTCAGGTCGACGGCCCGCACAAGCTCGAACTGAAGCTGTCGCTGCGTAACCGGCAGGACGTCGCGCTCGCGTATCCGGCGCTCGAACTCACGCTGCTCGACGACAAGAACAACGTCGCGATCCGCCGCGTCCTCTGGCCGCAGGATTACGCGCGACCGGGTACGATATTCGCCGTCGGCCTTCCGCCGCAAAGCGCGCAGCCGGTTATCGTCCGGCTGGATACAGGCGACGCTGTCGCCGCGAATTACCGGGTTCAGGTCTTTTATCCGTGACGGCGGACAGGCGCGCGAACGCCGCCTGCCGCTTGTTCCACACGACGCGCGTCATGGCCCTCGCGGCTCACGCACGCGCGATTTTCCCGTCAGCATCTGACAATTCTCTGGAGCGCAACATGAGTCAAGTTACCCTCGGCGGCAATCCCATCGACGTTAGCGGCACATTCCCGGACGCGGGCCAGCAGGCGTCCGAATTCACGCTCGTCGGCGCGGATCTCGGCGACATCAAACTCGCGAACTTCGCGGGCAAGCGCAAGGTTCTGAACATCGTGCCGAGCCTCGACACGCCGACCTGCGCCACCTCGACGCGCAAATTCAACGAAGCGGCCGCTGGCCTGAACAACACGGTGGTAGTCGTCGTTTCGGGCGATCTGCCGTTCGCCGCCAAACGCTTCTGCACGACCGAAGGCATCGCCAATGTCGTGACGGCATCGACGTTTCGCGGCCACGAGTTTGCGCAGGCATACGGCGTCGACGTGACGAGCGGCCCGCTCAAAGGCCTGACGGCGCGCGCGGTCGTCGTGCTGGACGAGAACAACAAGGTGCTGCACTCGGAGCTCGTGCCTGAAATCAAGAACGAGCCGAACTACGACGCAGCGCTCGCGGCACTGAAGTAATACTCCCGGCGGACCGCTTGCGACCGAAGCGGTCCGCGCATACGAGGCGCGGTGAAACGCTCGCCGCGCGCCGTATGCGGATCTATCTCTCCGCCCCTATTCACAAAGGATCGCCTTGGCTACGCTCATCTGCGGCTCGCTCGCCTACGACAACATCATGACTTTCCAGGGCCGCTTCGGCGACCACATCCTGCCGGACCAGGTGCATATGCTGAACATCAGCTTCCTGGTGCCGACGATGCGGCGCAATTTCGGCGGCTGCGCGGGCAACATCGCTTACGCACTGAAGCTGCTCGGCGGCGACCCGAAGATCATGGCGACCCTCGGCGCGGCGGATTCGCAGCTCTATGTCGACCGGCTCGACGCGCTCGGCTTGTCGAAGGAATACGTGCGCGTTCTGCCCGACCAGCACTCGGCGCAATGCTTCATCACCACCGATCTCGCGAACAACCAGATCACCGCGTTCCACCCCGGCGCGATGATGGAGTCGCACCTGAACCGCGCCGATGAAGCGCAGGGCATCTCGCTTGGAATCGTCGCGCCCGACGGCGCGCAAGGCATGCGCGAGCACGCCGAAGGGCTGGCGCGCGCGGGCGTGCCGTTCGTGTTCGATCCGGGCCAGGGATTGCCCATCCTAGAAAGCGTGGAACTTTGTCGCATGATTGAACTCGCCACCTACGTGGCGGTCAACGATTACGAAGCCAAGTTGCTGAGCAACAAGACCGGCTGGTCGCTCGAAGACATCAAGAGCCGCGTCGAAGCGCTCGTGGTGACGCGTGGGGAACACGGCGCGCAAATCCATCATGCAGATGGCGTGCTCGAAATCCCCGTCGTGCAGGCACGTCAGGTGGTCGATCCGACCGGTTGCGGCGACGCATTCCGCGGTGGCCTCTTGTACGGCATCGAGAACAAGCTTGGCTGGGAGAAAACGGGTCGTCTCGCGAGTCTGATGGGTTCGCTGAAAATCGAACATCAGGGACCGCAAACCTACGCGCCTACGCGCGCCGAAATTGAAGAGCGATTCAAGCAGGCCTTCGGAAGCAGCCTGTTCTGAATGAATGATTGGAGTGAAGTAATGAAAACGGTAAGTCGTATCGCGCTGGCAATGGCGCTCTTCGGCTCGATGGCGCTGACGGGCTGCGCTTACAACAGCAGCTCGTCGGACGTCTATACGGCGTCGCAGGCGCAGCGCGAGGAAACGGTGCGCATGGCGACGGTCGAAAGCGTGCGTGGCGTGAAGATCAGCTCGAACAACGGCCAGCCCACGGGCCTCGGCACGATCGGCGGCGGCGCGCTCGGCGGCGTTGCGGCGGCAAGCGCGATCGGCGGCGGCAATGGCTCGATCATCGCAGGCATTATCGGCGGGCTGGCTGGCGCCGTCGCAGGCAACGCGGTCGAAAACAGTGTCGCGATGAAGAACGGTCTTGAGATCACCGTGCGCCTCGATAACGGCGACCTGCGCGCGATCACGCAGACCGCGAACGGCGAGGTCTTTCAGGCGGGCGAACGGGTGCGTCTGCTGTCGAGCGGCGGCGTCACGCGCGTGACCCACTGAGCGAGGCGCTGAGGTATTCAGCGGAGGAATAGGCGCCGCGTCATTCGGAAGAAGCGCATGTATCGAACGATGCATGCGCTTTTTTCTTTGGCCGCGTCGAACGAGCTGCGAGCACGCTCGATGAAATTCGTTCGCCGAAACGAAAAACCCGCCGCCAGGTTTCCCCGGCGACGGGTTCAGGCCGGGTAGGCTTACCCGGACTAAGGGCACAGCGCACTGTGCCTGGGTGTCGCGTACTGCAAGAGCTTACGGACGGCTGCCCGTCGGGAACGGCCATGCCGCTGCCGGGTTCAACGCCGTCTTGACCGCAGCGGCCGGAGCCGGAGCAGGCGCCGATACGGTCGTTGCCGTCGTTGCAGGAGCGGCAGCCGTAGTCTTCTTCGCAGCAGCGGCCTTCTTGGCCGGAGCTTTTTTCGCGGGGGCCTTCTTCGCGGCAGGAGCAGCAGCAGGCGCAGCGGCTGCGGTCTTCGCAGCAGCCTTTTTCGCGGGAGCCTTTTTCGCAGCGGCCTTCTTCGCTGCGGCCTTTTTCGCAGGCGCCTTCTTCGCTGCGGCCTTCTTCGCAGGCGCCTTCTTCGCTGCGGCCTTCTTCGCCGCTACCTTCTTGGTCGCGACTTTCTTCGCTGCCGCTTTCTTCGCGGGGGCCTTCTTCGCCGCGACCTTCTTCGCTGCAACCTTCTTCGCAGCGACCTTCTTGGTTGCCACCTTCTTTGCTGCAACCTTCTTCGCCGCTACTTTCTTCGCCGCTACCTTCTTCGCCGCTACTTTCTTCGCCGCTACTTTCTTCGCTGCAACCTTCTTCACAGCGACCTTCTTGGCGGCAACCTTCTTCGCCGGAGCGGCCTTCTTGGCGGTGACTTTCTTTGCTGCAGCCTTCTTCGCGGCGGGTTTTTTCTTGGCAACTGCCATGGTTTTTCTCCTTCAGGTTTTCAGATGAGAGTCAGTTCAAACAACACCCTTCGTCAAAACCCGCTTCCCACGCGTCGCCTCTCACAGCGCACGCTACGAAGCGGATTATTCATCGGCGTACGCTGATCCCACCTGCTTACGCTAATGAATACGGCAAGGCGCGCCGTGCCCCGAGGCACCGCGCGCCAAATTGAGTCAGCACCGCATGTCTGCGGCGCCGGCCATCGCTTGATCGAGCCAGCGAGCTTGCCGCTGGCATTTTCCGGGGGGAAGTTTGCCCATCCCTTTTCAGGGAACGCAAAACGCCTGTCTTCTATCCGGGCCACTCGGCCCGCCAAGTCAGTAGGCGCACTTTGCATCAGGCGACCGTTCTCCTAAACCTTGCCGGCCGGGCGCGCGTGAGCGACACGCTGCTGCCCGGTCAGTCCCATCGATTTCGTCTGCAACACGTCCTGGATTTTTATTATTCCCAGGTCAGCGCGCCGCCGGTTTGATACTCAATCACGCGTGTCTCGAAGAAGTTGCGTTCCTTCTTCAAGTCGATCATCTCGCTCATCCACGGGAACGGGTTTTCCTCGTTCGGGAAGAGCGGGTCCAGTCCGATCTGCTGGCAACGCCGGTTGCAGATGAACCGCAGATAGCTCTTGAACATCGACGCGTTCAGGCCGAGCACCCCGCGCGGCATGGTGTCTTCAGCGTAGCGATATTCAAGATCGACAGCCTGCTTGAAGAGCTCGCGGATCTCGGCCTTGAATTCGGCGGTCCACAGTTGCGGCTCTTCCAGCTTGATCTGGTTGATGAGGTCGATGCCGAAGTTGCAGTGCATCGATTCATCGCGGAGGATGTACTGATACTGCTCCGCCGCGCCCGTCATCTTGTTCTGGCGACCCAGCGCCAGAATCTGCGTGAAGCCGACATAGAAGAACAGGCCTTCCATGATGCAGGCGAACACGATCAACGACTTCAGCAATTTCTGGTCCGCTTCCAGCGTGCCCGTGGTGAAGGCAGGGTCGGTCAGCACGCTGATGAACGGAATGAGGAACTCGTCCTTGTCACGGATCGACTTGACCTCGTGATAGGCGTTGAAGATCTCGCTTTCATCGAGACCGAGCGATTCGACGATGTACTGGTACGCGTGCGTGTGGATCGCCTCTTCGAACGCCTGGCGCAGCAGGAACTGGCGGCACTCCGGAGCGGTGATGTGACGGTACGTGCCGAGCACGATGTTGTTCGCGGCGAGCGAGTCGGCCGTGACGAAGAAGCCGAGGTTGCGCTTGACGATGCGGCGCTCGTCGTCCGAGAGACCGTTCGGGTCTTTCCACAGGGCGATGTCGCGCGACATGTTCACTTCCTGCGGCATCCAGTGGTTCGCGCAGCCGGCGAGATACTTCTCCCACGCCCACTTGTACTTGAACGGGACGAGCTGGTTGACGTCAGTCTTGCCGTTGATGATGCGCTTGTCGGCGACATTGACGCGCGCTTCGCTCTGCGCGGCGATCGCGCCGGCGGATGCGGCCGTTGCCGGATTGGCGGCTGCGGGCGGAACGAAGCCATCGGAGAAGATGTTGTTCGCTTGTGCAGTCTGATGGGCAGCTTGATGAGCAGCAGCGTGCGCTGCCTGCGTACCGAAAGTCGTGCCTTGAGCGTTACGCAACGCGTTCTGTTGCGAAGCGCTCGAGGGAGCTACGGCAGTGGTCTCGTCATCCCAGTTGAGCATAAATTCTCACCATCAATTTAGATCGGTTTGTACCATCTTTTCATGAGCGATAAAAGAGTTTGCTCATGAAAATTCTCGTTTTCATGCGATTTAGATTCGACGTTGCTACCTGCATACAACACTTGGCTCGACGCCGTGTGTGTGAAGCGCGATGCGGCATCTCTTGAATCGTGTGTGAAGCGGTCCTGATCGAGTGACTTCGATGACCTCGCCGCGTGCTTGCACGTGACTTCATCGATGCGCTGGAAGCCTTGCTCCACAAGGCTTTGCGGACGATGCATCCACGCGTGACGTGAAGCGCGCCGTGCTTCACTGCGAGCATCGACTCGATGATGTGCTGCGAGGCACGAGTGCATCGAAGCATGACTCGCGTCGATCATCGATCGATGTCTCTCGTCGACATGCGATGCGATGCAGAACACGAGTCGCGAATCGATCAACGCAGATGGACTCGCCACCTTCATTCGCTCATCTTCGATGTGTGTCATCGCACGCACTTCGCATCGTTCGAAACACGGTGACGCAGACTTGTCGATCGAGCTTCAACGCCTGTTGCGCATATCGAATTCGTTGCCGAAGTTTAGCATTTGACGTCTCGTATTTCCACAATATCTTGTGCTTGCAAATTCAGTCAATACAACCTATTGCGTGTTTACGCGACGATCCGTCTCACCCCGGCAAGCGCTGCGCAAGCCTTATCGGCCGCGCAACGGATCGAGCAGCGAGCGCAGATTGTTGTGGTCGATCTCATGCATCAACGCGAGCAGGCTGCCGAGCTTTCCCTCTGGAAAACCCTCACGCGCGAACCACGCGAGATAGTGACCAGGCAGATCGGCGATGAGCCTGTCCTTGTACTTGCCATAGGGCATCGTCTGCGTGACGAGACGTTGCAGATCCTGCGGGTCCATTCCTGATTCACTCCTCGTTCAATGTTCATCGCACCACGCAACGCGTCGTGATCGCTCAGCGACTGCTCCATATCGGTGCCATAATCGCCGCTCTTGCCGCCAAGAGCCGATCGCGAATCACCATGCCGCTTGCCGTCAAAGCTTTCATCGCCCCTCTCATTGTCGCGTGCGCGATGTTCATGGAAAGCGTCGACGCCAACGTCATCGTCACCGCGATTCCGGAAATGGCACGCGCCTTCGGACGCGATCCCGTCACGCTGAAGGTGGCCGTCACGAGTTACGTGCTCGGGCTCGGCGTCTTCATACCGATTTGCGGATGGGTGGCCGACCGCTTCGGCGCGCGCGCCGTGTTCCGCACGGCCATCGGCGTGTTCGTCGTCGGCTCGCTGCTGTGCGCGGCCTCCACTTCGCTCGGCCCTTTCACCGTCGCGCGCTTCATCCAGGGCGTCGGCGGCGCGATGATGGTGCCCGTCGGGCGCATCATCATCTTCCGTTCCGTGCGCCGCTCGGAGTTCATTCGCGCGATGAACTATCTCTCCGTGCCCGCAATGCTCGGGCCCGCGGTCGGGCCGTTGCTCGGCGGCTTCATCACGACGTATCTGCACTGGCGCCTGATCTTCTTCATCAACATCCCGATCGGCATCGCCGGCATCTGGCTGACCAACCGCTACATCGTCAACTCGCACGAGGATCATCCGGGCCGTCTCGACTGGTTCGGCTTCTTTCTCTCCGCGAGCGCGGGCGTGCTGCTGATGCTCGGGCTCTCGCTCGTCGGCGGCGAACTGATTCCGCAACGCACGGCCTACGCGATGTGCGCCGCCGGCGCGCTGATGGTCGTGCTGTACTGCATCCACGCTCGACGCGCGGATAAGCCGCTGCTCGATCTGCGCTTCTTCCGCGTGCCGACGTTTCAGGCAAGCGTGCTCGGCGGTTCGATGTTTCGCATCGGGCTTGGCGCCGTGCCGTTTCTGCTGCCGCTCGCGCTGCAGGAAGGTCTTGGCATGACGGCGTTCAAGTCCGGCGCGATCACCTGCGCGTCCGCGTTCGGCGGCATGTTCATGCGCTCGCTCGCATCGCGCGTGCTGCATCGCTTCGGCTTCCGTCAGACGCTGTTCTACAACGCGGCGCTGTCCGGGATCGCGATCGCGGCGTGCGGCACGTTCTTCCCCGGCACGCCGACCTGGGTGATCTGGGCCGTCGTGCTGCTCGGCGGCTTCTTCCCTGCGTTGCAGTTCACGAGTCTCAACTCGCTCGCGTATGCGGAGATCGAAACGCGCGATGTCGGTCGCGCAACCAGCCTCGCGAGCTTTGTGCAACAGGTGTCGCTCGGTCTCGGCGTGACGATCGCGGGCATCACGCTCGAGCTTTCGCAATATCTGAACGGTCATGCGAGCGTGCAATGGTCGGACTTCTGGCCTGCGTTTCTCGTCGTCGGCTTGTTCTCGTTTCTTTCGATGCCGGTCACCGCGCGGCTTGCGCATGATGCCGGGACGGAGATTTCGCGTGGCACGCGGGGGTGAGGGTTGGTTGCTTCTTTCTGCTTGCTTCTTCCTGCTTGCTTCTGCTTCCTTGCTTCTTCCGTCAGCTTGCCGTTTGTTCAGTAGCCGCCTCCCCGGCGGAGGGGTCACTTTCTTTGCTGCTGCAAAGAAAGTAACCAAAGAAAGCAGCTCTCCCCATCCAAAGTACCTCACACCGGCCCCGGCACAGGCGATTGGCCTAATGGCCCGCCTGTAGCAAGTGCCCTCACAAGCAGAACACC
>NZ_CAJMZL010000051.1:0-35606 GCF_905220305.1 Caballeronia sp. J97 | reverse complement strand
TCGCGCATTGAACCCGACCGCCGCGCCGAGCTATGGAGTGCCGGGCGATGAGTGAGATGACGAGCCGCGATCTGCTCGAACGGCTGATCGGCTTCGAGACGGTCAGCCGCGATTCGAATCTCGCGCTGATCGAGTTCATTCGCGACTGCCTCGCGCAGTGGCCAGTGAGACACACCGCTATTCATGCTCGCTTATTCCTTGCGGATCATGCCCACGTCCGTTCTTTTGTCCACCATTGGCTTGCTGCAAGGTCAACTAACGCCGAAATGCAACCAGGAGTCTAGTTCATGTCCACGTTCGTCAATGCCACAACGACCAATCCGCAACATGATGATGAGTTGCTTCAAACGCTTTCGTCGTTAGTATCCGCTCGGGCACGTGCTGTCTTTTCCATGCCCGGCGCATTCTACACATCCGACACCTTTGCCAAGTTGGAGAAGGATCGAGTTTTTCGAAGCGGCTGGGCATGTGTGGGACACGTAGGCGAAATCCCCAACAATGGCGATTACTTCACCACGGAAATGGTCGGTGAACCGCTTCTCGTGCAGCGTACCTCGCAGGGGGAAATTCGCGTTCTTTCGAATGTCTGCAGGCACCGCGGCAATCTTGTCGCGACCGGTCGCGGCAATGCTCGAGCGCACGTCTGCGGCTATCATGCGTGGAGCTATGACCTCGAGGGAAAGCTCAAGCGCGCACCGCTCATGCAGGAGGTCAAAGCGCTCGATACGGCCAAGTGTGCGTTGCCAACTATTGCGACGACCGTCTGGCAAAACTTCATTTTTGTCAATCTGGATGGTACCGCTGCGCCGCTCAAGCAGTCCCTCGAACCGCTTGAACCGCTCATTCGCAATTACCATCACGAAGAGCAGGAACTCTATTACACACGGGAAGAAGTGTGGCAAACCAACTGGAAATGCCTTGCCGAGAATTTCATGGAAGGCTATCACCTGAACGCAACGCATCCAACCACACTCCGTCCGCGCTCGCCGAGTGAGCTTAGCGAGCACGTTACTGGCAACGGCTATTTCTCGGCGTATAAATCGCACTACACGCCTGAATCACCTCAGCGCGAACCGTTCCACCCCGATCTGACTGAAGCAGAGCGCCGGCATAGCCTTATTTTCAGTGTCTTTCCGAATCTGGTCGTCACGTATATGCCTCATCAGACCATCTACCTGCTCCTGCGGCCGGCGTCGTCAGGCAGTGTGGCGATCCGCTGGGGTATCGCCGGTTATGAGAAGTCGCCGAGCGAGGAAAGCGTGAAAGAATATGTCGCGTTCGCCGATGCGTTCAATGCCGAAGACAAGGTGAAGCTGGAAAGACTGCAGATAGGATTGAGTTCCAGCTTTTACACACCAGGCCCCCTCGCACCGGAAGACCTGGAGGGCACCTTGCGCGATTTTTATAGCTACGTCGCACGTCGTATCTGCATTTGAAAGTGAAAATATGCATCCCGCCACTCTCAATGTCGTAGTCGACAAGCTGACGCTCGAAGCAAGCGACACGCTGAGCATTGAACTGCGTTCTGCTGATTCCGATAGCCTGCCAGCGTTCGATGCTGGCGCACACATCTGCCTGGATCTGCCTAACGGGATTGTGCGCAGTTACTCGCTTGTGAATTCATCGGATAACAATCAACGCTATGTGCTCGGCGTGTTACGCGCGCGTGAAAGCCGGGGTGGCTCCGCATTCATTCACGAACAGTTGCGCATCGGAGACCATCTGACCATTACGCCTCCACGCAACAACTTTCCGCTGGACGAGACCGGAGATGTGTTCGTCCTCATTGCGGGCGGCATTGGTATCACGGCGATCTACAGCATGGCGCAACGGCTCGCGTTTCTCGGCAAGCACGTCGAGATGCTTTATAGCTGCCGTTCACGGGAACATGCTGCGTGGCTCCGACCGATTCAGGCACTTGGCATCCCGCTCACACTGCATTTCGATGTTGAAAAGAGCGGTCCGCCAGATCTGGACGCATTCATTGCTGGACGCGGTGCCGATACGCGCTACTACTGTTGCGGCCCATCACCGATGTTGAGCGCATTCGAGCAGACGTGCACCAAGCATGGCTATCGTCATGCCCATATTGAGCGATTTTCCGCGGCTCCCGTCGTTCCCGAAGGCGAGGGCGTGCCGGGTTATGAGGTTCAGCTTGCGCGAAGTGGGAAAACCATCCATGTGGAGCCTGGCGCCCGTCTACTCGATGCACTGATTGCGGCGGGTATCGACGCCCCCTTCAACTGCCAACAGGGATTTTGCGGCACCTGCGAGATGACTGTCCTTGAAGGGGAAATCGATCACCGAGACAGTGTCCTGAGCGAGGACGAACGAAAGAGCGGCAAGTCGATGATGGTGTGTGTCTCCGGTTGCAAGCGGGGTCGTCTGGTCCTCGATTGCTGAGTCGTCGGGCTTTCGTTTGAAACGATTCTTCCTTCTGGAAGGTGTCAAGCAACCGGACGCACGCTGTCCGCTTGCTTGACACCTCGGCGCTGTCGGATCAGCGCTCGGCCCGGTCGCGCGGGCGTTTCCGAAATGGCATGGCCCTTGCAGAACACTCCGCGCCACGTGGAAGGAGTGAATCATGCAATCGCCTCGTTACTTCAGCCAGACAATCCGCGCTCGTCTCGTGAGCGCGACGAGCCTCGCCGCCGTGCTCGCGATGAGCGTCGGATGCGCGGCGCAAGCCCAGCCCGAAGCCGCACCAGCGCTGGCGCCGGCGCCCGTCGCTGGAGATGCCGCACCGCCGCCACCGCCTTCGCCGCCGATGGGCGCGGTTCCACCGGCGCCGCCGCCGCCGGGCGGTGTGGCCGCCGACGGCGAAGCCACGACCGCAGAGGTGACCGTAGCGCGCTTTCTCACCAACCCGGACGGCGACGTGGACGGCTTTTTAACCAGCGACGGCAGGCTGGTGAGATTCCCGCCGCACATGAGCACGCAGCTCACCTCGACGGTCCGTGCCGGCGATGACGTGCTGGTGAGCGGCTGGCGCGATGCCGGCGGCGCGTTGACGGCCCAGCGCATCACCGACAAGCGAAGCGCGCAGCAAGTGGTCGATCAGCCGCCGTTGCCGGGCGCGCGCCCTTTGCCGCGCGAACTCCGCGGCGCGGGATTATCGCGCCTGAGCGCGCAGGGGCGCGTCGCACATGTCACGACCGCGCCGCGCGGCGAGCCGGACGGCGTGATCCTGTCGGACGGCACGGTGATCAAGCTCACGCCGCCCGTCGCGCAGCAATTTCCGGCGCTGATGCGAACCGGCGCGACGGTGTCGGCGCTGGGCTATGGCACACGCAATCAGTACGGCACCGCGTTCCAGGCGACCTCGTTCGGCTCGCCGGGCAAACTGACCCAGATCTACGAACGCTTTCCGCCCGCGCCCTGAACTCGCGCCGGTCTCAAGGACCGTTCAAACACTCATTCACGAATTCAGGAGAAGCCTCATGCATTGGATCGACCCCGACAGCCTTCCGGAAACACGCGGCAAGGTCACGCGCTTTCTGTTGAACCCGCACGGCGAACTGGACGGCGTCGTACTCGGTTCGCGCCAGGTGCATTTTCCGCCGCATCTGTCGAAGCAAATCGCGCGTCACGTTTCGCCGGGCGACGAGATCCGCGTCCGTGGCGTCAAGCCGCGTCGCGCGGACATGATCGCGGCGGTGTCGCTCACCACGAAGAGCGGCGTGCTGATTCTCGACGAAGGTCCGCATCATGGCGGCGAGAAGCATCACAGGCCGCATGTCGAACGCAAGGCGATGGACGCATCCGGCGAAGTGGTGCTGTCGCTCTTCGGCCCGAAGGGCGAGCTGCGCGGCGCCTTGCTGGACGATGGCACGTCTCTGCGCATGCCGCCTCACGCGGCGACCGAGCTGGCCGAATACCTGACGCCGGGCGCGCACGTCCATGCATTGGGGGCACGGCATCCGGAACAGGCACGGGCGGACCATCGATGTCGATGAAATCGCGCATCTGGTCGACGCGAGCGCGGCGGCCTGAACCCTCGCACGGGGAGCACATGCCATGCTGAGCTGGGTGCACTTCGGGGACCTTCACGCCTCGCCCGACGACGGCTACGCAAGCCTGAACCATCTCCAGTCGATGGTTCAGGCAGTCAATCGCCACTTTTCCGATCGTGTCGACTTCGCCTTTCTGCCAGGCGACAACGCCAACAACGGCACGACCGAGCAATATCGGCGCATCCTGGCCGCGCTGTCGGGATTGCAATTGCCGCTCTACGCGATCCCGGGCGATCACGACTTCGAGCCGGGTGAGCTGGACGCGTTCAATGCCTTCACGAACTCGACCCTGCCGGCCGCGCACATCGTGAAGGGTCACCGATGCGTCTTTCTCGATGTCGTATCGGCGGGACATGGCGGCCCCGATTTCCGGCTCTCGACGCCGGATCGCCAGTGGCTCGACACGCAACTCGAACTGTCCGCGGCCGATGCCGCGCCGCCAGTGGTGTTCATGCATGCGTATCCGGGCGATATCCACGACGGGCACTCGCTCGCCTACGCCTTCGCGCGGGCCGACGTCGCGATCGTCGATACCGGTCACACGCACTACAACGAGCTGCTCAACGACGGATGGGTGATCTACGCCGCCACGCGCTCGACCGGGCAAATCGAGGAAGACGAGGGACGCCCGGGCTTTTCGGTGACCGCGGTCGATGGCGGCGTCGTGAGCTGGAAGTTTCATCCACACGATGCCGCGTGGCCGTTCGTCATGATTACGCGGCCGTCCGACTGGCGCCTGCGACGCAGCCGATCCGCTTCGGGCGAGGCAGGCGGGAGCCGGGTCCGCGCGTTCGTTTCCAACGACGATGTCGCGTCCGTCACCGGCGATCTGGACGGCATGCCGATTGCGTTTTCGCCGAGCGCCGATGAAGCAGGCATTTGGGAGGCGCCGTTGCCAGCGGTTGCCGCGAGCTATCGCATGACGCTGACCGTTATCGCCCATACGGCCGACGGTCGGCGCGGCGAGGATTCGATTGCGCTCGCCGCGGCCAGCGCGGATGACCGCGCGCTTAAGCATGTCGGGGAACACGTCGCGCTCGGAACCGACGCGCACGCGGTGCAAGCATGGCCGGAGCACGGCATCTTCGGCTCGCAGCTCGGGCCCAACAAGAATGGACGCCACTGGTGAACCATGAACCCTCAATACGCGCTCGAAGGGCTGAACTTTTTCATGGCCGACGTGCAGGCCGGCATCGGTCCGTTTCTCGGCGTCTTCCTGCAGGCGCAGGGCTGGCATCCGGAAGCGATCGGAACAGTCATGACGCTGGGCGGCATCGCCGGCATGCTCGCGACGTCCCCGGCGGGCGCGCTGGTCGATGCGACGCATCACAAGCGCGCGATCATCGTCATCGCGGGCGTAATGACGACGCTCGCATCGCTCGTGCTGTGGGTGTCGCACGGCTACTGGATGGTCGCCGCATCGCAGATTTTCACGGCCGTTACGGGCGCGGCGCTTGGACCGGCGGTCGCCGGCGTGACGCTCGGCATCGTTCGCGAAAAAGGCTTCGACCGGCAGTTCGGCCGCAATCAGGTGGCCAATCACGCGGGGAACGTAGTGGGCGCGGCGCTATCGGGCTGGCTGGGGTGGCGTTACGGATTCGGCGCGGTGTTCGTGCTCGCCGGAGTGTTCGGCATCCTGACAGTCGTCTCGACCTTGCTCATCCGGCGCGATGCGATCGATCACGATAGCGCCCGCGGTCTCGGCACGTCACCGAGCGCCGAACACGAACATGCGAGCGGCTTTCGCGTGCTGTTGACCTGCCGACCGTTGCTGCTGCTCGCGGCGTCGCTCGCCATGTTCCATCTGGGCAACGCGGCGATGCTGCCGCTTTACGGGCTCGCGGTGGTCGCCGCGCATCAGGGCAATCCCAGCGCCTTTACCGCGCAGACGATAGTGGTCGCTCAACTCGTGATGGTCGTCGCGGCGTGCTTCGCGAACCGGCTGATTCAGCGCATCGGCTACTGGGGCGTGATTCTCATCACGTTTCTGGCGCTTCCGCTGCGGGGACTGGTCGCCGCGATGTTCATCACCGCGTGGGGCGTGTGGCCGGTGCAGGCGCTCGATGGCATCGGCGCGGGTCTTCAGAGTGTCGCGGTGCCCGCGCTGGTAGTGCGATTGCTGCAAGGGACGGGACGGGTCAACGTAGGGCAGGGCGTCGTCATGACCGTGCAAGGGATCGGCGCCGCGCTGAGTCCCGCCCTGGGCGGCGTGCTGGCGCAGCGTTTCGGTTACGCGACGGCGTTTCTCGTGCTGGGCGCCGTATCGACCGGCTCGCTCGCGCTATGGCTGTTCTTCGGCGCCGCGCTCAAAAAAGCGTGCGGCCTTCATCGTGACGTCGCTCACGACACTCCACTTGCAACCTGAATAGCGTGAATCCGATTTTTCTCTCATGGGGCATTGCGCTCGCCGCCACTGCCGGCGTCATCCTGCGTCCGTTTCGCTGGCCCGAAGCGATCTGGGCCGTCGCGGGCGCGGTCGTGCTCGTGGCGCTCGGGCTGCTGCCCGCGCACCTCGCTTGGCAGGCGGTCGGGAAGGGCGCGGATGTCTATCTGTTTCTGATCGGCATGATGCTGCTCTCGGAGCTTGGCCGCCGGGAAGGGCTGTTCGACTGGATCGCGGTGCTCGCCGTGAATTACGCGCAAGGCTCGCCGCGCAGGCTCTTCCTGCTCGTGTATGGCGTGGGCGTCGTCGTGACCACGTTCCTGTCGAACGATGCCGCCGCCGTCGTGCTGACGCCCGCCGTATTCGCCGCAGCGAAAAAGGCCGAAACGAAGCCGCTGCCGCTGCTCTATGTGTGCGCGTTCATCGCCAATGCGGCGAGCTTCGTCCTGCCGATCTCCAATCCCGCCAACCTCGTGCTGTATGCGAACCACACGCCGCCGCTCGCGTCGTGGGTGGCGCGGTTTGCGTTGCCTTCGGTGTTGTCGATCGTCGCGACCTTCGCAATGCTGCGCTGGACGCAGCGCGCGGACCTGAGCGGAACCTGCGCGCGCGGCCTGCCCGTGGAGAGACTGAGTGCGAACGGCAAGGTGACCCTCGCGGGCATCGGCGTGACCGCGATCGCGTTGCTTGTCGTATCTGCTTTCGACATGCAATTGGGCATGCCCACGGCCGTGCTCGGCGTGCTCACCGCGCTGGTCGTGCTGGTGAAGGAACGCCGGTCGCCGCTCGAACTCGTCAGCGAAATTTCATGGAGCGTGCTGCCGCTCGTCGCCGGGCTTTTCGTGCTGGTCGAGATGCTCGATCACACGGGCGTCATCAGGCAACTCTCGTCTCTGCTCGCCACGGCGACGCAGCATGACGAGGCGATGACGGCGGCCGGGTCCGGTGTCGTTATCGCGCTGGGAAGCAACGCCGTCAACAACCTGCCCGCCGGGCTGATCGCGAGCGCGACCGCGTTGCAGGCGCACAGTCCGGAGCATGTCATCGACACCTTGCTGATCGGCGTGGATTTAGGCCCGAACCTCTCGATCACCGGGTCGCTCGCGACGATTCTCTGGCTCTCGTCGATCCGGCGCGAAGGCGAGGAAGTCGGCTTCATGCAGTTCTTCAGGATCGGCCTGGCCGTCATGCTGCCTGCGCTCGTGCTGGCGCTCGGCGCGCGGCTTCTGACGGGCCATTGACGCCCGAGAAAGGAGACGGAAGAAATGAGCAACGCGTGGATCTATCCATTCATTATCGCCGGCGGCATCCTTCAGGCCGCCGGCGCGCCGATCAACGGTGAGCTCAAGGGCGCGCTCGTCAATCCGTGGCTCGCCTCGGCTGTGTCGTTCCTGCTGGTGACATTCCTTGCCATCGCTCTGTTCTGGATGCAGCCGACTCCGCTGCCGACGCTCGACCAACTGCGCGGCATGAAATGGTGGGCCCCGCTCGGGGGAATCGTCGGGGCGGTGGCGGTCTTCGCCGGGCTGACGCTCGTGCAGAAGGTGGGCGTCGGCACGCTCAACGGCCTCACCATCTGCGCGAACCTGGTTGCATCGGTCGCGATCGATCACTTCGGGTTCATCGGCGTGCCGGAACATCCGATCAGTTGGGTCCGCTTTCTCGGCACGCTGTTGATGGTCATGGGTGTGGCGCTCGTCATGCGCTTTTGAACGACCGTCATGTACCCGTGGCGAGGTAAGCGGCTTTATCGCGAGCCATTCGATTGGCGAGTGTTGCCGCTTGTCGCCCTGATGATGCTCGCGGCCGCGACGTCATTTGGGTATCACCGAATCCTGCTCGCGCAGCGCGATCTGATCGAACATACCTACCAAGTGATGGCGGCCCTGGAAACCACGCTGCAGCTTATAACCGATGCTGAGACAGGGCAGCGCGGGTATATCCTCACGAGAAACCCGACCTATCTGAAGCCATACGTGCAGGCGATCAAGGCGGTCAAGACGCAACCGATGCAACTCCGGCAACTGGTGACTGACAGCCCGATTCAACTTGCACGTGTCGACGCGCTCGAACAGGCGTTGAGACAAAAGCTGAACGAGCTTTCCAGTACGCTCGACGTGCTTGATCAGCAGGGCGCCGAAGCCGCGCGCAAAATCGTCTCGAGCAACGTGGGTCGCGAGCACATGGATCGGATACGAATGCTGATCGCTCAGATGCGTCAGGCAGAAACCGGCCTGTTGATCGAGCGCTCCTTGCGCGCGGCACGCACTGAGCGAAAGATGCTTGTAGTCACTATCGCGCTTGCGGTCCTCTCGATTTTCGCGCGGGTGGGACTCTCGTTTATGGCAAAACGCCGCTTGAAAAACGGTTAGCGCGCACACGCTTTTCAAGCGCGATCCAGGAACGTGGTGCGCGACAGCACACGGATTCCTTGACACGCACATCCATCTTTTAAACTAAGCCTTGTCGACTCGCATGCGAATCCCCAATGCGTAATGTGGCAAAATTTCTCCACTGCAAGTGGAAAATGCCATGTCCGATGTTGTCTCTAACTCTGCGGCATTACCGAACGAAGCCTGCGCCTCCAACAACGATCGGTCGAAAGTGCTCCGTCTTGCGCGGTGCGATCAAGCCGATCGGTAACAAGCGCTTGAGCAGCGGTCTGTTCGCGGTCGTCGTCGTTCAAGCCGAGGATAGGGTGGGCGAGGGCGCATCGGTCTCATTTGCAGTTCCGGCGAAGTTCAAGCCCGAGGCCGGCGCCAGGAACCAGACAGCAGTTGCCGCGTTTGCGCGTCTTGCGTCAGCGGGCGAAAGCATGGGTTCAAAGCATTCAGAGAGATAGTGGAACTTCGAAAGGCAAGAGATATGACGGAATTAAGACCGATCCTTCTCGTTGAAGATAACGACAACGACATCGAACTCACACTGATCGCGTTAGAAAAGGCGAAGGTGGCTAATCCGGTCGACGTGGTGAGAGATGGCGTCGAGGCGCTCGAATACTTGCGCCTCGAAGGTCAGTGGAGTTCACGAAAGGATGAACATCCTGTTGTCGTTCTTCTCGATAAAAAGCTGCCGCGACTCGATGGCCACGATGTGCTGAAAAGCATCAAGAGCGACGATGAGCTACGCCACATCCCGATCGTAATGCTCACCTCTTCCCGGGAGGAAACCGATCTTGCCAAGAGCTACGATCTGGGTGTTAACGCCTACGTTGTAAAGCCGGTCAAGTTCAACGACTTTATGGACGCGATTCGAGATGTCGGCGGCTTCTGGGCCGTGCTCAACGAAGGACGCCCTCGAGGCCCGTCGACGCTAGACTGATCGCTAAGCGACATTAGATAGCTCGCCGGAAGCTCGCAGCGGAAGCGAGACGCGGAATACGCAACCGTGTCCGGGGCCTTCGCTTTCAACATCGACCGTCCCGCCGTGCATGCTTACGAGGTTTTTCACCAGCCAGAGTCCCAGGCCCAGTCCGCCGATGCGGCCCGCAACATCGCTGCGAACTTGTTCGAATCGATCGAATACCCGGGGCAGCGCGCTGGCCTCGATTCCACATCCCGTGTCTTGAACCCTGAGCACGGCTTGGCCGTCGTCGCTCTGAAGCGCGATCGTGATCGTGCCTTTCTGCGTGAATTTTATCGCATTGGATAGCAGGTTCCAGACGATCTGTTTGAGTCGCGCTTCGTCGCCCGTCACCCCGCACGGTTCGAGTTCACTGACGATATCGATGCTCTTGCGCTGCGCCTCCCACTTCAGGTCGCTCAGAACTTCGCTGATCAAGGCTTCGAAGGCAACGGGAGCGCGGTTGACCGAGAGCTTGCCGGACACGATTGCGCCGGTGTCGAGTAAATCGTCGACCATCAGGCCAAGCTGCCGTGCATTGCGCTGGAGCGCGGCTGCCGCCTGGTCGAGATGGGCGACATCGCGGGTACGGGCCAGAAGATCCGCCCATGACGTGATCGCGCTGAGCGGCGACCTGAGCTCATGT
The DNA here is from genome assembly GCF_905220305.1 of Caballeronia sp. J97. Classification (NCBI taxonomy): domain Bacteria; kingdom Pseudomonadati; phylum Pseudomonadota; class Betaproteobacteria; order Burkholderiales; family Burkholderiaceae; genus Caballeronia; species Caballeronia sp. J97. The sequence continues at coordinate 25,222 of NZ_CAJMZL010000051.1, read as the reverse complement.
GTCACCGCACTGACGAAATGGTCCATCGCCAGCGCGTACCGGTCGCTCTCTTCACGTGCCTCGCGTTCGACGATAGTTTGTTGCCGCTGTTCCAGCTCGGTACGTTTGCGCGCGGTGATGTCGATCGTAAAGCCAAGTATCGCCCTTAACGTGCCGTTTTCGTCGAACTGCCCTTGGCCCCGCACGAGGAGCCAGCGCTGCTCAGGGTAAAAAGAAGTGACCTGATACTCGGTCTCGAAATGCCGCCGTTCGGCAAGCGCGCGCTCCATACGCGCCCGTGCTTCTTCTCTGAATTCGGGAGCAATCAATTCGGTAAACAGCCGTTGCTCGGAGAGTGCGTCGCTCGCCGTCAGGCCGAGATTGATTTTGCATTGTTCGGTGCAGGTGATCTGCCCCGTTTGAGGATCCAGTTCCCAGGCGCCGACTTTCGCGAATGCGAGCGCGACTGCGAACTCTTCTTGTTGGGTTCGCAACCGGGCCGCCGTCTCGTCCGCCACGATCTGACGCAACTGGGCTTGCGAGCGAAGCCGTGCCTTTTCCCGTTGCGCGACGGTTTCAGCTTCCGCGCGTGCCGTCACATCGCTCACCCGGACGACCAGGAAGGTCCGATCCGTTCCGACATTGCCCGGATTCTCCAGAACGCGGCTGGCTTTGAATTTCCAGAAGCGACGGCGCGGTTTGTCCTTTCCAATCGGCGGAAGATCGAAACGGAAATACCTGGTCGAGCGCGCTTGGCCGACTTCCAGATTTCCGGAGATCTCGGTCAGCCAAGTGCTTCCATACGGCGCCTTTGCGAGCGCCACAAATTCAGGTAGCAGATGGATCGCTTGACCGATCACGTCTTCCGGCAAGCGATCAAACAGACGGAGATACGTCTGATTGGCGAACACAGCGATCCCATCTGCGTTGAACACGAGGTAGGCGTCGGCTAACTGAGCAAACAGATAGCCGGGATCAACTATGTCGGTAGGGGTGCGAGTAATTTTTGCTTCCATCGAGCACGGGCAGCGGCGACGCGAGCGGATCCGGTTCCGCTCCTCACTTCAAGATTATCTCATCGAAGAGATTGTGCGACGGATTCGTTCGAACACCGAGGCTCGGCGATGTCAGGGAACAATCGTTGCTGTCGAAAAGTTAATCAGTTCAGATTCTTCGCCATGAGCGTGCTTGCCGACCCTGCTCGTCTGAGTTGTCTGGCCAACCTGCGCATCCTTGATACGCCGGTAGAGCCCCATTTTGACGCGCTCACGCGGATGACGGCTCACGTGCTTCGGATGCCGCGTGCGTTCATCAACTTCGTGGACGGCGCACGCTCCTGGTGTAAGTCGGCATGGGGCGCCGCGCGTGAGGATCGACCGCATTCGGAATCGCTTTGCGCATATGCCCTTGAAAATATGCGCGAGACGGACGAAGTCATTATTCTCGACGCGTCCCGCTACCCGCAAATCAAGAATCATTCGGAGGTCATTGGCGAAACGAAAGTCGCTTTCTACATGGCGTTTGTCTTGCGATCGGCGGATGGGTTCGTGCTCGGCACGCTCTGTGTCAAGGATAGCGTCGGTCATCGGCCGAAAGAGCGGGATCTCGCTTCCTTGCGCATGCTCGGCGAACAGGTCACCTTGCTATTGGCCCAGTCGCTCGAAAAGCATGAAATGATTCAGCAATCCCAGCGCAACCGCGATCAGTTTCTGGCGATGCTGGCCCATGAACTCAGGGCGCCGCTGTCGCCCATCCTGACCGCGGTCGAACTATTGGACCGACGCGGCATTGCCCCCCATCAGCGAGAGTGGGCGAGGGAGTTGATCGGCCGACACGTACGACACATGAGCCAGATCGTCGAAGACTTATTGTCGAGTTCGATGGTCGCCCTCGGAATGATAGAACTCCACCTCGAGCCCGTTCGCGTCAATGAACTGATCGACCGGGCCATCGAGATGACCGAGGAGCTGATCGCCCAACGTCATCACAGTCTCACTCGCTCGGTCATGAATCAACCCGTCGCACTGGCCGATCGCGTGCAGTGCCCCCTCATTCTGATGCACCTCATCAGCAATGCGGCCAAGTACACGCCTGAGCGCGGCGAAATCGAGATAACCGTGGAGGGCGACGCCACGCAGGTAAGCATCTCAGTGAAAGACAACGGTGTCGGCATCTCCCCGCAGGATTTCGACGAGATCTTTCAGGTGTTTGGCCAGTCCCATCGTCCGTTGGATCGCGCGAGCGGTGGTATCGGACTCGGTTTGCCGTTTGCACGACGACTCGCGGAATGGCATGGAGGATCTCTCCGCGTTTCCAGCGCGGGGTTGGGGCAGGGTAGTGAATTTGTTCTGGTCCTCCAGGCCGCGAGCCAGCCTGAACCGGGCCCGGTTGATGATCCTCATGTGAGCGACAAGGGCGCAGACCTCGATATTCTCGTCATCGATGACAACGTCGACACGGCGGATGCAATGGCCCTGTACTGTCAGATTGCCGGTCATCGCGTGCGCGTTGCTTATCACTCGGAGGAGGCGATAAGGCTCGTTTCGGAGCGTCAACCGGATATCGTGCTGAGTGATATCGGCTTGCCCGGCATCAATGGTTATGGGCTCGTGCGGCTATTGCGCTCGGTTCCCGGCGCGCAGTCTACGGTATATGTGGCGATCACGGGGTACGGCAGTTGGGCGGATAAGCAACTGGCTCGAGACGCTGGCTTCGACGAACATTTCTCGAAGCCGATCGATCTTCGGAAACTCGATGCGCTTCTTGAACGCGCTCGGAGTCAGGGGGCTTCGAAAACCTGAGCGTCATCATCGATCTCATTACCAACGGTTCATAATTAGCAATCCATTCCATCTTCCGACATCGAATGTGGAAGACTTATGGATTTGCGAAGTCGCGCAAGCGGACGCGATGAGTCATCGCCAGGCGGCTTTTCGTGAAGCGGAAGCACGTCTGTCTCATTCGAGACGACCAATGAATCGGCCGCCCGCGCATCGAGTTTCCCCCACGACTCTTGGCTGCCGCGTCGCGGATATCGCGTTTGACAAATATCGACGCCGCTCGTCTGGGGCAGACCGCGACGAAGCGCTTCGGATTCGAGCCGCGCGCGAAGAAGATTTCGATGTGGCCCCGGCTAGATGCGTCTGTCCGCATCATGCAAAATACTCGAACCTGGAATGCGGAGGCAACTCGTGGGCGTCAACTTCGACTTGAATGATTTACAGGCGTTTCGAGCCGTCGTGGAGCTCGGTAGCTTCCGCAAGGCCGCCGAAGCGGTCAACATTTCGCAGCCGGCATTGAGTCGCCGTATCGACAAGCTCGAGGCTGCGCTGGGTGTACGCCTCTTCGAACGCACGACGCGCAGCGTCGCGCTCACTACAGTAGGCCGCGTGTTCGCGCCGAGCGCGGAGCAATTGCTTGACGATCTCGATGTCGCGCTGCTCGGCATCCGCGATGTCTCGTCGAGCCGGCTGGGCCATGTGACCATCGCCTGCGTGCCCTCGGTTGCCTACTATTTTCTGCCGAATGCGGTCGCGAGCTATCATCGCCGGTTTCCACGCATCAGGGTCAAGCTGCTGGATTCCAGCGCCAACGAAGTGCTCAGTTCCGTCATTAGCGGTGAAGCGGATTTCGGCGTGAGCTTCCTCGGCAGCCAGGAGTCCGAGGTCGAGTTCAAGGTGCTGTTGCAGGAGCGCTTCGTCGCCGCATGCCGCCGCGATCATCCACTTGCCCGTAAAAAGCGAGTCACCTGGAATGAACTCTATGAGCACGAATATGTGTCCGTCGACAAGACCTCGGGGAATCGCCTATTGCTCGATCAGGCGCTCTCTGCTGTTGCGCCGCGTGCGCCGAGCGTATGCGAGACGCGTCATGTCACGACCATGCTCGGGCTGATCGAAGCGGGTCTCGGGGTCGCGGCAGTTCCTTCGATGGCCATGCCCGTGCGCGATCATCCGGTCCTTACGAGCGTGCCGCTGGTCGATCCGGTCGTGAAGCGGCGCGTGGGCATCGTGCGGCGGCGCGGCCGGCCGCTCACGCCGGCCGCGGAACAGTTTTATCGCACGATCATCGATCTGAAACGCGGCGGCGGCAACGACGACCCTGAAGCACGAGCAAAGAACAAGAGGAACTCCGCGTGAGAAGGGCGTCGCCGCTTCGGCTGCTCTATGTGCAGGTCTTGCTGGCCATGGCGCTCGGCATGACGATCGGCCATCTCTGGCCGCAGGCGGGCGCCATGCTCAAGCCGCTGAGCGATGCGTTCATCGGCCTGGTGCGGATGATGATCGCACCGATCGTCTTCTGCACGATCGTCTCGGGCATCACGTCGCTCGCGAGCGGCACGACCATCGGGCGCACGATCCTGAAAGCCCTGGCGCTCTTCTACTTTCTGACGGCCCTCGCACTCACGGCCGGACTCGTGACCGTCTACGTGCTGCGTCCCGGCGCAGGCATGCATATCGACGTGCATCGGCTCGACATGAGCGTCCTCTCGCAATTCGTCAGGCCTTCGCAACCGCATGGGCTCGTGGAATTCGCGCTCGGCGTGATACCGGAGACGATGCTCGGAGCCTTCGAGAAGGGCGAGGTGCTTCCGGTCCTGTTGCTTTCGCTGCTGTTCGGCTTCGCGCTGAACGCGCATCCGCGCGCGGGAAGGCCGGTGCTCGCGTTCATCGACGGCATCGCGCAAACGCTTTTTCGCATCCTCGCGATGATCATGCGACTCGCCCCGATCGGCGCGTTCGGCGCGATGGCGTTCACCGTGGGTCGCTTCGGCATACGCTCCGTCGGCTCGCTCGGCATGCTGATGGTGTCGTTCTATGTGGCGTGCGCGTGTTTTGTCGTGCTCGTGCTGGCGCCGCTTGCCCGACTGCATGGCTTTGCGCTCTGGCGCCTGTTGCGCTATTTGCGCGAGGAACTGGTGATCGTCCTCGCGACCTCGTCGACGGAGCCGGTCCTGCCGCGCCTGCTCGGGAAACTGGAGGCGCTCGGTTGCGACAGGGGAATCGTCGGGCTCGTGCTGCCTGCGGGATACTCGTTCAATCTCGATGGCACGGCCATCTATCTGACGCTGGCGTCGGTGTTCATCGCGCAGGCGTGCGATGTGCCGCTTTCCGGCCCGCAAATCGCGACGATGCTCGCAGTCATGCTGCTCACGTCGAAGGGCGCGGCCGGCGTTTCCGGGAGCGGGCTCGTGGCGCTCGTCGCAACCCTGACGGTGATCCCCGATTTGCCGGTTGCAGGCGTGGCGCTGCTCGTGGGCATCGACCGGTTCATGTCCGAGGCGCGCGCGCTGACGAGCGTGATCAGCAACGCCTGCGCGGTGATCTTTGTTTCGATGTGGGAGGGCGCGTGCGACCGTGTGCGTTTCGCGCAGGTCCTGAACGCGCCGCAGACGCGCAACGCCGACGATCCGGCCGCGAACGCGCGAGGTTGAGCGGAAGGCGGTGTTCGACGCTTCCGGTCCGCCGCGTCAATGCGCGGTGACGGAATCCAGCCCGGTGGATCGCACGTCGGGCTGCACGTCGGGCGAAGCGAGGTAGTCGAGCAAGGCTTTCGCTTCCTTCGGATGCTGCGCACCGACCGGAATGCCTGCGGCGAAACGCGTGACGGATTGCAGGGACTCGGGAATCTTGCCCACGAAGGTCGCGCCCTTCACCGGCAACAACTCGCTCACCTGCTGAAAGCCGATTTCGTAGTCGCCGTTCGCCACGACCGACGCCACGGGAATCCGCGGAATCATCTTCGCCTTCGGCTTGACCTGCTCATCGATGCCGAGCTTCGTGAACAGTTCGCGTTCGATATACACGCCGCTCGCGCTGTCCGAGTAGGCGATCGACTTCGCATGCAGCAAAGTCTGCCTGAGCGCTTCGGCCGATCCGATGTCGGGCCTGGCCGCGCCGTCGCGCACGACCATGCCGATGCGCGAATCCGCCAGCTCCACGCGCGATCCCGGCACGACCTTGCCCTGCCTGATCAGATCGTCCAGTGCATAGCCGACCATGATGACGGCGTCGGCGGGCTCGCCCCGGTCGAGCCGGTTGGGAATGGCTTCGGGGGATTTGCCCATCGAGGGGCCGAGCGCCGTATCGAGCGTGTTGCCGGTCGCGGAGGTGAATTTGGGGCCTAGCAGCTTGTACGCCGCGGTGAAGCCGCCCGAACTCATGACATGCAGATCGGCGGCCCGCACGTTCGCCGACGCGACCGAAGCCGCGACGAGCGCCACACCGCACATTTTCAGAAACAGGTTTTTCATGGATGAAGACAGGTCCGGTTGCGTGATCAGTGCGCCGGCGTCAGCGTCACCGCGCGACGACGGTACAGCGCGAACGTGGCGCAGAGCGCGCACGCGGCGGCGAAGCTCATCCAGATGCCGGGCGCGGCCTTGTCGCCGGTGAAGTGAATGAGCGCGGTGGAGATGGCGGGCGTGAAGCCGCCGAATACGGCCGTCGCGAGGCTGTAAGCGAGCGAGAAGCCCGCGACGCGCACTTCGACCGGCATCACTTCCGTCAGTGCAACGACCATTGCGCCGTTGTACATGCCGTACATGAAGGAAAGCCACAGCAGCACGAGCAGCATGTTGACGAAGCTCGGCGCGTGAGCCAGAAACGACAGCGCCGGATACGCGGTCGCGATCGCGAGCACGGTCATGCCGAGCAGCAGAGGGCGACGGCCGATGCGGTCCGAGAGCGCGCCCCCGATCGGCAGCCACACGAAGTTCGACACGCCGATGCACAACGTCACCAGCAGGCTGTCGGCGGTGCTCAGATGCAGGACCGTCTTGCCGAAAGTCGGCGCATAGACCGTGATGAGATAGAAGCTCGTGGTGGTCATCGCGACGAGCATCACCCCGGCAATCACGACGAACCAGTTTCGCGCCAGCGTGGCGAACACTTCCTTCATGGTCGGCCGATGCTGACGCGCCTTGAACTCCTCAGTTTCCTCGAGATTGCGACGCAGCATGAATATGAACGGCACGATCATGCAGCCGACGAAGAACGGCACGCGCCATCCCCACGCGGCGATCGCCCCCGTGTCCAGCCACTGATTGAGCGCGAAGCCGAGCCCGGCGGCGACGACGATCGCCACTTGCTGGCTCGCGGATTGCCAGCTCGTGAAAAATCCCTTGCGGCCGGGCGTGGCCATCTCGGCGAGATACACCGACACGCCGCCCAGTTCGGCGCCCGCCGAAAATCCTTGCAACAGACGACCCAGCAAGACGAGGGCGGGCGCAAGAAGGCCGATCGTGGCGTAGCCCGGCACGAACGCGATCAGGATCGTGCCGCTCGCCATGATCGAGAGCGTGACGATGAGCCCCCTGCGGCGGCCTACGTCGTCGATATACGCGCCGAGGATGATCGCGCCGAGCGGCCGCATCAGGAAGCCCGCGCCGAAGACTGCGAAGGTCATCATCAGCGAAGCGAATTCGCTCGCGGCCGGAAAAAACACGTTGGCGATCTGCGTGGCGTAGAAGCCGAACAGAAAGAAGTCGAACTGCTCCAGGAAGTTTCCGGCCGTCACGCGAAATACGGCCGCGGCCTTCGACTGTCCTGACGGCCGGGTAGGGGAAGAGTGCATCGAAGTGTCTCCTGAATCCTTGAAATTCGCGGCGGGCCCGCGGATGTTTGGTTTCGCGAATGGTGGCCCGAACCGCCTGAAACGAGAAGTGCAAATTTTCGAACGATTGATGTTCAATGATTATCAATCGATGACGCCGGCGGTACACCGCCGGCGCCGGCCTTCAGGCCACGAAACGGCACTGCGAGGCGGCCGTGCGCGTGTCCATGTTGCGGCCACGGTTGAGGTGATCGTCGATCTCCGCCGCGCAGCCGAGCATGCGCGGATAAAGAAAGATTGTGAAGGCCGCGGTTTCGAGATCCGCCTCGCTGAATTCACCGCGCTTGAGCGGCTGCCACAGCATCTTCAGAAGCAGCGCGGCAATCACCGCGTCGACGTTGACGCAGTACACGTTGCGCGACACGCCCGCGTCGAACAATGCCTGAACCAGCGCGCGGTAGTACGCATGGAACGCGTTGTACTCGCCGCGCGCTTCATACAGTTCGGCGATGAACACCTCGCGCGGATCGTGATTGACCGGCTTGTCCTTGAAAACCGGGTGATTCACGCCCGGCAGCTTGGCGATGTCGAGGCTGCCCGACTGCTTTTGCCGCGCCTTGTATTGCGCGTAGCGTTCGACGGAGCGGCGTGCGAGCGCGTTGAGATCGACGCCGTGGCGGGCGTCGGCGGGGTCGTCGAGATCACTGTCGCGAAACGCGTCATTGAGAAACGCGATGCCCTCGTAACCGTTGCCACCGTGCGCAAAGCCGGTATGCGTGAGAAAGCCCGCGAGCGCCTTGTTCAGTTGCACGCGCTCGGGACCCTCGGGTCCGTCGGCGGATACCGCGCCCTTCGCGCCCTGCGCCGAGATCGCGCCGGGTCCGTTAGTGAGCAGCAGCCCGGTCAGGGTCCTGAACGCGAGCAGGTCGTCGCCGGATGGTTTCAGACCGAGCAGCGCCGCGAAAGCGACGTCCGTCAGCGAGCGCTCGCCGAGCAATTCCTCCGTGGAAAAGTCCGCGAACCCGTCCGGGCGATGGCGCGACGTATCCGCCGAGGCGCCGATCAGCGTGCCGAACAGCGTCGTCCACCACGGCAGACTTTCCGCCGTCAGGCGCGAGATGCGCTTGCGCATGAGCGGCCCCCAGGCGAGCGTCGTCGTAATCGCGGCGAGCACGGCGTCCGCGCGCGGATGGCACGGGCCGTGCGTCAGCCACCGGATCATCGCCGGACGCACGCCGCGTGCGGCGAGACCCGCGAGCAGGGCTTCGGCTTTCGGGTCGGGTTCTTCGGAAAAGAGTGACGCGCTGCCGGCGGTATCGACGGTGTCGATGTCGAAAGTCTCGTCGAATGCGTCTTCCAGCTTCGCCGCCGCGAAGCGATCGATCATCAGCCTGACCGCGTCGCGCGCCGCGTGCTGGCGCTTCGGCCCGATGATCGCGGCAGCGGCCGCGAGCACCGCGTTGGGCGCGTTGCCCGCTTCACGCGCCGCCTGTGCGGCGGCGAGTTCGGCCGTGCCGTGCAGGTTCACCGCCGCGCCGACCGCCACGTTGACGAGCTTTTCGTCGTTGGATCCGCCGAACTCGTGCAGCAGCGCGAGACAGACATTCGCTTCGAACGAATGCGTCGCGGCTTCGAGCATCGATGCGCCGTGCAAGCTGCTGACCTGCGTCTTCGCGTCCATCTGCGATGCGCCGGAAGCGTCCTTCAAGGTCTGTCGCGGCGGGATCGCGCCGATCTGTCCGTTGACTCGTGCGACCTGTTCGTCGTAAGGCGCGACCGCTCTCACGACCGGCAACGCGAGATCGCCGGGCAACGCGAGCCCTTGATCCGAGCCGAACCACGGCTTGAGCGCCAGGCTGCCTTCGGGTTCGAAGTCGGGCATGGTCGCGTTCGCGCGCATCACCGCCGTGAGCGCGGCGGGAATATGCGCGATGTTCGTCACGACCGCGCCCTTGGACGAGCAGCAAGGATCGTCCGGCGTGAAGAGCCGTTCGACGCCGAACTTCTCCATGAACCAGCGCTCTTTGGCGAGCGCATCGTCTGCGCCGCCCGCCATTGCGCCCGCATGTCCCACCGCCCGCGTGAGGCGGCTTTTCCAGCGGCCCACCACGCAGGCGACCACGGGCTTCGTGAAATCCGCGTCGGCCTCGTAGTATCCGCCCGGCTCGCAATACAGCACGGCGGCCTTGCTGCGCGCGTCGTTGGCAAGCGCAAACGCGAACTCCGGCGCCGCATAGTGGATGTAGACGTCCTTGCCGCTGGAGATGACTGTCGAGGTGCCCCAGCCGCTCATGCGCAGATACTGCGCGATCGTCGTGCTGAAGCCGCCCGAATTGGAAAAGATCGCGATCGATCCCTGGCGCAAGGTCGCGCCCGGGTCGTCTCCGCCGAGCGCGCCGCCGATGCGCACGCGCTGCCACGAATCCGCGACGCCCAGCCCGTTCGCGCCGAAGATGTCGATGCCAGCCTGCTGGCCCATCGCGCGAATTTCGCGGGCGTCGTGCACCGCGATCTTCTCCGTGATGATGAAGATCTTGCGCAGCCCGGGATTGACGCGGATGAGTTCGGCGACGCCATCGCGCGCCGCCGACGGCGGCAGATAAACCACGCCGCAGTTGAAGCGGTGCCCGGCTTCAAGACCTTCCCGGACGTTGTTATAAACGGGGATGTCGCCGGCGGGCGTCGGGAGCACCTGTCCGCCCTTGCCCGGCGCGGTGCCGAAGACGACGTTCGCGCCCGAGAAAGCGTGGCTCACCGGCGTCACGTCCGACGATTCGCCGCCGAGAATGTTGAGCACGCATACGCGATCTTCGCGCGTGGCGATCTGCGCCAGCGACTGGATGCCGACGAAGTACTTGAAATGGCTGCTGCCTTGCTTGTGCATGTCGATCTCCTCAGGCCGTTTCCGTTTGCGACTGTGCATCGCGCGCGCCGATGCGCGTCGCGACCTGCGCGCGACCGCCCGCCTGCATCCACGCATCGGCTCGGCGCGCGTACTGGATCACTTCGCTGATGTCGGAGTCGAAGCCGAAGAGACGATAGGGCAGGCCGAGCGAATCGCAGGTATCGCGCAGCGCGGACATGCCGCGCACCAGGTTCGGGCCGCCGCGTCCGAGGACGACATAGAGCGGCGTCGGTCCATGTTCGCTGAAGTGCTCGCGCAACGCATCGGCCATCGCGCGCAGGGTTTCGTAGATGTCGGTGTTGTTCGACTTCCCGCCGATGATGAACAGCACATTCGACTGCCTGAGCCAGTGCCTGAAGCAGATCCGCGCCACTTCCTTCATCTTCTCGTAGGGAGGATTGCCGCCGAAGTCCGACGAGATGATGGCCGCATCGCCCAGCATCTCCGTGACGAGCGAGTTCGCGCCGCCGCCGAACGTGGGCGCGAGGATCGTGCCGCGCTCGTTGATCACGTACACGTCGCTCTGGCCCTGATGCGTGCGAAGTTGATTGATCTCCTGCTCGAAATCCGAGTAGTCCGCGGCGAACAGATGCGCGGGCAGGCCGAGACGCGAGAAGCGCGGGTCGTCGCGATCGAATCCGCATTTGAAGTCGCAGGCCACGGGCGTGAGACGCCCCTTCTTGTCCTCGCGCATGCGGATCGGGTTGAGTTCGAGCGTCGTCATGCCGAAGTCGTGAAACAGTTCCCAGAGCTTCGGCAATTGCTGCACGAGCGGTGAGATGATTTCGCGCGGCGCACCGATCTCGCTCAACGCATTCGCGACGACGAACGCCTTCAGTCCGGTCAGCGCATCGAACGGCACCATCGCGACGTGCTTCGGATCGACTTCCTCGATATCCATCCCGCCCTTGTGCGAGAGCGTCATCGTCGGCGCGCGAAAGCGCGTGGAATCGGTGATCGAAAAATAGACTTCGTGCGTGGCCGGCACGCCCGCTTCGAACGTCACGCCGTTGGCTTTCGCCTTCAGATGCCCCACTGCGTGCTCGGCGAAGTACAGCCGCTCCTTCTCCAAAAGCGCCGTCTTGAGATCGGTGGCGCGGCCGAGGAGGCCGGCCTTGCCTTTCTTGCCGACGCCGCCCTTGAACACGGGCTTGATGAATATCTGACCGTGCCGGTCGATGAGCGACTTGATCTCTTCTTCGCTCGCGCCAGGGCCCAGCACTTCGCTGGACGGGAAGCCGACGAATTGCAGCAGCCGCGCGCCGTGCAACATTCCGGTGATCTGCATGTGAGTGTCTCCTGAATTTCAAGGCAATGACGAATGAAGCAGGTACTGGGTATTCATTCCGCTCGCTTCGGCAGGCGCGAGTTGCACCGCTGCCGTGGACGCGTGCGAGAGCGTCGGCAGGATTCGAGTAGCGAGGTGGGTCATGCGAGATGCGCGTCGGCGACCGTTGGCGGCGCCCGTGACGGGGCCCGTCGTGGAATGCGGCGAAACGCTGTTCTGCGCTTCGCGCCTGTCTCCGATGCGTTCTCTGTCGATGCGTTTATGAACGTCTTGAGCATCGATATTTGCTCAAGACGCTCCAAACGAGAAGTGCGATTTTTGGAAGCATTGATGTTCAAAGGTTATCAATGCCGTAAGGAGGCAGTCCCGCCGGTCGGCACGCGGCATTTTCATTCGCATTCTCAGACATCGTAGGGTCTGTGTGAAAGACTGCGCCGCTTTGAAATCTGGCAATCTCGAGCTGGAGAGGCGAGTGTCGGTTCGGCCACTTCCCACCGCTCACCGGCGAATGATATCGGTCACTTTAACGACAGGTTGAGTCCGAGAGCGCTCCGATGCAAGGCAAGCGTGCTCCGGGCCACGAACAAGGCTTACCACTGTGTCAATGAACGTCGTGGCTCGGACTGTACATCTCACGGCCGCCTTTCATACCGCAGTGCAGTTCTTGCCCTTCCCCTGGTCGCGGCGAGGACGATGAACTCTGCGCGCTCGATCTGCGCGACCCGGCGTTGGCGCGGACCTCGGTCCAGGACGAGTCGTTGACCTAGACCAGAAGAGGTCATGGTCGACTTAGGTCCGCCTGCGCGGCAGGCACTGCCGCTTTCCGCCGGGCGCCAACGGATCGCGCGATGGCCGTTCCAATCGCGAGCAGTAGAAGACATGCGGTGGGCACAAGCATCGGCGCGGTATGGCTCTGGCTAACTTTGCCAACATACGGCATGAGGTTTTGGCCAAAAAAACCTCCAAGATTGCCGATGCAGTTGATGGCCGCGACACTTGCGGCAGCACGAGCACCGGAGAAAAAGCGCGGAGGAAGCGACCAGAAGCATGGGTAGAGCAAGGGAATACAAGCCCCGCCCAGGCACAGCGCAATGAACCGAAGGGAAACGGTAGGCAATACCAGGCTCGATGCGAAGCAGACGACCCCGATACCCGCAACGACGGTCATGGCTCGCAGGACCACGCGCTCCCGTTTCAACTTGCCTGGCAGCCAAAGCAGGAGCAACGCGGCCAGTGCCCAGGGAATCATGTTCAGGAGACCGTTGACGGTCGACGACACGCCATAGCTTTTCACCAGCGTCGGCATCCAATACGTCACACCGTAGAGCGAAGTCGACATCAGCATGTACGTCGCGGCAAACATGAGGACTTTGGGATCGATGAACGCAGCCCAGGGATGCGATGCTTTCGCTTCTGTCGACGCTTCCCGCGCGAAAGCGGCGTGTACGACGTCTTTCTCCGCTTGCGAGAGGAACGGTGCGACTTGCACCGAATTCGGAAGATATTTCAGCGCGACAAAGGCAATCAGGATGGCGGGAGCGCCGGTTGCGATGAACACCCACTGCCAACCTTGCAAATCCCAAGTGCCTCCGAGCGAAAGCAGAAGCCCACCGACAAGTGACCCGAGCATGTTCGCCAGTGCGCTGCCGAGCGTAAAGAACCCGAGCACGCGCGTGCGGTAGCTTGGCGGGAACCATTGCGTGAGGTAGTAGATGACGCCGGGATAAAAGCCTGCTTCAGCAACGCCGAGCGCGAACCGATAGAAGTAAAACAGCGGCAGCGACTTTGTAAAGGCGAGCAGGACGGTGATGATGCCCCACGTAATCATGATTCGCGCAAGCCATGTGCGGGCGCCAAATCGATGGAGTGCCAGCGTGCTCGGCACCTCGAACAACAGGTAGCCGATGAAGAAAAGTGAGGCGCCGAAACCGTAGGCCGCCTCCGTCATCCCCAGAGCCTGCACCATTTCAAGTTTCGCGAAGCCGACGTTCTGGCGGTCGATGAACGCAATGAGGAACATGACGATGAGCAAGGGCATCAGCCGCCACGCCATCTTTCTCATCACCTGCTTTTCAGAAATCGGAATTGTGTCCATGGTCCCTCTAGAGATGTCGTCTGATACACCGGTCGCTCATGACGAGGACGATGCCGTCGCGACGAAAGATACAAACATATATATCTTTATATCTCTGGATGACCTCGGTAGATATGAGGTGTTACCCGAGGAGCACAGGTGCGGGCCGGCCCGTCCAAGGTCAGATCCTTGATACGCGGCAGGTGAGCGGCGGGTCGGTCAGGTGGGAATGAACATGCGCGCGGACACGGGCCGCGCACAACGGGGGAGTGTGTCGTATCAGGCGAAGAGTCCGAAAATCCACGGACTCGACAGAGATGATTACCGAATTTCTACCTGGTACTGGAAACCGGTCGCGGCGCCCCGGGTGGTGCGCCATTCTATTGGCGTTCCGGCGAAGTCCAGCGCTACCCGATTGACCATGATGATGGGGCTGCCGACGTGCACGCGAAGCGTCGCGGCGTCCTCTTTATCGGCCTGTTCGACCGTCAGGGTCTCAGTGGCCGATGCCACGATCTGGCGGCAAACCCGCTCGTAGAGGGGATACATGAGGTCCCCGAAGTCGCCGAGTGGAAGTGTCGCCAGCGCATCAAAGCGGTTTCGAGCGAGCCAGATTTCCTCGCGTAGAACAGGTTCCGAATCGATGAGCCGCACCCGGGACAAGTGTATGGTCTTCTCTGTCGGCTTCAATAAAAGCGCGTCTCGAATCGCCTCGCCCGGCTTCACAATCTCACGCTTCAAAACTTTGCCGGTGGGCTGGACGGAATGTCCTTCGGCCGATTTAAAGCGAAAAAAACGAAAAAGCGACGAATCGAAGCGTGGTCGACGCACGAACGTGCCTTTTCCTTGCGTGCGAGTGACAACGCCTTCGGTTACCAGTAGGTCGATGGCTTTACGCAAAGTGCCAATCGACACGACATAGGCCTCGCAGAGGTCGGCCTCGGTCGGTATTGCTTGCTCGGGCGTCCATTCCCCATTCGCGATCCGACGCACAAGGTCATCGCGGATGAGCTGGTAGCGCGGCAGGCGCAGGTCGGCTTTGGCTGGAAAGGAAGCAATGTTCATAAGTCATATAGTTAACCACAACTCTAGCTCTAAATGTACATCACCGCGCGCTCCGAGGGTTAGTCGGCAGAGACAACGCCAATGTATCTTTTAGACCGGTCACATATAGGCATATATATGAAGATACGAATCAGTCGGGGCGGCGGCAATGTTCACTTGGTACAAACGAGGCACGGGCATCGAGCGCCGGACCTTTTGGGGATGTTTCGCGGGGCGGGGCTCGATGCACTCGATGTCCAGATGTTCACGCTGGCGATCCCTGCCATCATTGCAGCCCACGGAATTGACCACACCCGGGCGGGCGCGATCAGCGCCGTAACGTTGGTTTCCTCTGCACTGGAGGATGGCTGGCAGGCGCGCTCTCCGACAAGTTCGGGCGAGTTCGAACGTTACAAATTACGATTCTTTAGTTCTCGGGGTTCACGTTTCTTTGTGCCTTGCTCAGAGCTTTCCGCAACTTCTCGCGCTGAAGGCATTGCAGGGCTTCGGGTTCGGCGGCGAGTAGGCTGCTGGAGCCGTGTTGATGGCCGAGACCATCCGCCCGGAAAACCGCGGCAAGGCGATGGGCGCCGTCCAAAGCGCGTGGGCCGTCGGCTGGGGTGGCGCGGTGCTCCTGTACGCCGCGGCCTTCACATGGTTGCCCGCTGACACGGCGTGGCGTGTGATGTTCGGCGTTGGCCTGCTCCCCGCGATTCTCGTGCTCTACGTGCGACGCAACCTTCGCGAACCCGCACGCATCGCACCCGAGTGTAGCGAGCCTAAAGTCGCCATGTGGCGTCAAGTCACGCAGGTCTTCCAGCCTCGGGTTCTGAAGACGACGCTCATTGGCGCAGTCTCGGGCACCGGCTCCCATGGCGGCTATTACGCCATCATGACGTGGCTCCCGACGTTTCTGTCCAAAGAACGGCACCTCTCGGTCTTGAACACGGGCGGGTACCTGGCCGTCGTCATCATCGCCTTCTGGTGCGGCTACATGGCGAACGCCTATCTCATCATGGAAAGCAGTCAGCGGCGGAACGTCGTTTCGATTGCGCCATGCGGGTCGCAAAAGTTGCCGCCGAGAAGCGAGGCGTAGCGACGCTTACGACTTGTTCGCGAGTTCGCAAATCAATGGACAAAGCCGCAGCGCCGATGAAAATCGGCGGGTCTTGCTCTGCGGTAGCCAGGACTAACGTGAGACATCATTACGCGAACGAGGCGAGTCAAAGCTGATCTTCACGATGCCTGTGCGGCGCTTCACCAGGGAGGCCGCGAAATGCGATCTGAGAGCGCCAACGGCTCGGTCTTCGCAGCGACGTCCGCAGCACTTTCGCTAACGGTCATCCTGGTTGCGTGATGCTCGACGGCGGCTCAGGTCGAAAAGACATGTTCGCTGTTCCCGAAGCCGGCGTTGGACTGCGCCGCATCGCGAACGACAGCGAAGCATCAATCCAGGCTGCAGAGGCGTTCAGTTAAACTTCTTCGACCATGCGTAGAGAAAGGTGAACTAATGAGCAGCGTAGACGCACCGGAACATCAGAGATGCGGCGATGAAGCTTGATCCGGTCTCCCTGAGTTTCTTCATTGCCGTGGTCGAAGAGGGAAGTATCGCGGCAGCGGCTGAACGAGAGCACATCGCCGCGCCGGCCGTGAGCAAGCGCATTAGCGCGCTAGAGGAAACGCTACGGACCACCTTGCTGACCCGTCATCACAAGGGCGTCGAGCCGACGGCTGCCGGGTATGCGTTGCTAAATCTTGCGCGCCGCGCCGTCAACTACCTCGACGACATCCATACTGAGATGCTCGACTACGCCTCGGGCACGCGCGGTCAAGTGCGGGTTTTCTCGAATATCTCGGCGATCACCCAGTTCCTCCCGGACGACCTTGCGACTTTCCTGGCAGACCATCCGGCGGTCGAGATCCGGCTCGAGGAACGCAACAGCCTGGTCACACTGCGATCCGTCGCTGAGAACGCCGCAGACGTTGGGATCTTTACCTTCGAGCCTCACGCTGAAAACGTCGAGACGCTGCCCTACGAGGAAGACGAATTGGCGGTCGTCGTTCGACGTGACCACGCGCTAGCGGGCAGAAAGAACATTCGGTTCGAGGAAGCTCTGTCGTGGGATTTCGTCGGCCTGCGTACCGGAAGTGCGATCAACACGCAGCTCACCCAGATCGCCAATCGGCTGCAAAAGGATTTTCGGCTCCGGATTCAGGTGACCGGCTACGACGCTCTGTGTCTGATGGTCTCATCCGGCCTCGGCATTGCAATCGCGCCTCGGAACCTGACGAAACTGTTCGTCAAGCGCTTGGGAATCACTGAAGTGCCCCTCGACGAATCGTGGGCGCACCGTCGCCTCGGCATCGCGATTCGTAGTCGCGAAGCCCTCTCGCCAGCGGCTGAGAGCCTTGTCGCGCACCTTCAGGCCCGCGCAGCCGTGCGGCGCGGGGCTTGAGGCAGCCATAACGGTTCGTTACGGCTGGCTAGCCAACTAATAATTCTCAGCTCGGGCGTAGTTCTCCATTATTTGACCCAACGGCACCGCGACGGCGCCGGTTAAATCTGGAGACACGAGATGAGCAAGGCGCAATACGAAATCGCCCTCCTGCCGGGCGACGGTATCGGTCCTGAGGTGGTTGACGCTGCGGTCCGCGTCCTGAAGGCGGCTGCCGCCAACGAAAGCCTCGAACTGAAGTACACCGCCTACGATGCGGGCGCCGGCCTCTATCAGCGCACCGGCGAATCCATGTCCGAAGCCGACGCGATCGCGGTTGGCGAGGCAGACGCGGTTCTCCTGGGTGCGATGGGGCTGCCCACTGTTCGCAAGGCCGACGGCACCGAGATTGCGCCGCAAATCGATCTTCGCGAACGCTATGGCCTGTTCGCGAGCCTGCGCCCGTGCGAACTGTTCCCCGGCGTGCCGACGCGTGTGAAAGCCAACAAGGTGAATATGCTCGTGATCCGTGAAACCACGGAAGGCCTGTTCGCTGGCCGCCACGACGAACAGGAACCGAGCAACGAAGCCGTCAGCGATCGCCTGACGATCACCCGCGCCACCAGCGAAAAGCTGTTCGAAGTGGCCTTCGAGCAGGCCAAGCAGCGCCGCGCGGCGCATGGCACACCGGGTCACGTCACGCTGCTGGACAAGTCGAACGTGCTGCGCAGCAACGCTTTCCTGCGCAAAGTGTTCGATGAAGTCGCGGAGCGTCACCCCGACATCGGCACCGCTCGCATCTACATTGACGCAGGTTCGATGATGTTCGTCACGAACCCGGAACGCTATGACGTGGTGGTCACCGAAAACGTCTTTGGCGATATCACCTCGGAAATCGCCGCAGGTGTCGTTGGCGGCCTCGGCGTCGCTCCGTCGGGCGACGTGAGCCTGCAGCACGGGATTTTCCAACCGAGCCACGGCAGCGCACCGGACATCGCTGGCAAGGGCGTGGCCAACCCGGTCGCGACGATCCTGTCCGCCGCAATGATGCTCGAATGGATTGCTCAGCAGAACAATGATCCGCGTTGCGAGAAGGTTGCTGCTGCAATCCGCAAAGCAACGGCCAAGGTTCTGCAAGACGGCCCGCGCACGCCCGATATCGGCGGCGACGGCAACACGGAAAGCGTCACGAAGGCAATCGTCTCCGTGCTCAGCAACTAAGGACCACGGAAATGGCAAAAGTAGCGATTGTAGGCAGCGGAGCCATGGGCTCCGTGTACGCCGGCCTGATGGTGAGCGCCGGCCACGAAGTCCATGCGATCTGTCTGTGGCCCGATCACGTGGCCGCGATGCAGGAAAAAGGTCTGCGCGTTGAAGGCGCGAGCGGCGACCGGACGGTGCCGATTCACGCCAGCACGACCACCGATGGCATCGGCGAATGCGATCTCGTCATTATCGCGACGAAGGCGTTCGACGTCGAAGCGGCTGCACGTGCATCGGAGCAGCTTCTTGGCCCGAAGACCGTCGTGCAGACCATCCAGAACGGTTTGGGTTCTGCGGAAAAGGCAGCGGCGATTCTCGGCGAGAACCGGATCGCAGTGGGTGTGGTCGGTGGCTTTGGCGCTTCGATTCGGGCTCCCGGCCATGCCCATCACAACGGCATGGAGATGATCCGCTTCGGCGCGTATCGCGGCCTGTCGCGCGATGACCTCGAAGCATCCGCCGAAATCTGGCGCTCGTCGGGTTTCAAGGTTGCGATCTTCGAAGACATCGACCAGATGGTTTGGGAAAAACTCATCATGAACGTCGCATTCTCGGGCACCACATGTGCGACAGGGATGACGATTGGCGAAGTGATGGCGAACCCGAGCGCGTGGAGCGTAGCGAAGGGCGCGGCAGAGGAAGCGATTGCGGTGGCAAAGGCCGCTGGTATTCGTCTCGACGTGGGCGATCCGATCGAACATATCCGCAAGCTCGGCAGCAAGATTCCGAACGCTCGCCCCTCGATGCTGCTCGACTACAACCTCGGTCGCCGCGGTGAAGTCGAAGCCATCAACGGATCGATCTCCCGCGAAGGCAGGAAGTACGACGTACCGACTCCTGTGAATGACACGGTAGTCGCGATCATCAAGGCGCGCGAAGCCAACTTCACCGAGTAATACGACCCACCTGCCCGGAACCGGGTGGGTGTCGCTTCTCCGTCCGTCAACGACCGGTGCATCGCACCGCTATTAGAAAAGCGAAATGGAGACAATCATGAACCGTCAATACAGATAGCGACGCAGTTGCGTGCAGAACAGTCCGCCGGAAACGAGAACGCAAAGAATAATTGCGGGCCTGCGCGCTTGAACTGAGTCGCTCTCATCGAGCCGGCATTGACCCGGACTTGTCGTTTCGGACGCGGCCTTGGATCAACGCCGCGATACCTACCCTTTACCAGAGACATAAGGGGAAGCACATGCAAATCAACAAGGCATTGGAAGGAGGCGCGGAAATGCGCGATGCCGAATCAGCGCTCATGCTGAAGGTCAAGCTACGCGTCATCCCGCTCATCATCATCTGCTACCTTTTCGCATGGTTTGATCGGATCAACATCAGCTTCGCGAAGTTTCATTTGCAGAAGGAGCTTGCATTAAGCGACACCGCCTACGGTCTGGGTGCAGCCCTGTTCGTGGTGGGCTACGTCGCCTGCGAAGTCCCGAGTAACCTTTTTCTCTTTCGCGTCGGACCGCGTAAATGGATCGCGCGCATTATGATCTCGTGGGGTATCGCCACGGCGTGCATGGTCTTCGTTCGCAGCGAAATGCAGTTCTACGTTGCTCGCTTCATCATCGGCGCGATGGAAGCGGGCTTCGCACCGGGCGTACTCTACTATCTGTCAACGTGGTTTCCCGCGAAACATCGTGGCCGTGTCAGCGGCTTGCTTTTCCTTGCCCTTGCGTTCTCAGGCGTCCTCGGTGCGCCGTTGTCAGGATTCATCCTCTCTCACTTCGAAGGTGTGATGGGAATGGCCGCATGGCACTGGATTTTCCTGATCGGTGGTTTGCCGTGCGTACTGCTCGGATTCGTCGTGCTGTGGCGTTTTGACGATCATGTCGAAGACGCAAACTGGCTGACGAACGACGAGAAGGCTTTGTTGCGCTCGAAACTCGATGCCGACGCAAAGAAGGCGGAGAGCCATTCGTTCCTCGGCGCGTTGAAATCGAAGGCGTTCCTGATCTTGGCGCTCGCGTATTTCCTCGTTCAGATCGCGTCGTACGGAATGAACTTCTGGATGCCGCAGCTGATTCGCTCGTCGGGGATCAAAGACCCGGCGATGATCGGTCTGCTCACGGCCCTTCCGTATTTGTTCGGCGGTATCGGCATGCTTACGATGGGCAAGCTGGGTGATCGCACGGGAAACCGCCGCATGGTATTCGCGGGATGCATGCTGCTCACTGCGGTAGGCTTTCTCGGCGCGGGCATCTTCGCCAAAAACCCTGCCGCACTGGTCGTGGCGCTGATCGTGCTCGGCACCGGCATGCTGACGACAATTCCGGCATTCTGGACGCTCCCTCCGAAGGTGGTTACCGGTGTTGGCGCTGCGGGCGGGATCGCGCTGATCAATTCCATCGGGCAACTGGGCGGCATCGTCAGCCCGGTGATGGTTGGCCGTATTAGCGATCTGACCGGAAGCACGACGCCTGCGCTCTACACGATCGTCGCCTTGTGCGTGCTTTGCGCCGCGATCGCGATCTGGGTTTTCCCCGCTCAACTTCGAGCCAAAGACGTCTAGTGTCCCGCCCCAGAAATAGCTTTACATAACCGAGCCACTTTCTGAAGGATGGAATCGGCGGTTGCCGTCCAGACGAACGGACGGTCGTGCTGGTTGTACTGCGCAACATAGCGCTCAATGCTGGCAATGAGCTGGCGTACATTTCTGAAGGAGCCGCGCCGGATAGCCTGCTGCGTGATCAGGCCAAACCAGCGCTCCACCTGATTGAGCCAGCTCGAATAGGTCGACGTGAAGTGCATGTGATAACGCGTGTGCTTCGCCAGCCATGCCTTGACCTTGGGGTGCTTATGCGTAGCGTAGTTATCGACAATCAGATGCACGTCAAGATCCTCGGGAACTGCTTGATCAACGTGCTTCAAAAAGGCCAGAAACTCCTGATGCCGGTGACGCGACTTGCATTGTGCGATGACCTCGCCCGTCACTGCATTGAGCGCAGCAAACAAGGTTGTTGTGCAATGCCGGATATAGTCGTGCGTCACACCTTCGAGATAGCCTGGACCCATCGGCAACACTGGCTGCGTGCGCTCAAGTGCCTGGCACTGGCTTTTCTCGTCGACACACAGTACCAAGGGCGTTGGTGGGCGGACTCAGATACAGGCCGACAATATCGCGCACCTTCTCGACGAAGTACGGATCGGTAGAAAGCTTAAAGCTCTTCGACCATGGGCCGTCCCAACGCGATGCGCTACATCGAGGAGATCATCGCAAACAACGAGCCAATCTCGACCTAGCAGATCCGCAACATTCACAACGCCGTGCTGAAGCGCCGCGTCAGTGAGGAGGCGTGTCGCTACCGTCATGTGAACGTGGCGATCGCCGACGCGCGAACCACGCCGCCCGACTTCCTGGATCTTCCGGCCGAACTGGCGGCGCTTCTCGAGTGGCATGCGGGAGCAGGGAACATGCATCCCATTGAGCGCGCAGCGGAACTTCATACGTGGTTCGTCAGGATCCATCCGTTCGTGGACGAAAACGGCAGAGCAGGTCGCCTGTTTCTGAATATCGAATTGATGAAGTCGAGCTATCCCCCGGCTGTTATCCGCAATGAGGATCGCGCAGCCTATTGCGATTCGCTGGACGACGCTTGCGTGAACAACAACTACGCGGGCATCGCTCCGCTGATCGCCGAATCGGTTGTGCGTTCATTCGACCTCTACTTCGACGCGCTCGGCTTGGCCGCCGACCAAGGACCTTCCTTGGCCCCTCGGTAAATGATAAGGATACCGACATTAAGACGCGCCGTCGCGTTATCGCTAACGTTCCATGTCAATGGCGTGACGCGCGCCGAAGGGCGCCAGATGTTAGACTATCAGCCCTAGTCTGGCTCGTCATTGCGGGGAAGAGAGCCCTTCCATATCGAGCGAGCGGCCACCTGTGCCCGTCGCATCAAGCACTTTTCTGGGCTGACGTTTCGTTCGCACTGTTACCAGGAGGAGAGTTGAGATGGACGAACAAGGCGTTCGTGCCCCGATTGTCACGGGAACATGCGCACGCTGCGGTGGCAAGGTGCCGTGGCCGATTTCGTCCTGTCCTCATTGCGGTGCGCCTGCGCGGTTTGTGTTCGGCGATCGTGCACCCGCCGCGAGGAAGCCCGGAGCGGCAGCGCACGACGCACCGAACGGGCGTGTTGATCGTCCGCCTGACCCGCCGCCGTGGCCGCGGCAAAATGCATCCTCGTTCGCATCGAACGATGCCGTTTATCCCGACGACGAGGTCCATCCGCCGCCGCGCCGCAATACCGGTCGTCGGGGCATGAAAAAGGGGGCAGTGCTGACGTTTGCGGTGGCCTTCGTGCTCACCGGCGGATCGGGGCTCTTGTACTGGATTCAGAATCATGACACGCAGGAAGAGCCGACGAGATCGATCGGCGCGCGAGGCGTGGTGACGTCGAACGACTTGATTCACCCCGCGCAGGCCCCGACCATGCGGCAGGTTCCGACGATTGCCCCAAGCTCGGAAGCGCCGCCGCCGAGTGACAAGGCATCCGCTGAAAAAAATCAGAAGTTGATGCCGCTTGCCCTCGCGCGAGCGCAGGACGGTCTCCAAAAAAACAACCTGCAACTGGCGCGGTCCGGCATTTCTTGGGCGCTTTCGTTGCAGCCGGACAATCCCGAAGCCCTCCGGCTCAAGCAGGATTTGCTGTCGCGGGAGAGGGCTCGCAATGCGGCCTTGAAGGCGGCACGCAGTTGCGTCGTGCAGGAGCGTGCCATGTGTGCCTGGCAAAATGCCAACACTGCGCTGTCGATCGATTCGAGCAGCAATGAAGCGAAGGGAATCGCCGCGCGCTCCATGCAGTAGGGCATCCAGCGGCTGGAGCGGCACTTCGGACTCAGGCTGTTCAGCCGGACTACGCGCTTGCTGACGCTGACGCCGGAGGGGCGGGACCTTCTGGAGCGCACGCTGCGGTTATTGCGCGAGGCGGAACGTATCGAGCAAGGCGTCGCCGCTGCATGCGCGGAGCCGGGCGGAACGCTCAAGGTGACAGCTCCGTTATCCGCCGGCGTGAACATCCGCGCGCCCGCATTGCCGGCGTTTTACCGACAGCATCCGAAAGGGACCGTCGAGTTGCGCCTGAGCGAACGCTACGTCGACCTGATCAAGGAGGGCGTGGATGTCGCCATTCGAGTCGGCGAACGTCGAGTTCGCGCCTGCGTCAGCTTTATTATCGACCTTAGCAACGCGATTGCCGCGACGTTGGCCGCGGGTGCCAGAATCGGAATATCGACGACGTACATCGCCGCGCCTTAAGTTCGACGGCGCGAACTCGAACCTGTACTTCATGAGTTCGCTTATGGCCGATTCCATCTGCATGCGATGTGGCCGGAAAGCCGCCGCAGCAACCCGGCGGTAAAAGCGTTTGTCGGCTTTTTTGCAGGACCTTTTTCCGTCTCCCGCGCCTTGGGACGTCCTGGCGTGGGATCATGCGTCCTGGCGCGTGCGTGTTATCGGGCGCTCGCCCTTTGTCGCATCGAATCTTTGCGCATATCCGAGCTGCCGAAAGCTCTCAATCACGAAGTCGATGAATACGCGCGTCTTTCCCGGCAGAAGTCACCGCGAGGCGTAGTAAAGCGAATTCGTGCTCGCGTCTGAATGCCATTTGGGCCCCATACGCACGAGCTCACCGTCAGCAAGATCCGGCAGTACGTAGGAAGCGCCAGCATCGCGGCACCAGTTCAGTCCCGCGCGTGATGAGGCACATCTGCGGGGTCGGCACACTGGACCTCATCCGCTCGGTCAGCGAGTTGGTCGAGAATGCGGCGGATCGCGCCGCGCGATGGGTTCGTCGGTTCAACGAAACCTTCCTTGGCCAACGCCTCACCGTAGACGTTGCCGGACGTCTGCTCCTTGCAGCTACCGATCGGGTGAGCACTGATGATTGCAGGATACTTCCCGGCTTCGTTGAAGCCCGGAGGAAAATGAACGTCGGCCGCAATATCCCAGTACGGTGTTTTGATGCTAACGGTCTTCATATGACTTACCCTCGATGGACATAGCTACGTTTCCACCTTGCAGGCGTCAGGCCATCACGATCGTCTTGGATTCCATGAAAGCCATCAAGCCCTCTATGCCACCCTCTCGCCCGATTCCAGACTGTTTGAAGCCCCCGAAGCCGATTGAAAAATCGGTGCGGGGACCGTTGTGTCCGACCGTGCCGGATCGGAGTTGCCTGGCCACCCGCATCGCTCGCTCTCGATCGTTGGTGAAGACGGCCGCGTTAAGACCAAATGGCGTGTCATTGGCGACACGGATTGCGTCTGCTTCGTCGTCGACCGGAATAACGCTGAGCACCGGGCCGAAGATTTCCTCCTGAGCTATCGCCGACCGGTTATCGACGTTGCCAAACACGGTCAGTTCGAAGAAGAATCCACGTTTTATATGCGGCGGTCTTCTGCCTCCCGTCGCAAGCAAGGCGCCTTCCGCTACACCCTTGGCGACAAATCGCTCGACTGTATCGCGCTGGCGAGCGCTTGCGAGCGGGCCCGACGTCGTTTCTTCCTCGAACGGGTCGCCCAGCACGATTTTTCCCGCGACGTCGGACAGCGCCTGGACCATCAATTCGTGTTTGTCGCGCGGTACGATCACACGGGTAAGGCTGTGACAGATCTGCCCGGTGTTATAGCCGAAATAAGACTCTCCCAGCGTCCGGGCGGCGGTCTCGATATCGTAG
>NZ_CAJMZL010000050.1:0-36582 GCF_905220305.1 Caballeronia sp. J97 | reverse complement strand
CATAGAATTTTGATAATCAAGATTATGTAAATTTAAATCCACGAAGATTCTCATCAGACAATTGGCCCGATCATCGGCCCGCGCTGCTATCAAGGCCGATCTCAGACTACTGCGGGTTCCGTCGACGTCGACAGCCACTCGCCGATGCGCAGCACTCCCGGATCGGCTGCGCGCAGGCAACGTCGACGGCGAAAAACGACCGTCCGCACCGCCCGATCCAGTGCGAACCAATCCGGGGCCGCGAACCAAGACCCCGCCAGCCGTAGAAGTTGCTAACCCCAAACTCGCAATGAAAGTCGGCGTCGCCGCTCGCCCCCTTCCCGCTATTTCGCAGCCGTCTCCGACGCTTCCGCGTCCTTGCGCCAGCCGCCGCCCAACGCGGTATAAAGCGTCACCATGTTGGTTTGTTGCGCGGCCCGGTCCGTCACGAGCTGGGTCTGCGCACTGAACAGCGTTCGCTGCGCGGTCAGCAAGGTCAGAAAGCTGTCGAGACCGCCGCGATAGCGCGAATTGGCAATGTCGTAGTACTGCTGCGCGGCATCGACATATTGCGCGTCCGCTGCGGTTTGATCGACGTACGTGGCCCGCGCCGCGAGTGCGTTGGACACTTCCTTGAAGGCCGTCTGGATCGTGCCTTCGTACGCTGCGATATAGATGTTCTTCGAGATCTTCGCGGAGTCGAGCGTGGCGCGCAGACTCCCGAACTCGAAGATCGGCACGCTGATCGATGGCTCGAAAGCCCACGCGCCGGAGCCGGCCTTGAATAGCGAAGAGAGTCCGTTGCTCGCGACGCCGCCCGTCGCGGTCAGCGAGACGCTCGGAAAGAACGCCGCGCGCGCCGCGCCGATATACGCGTTCGCCGACTTCAACGTATGCTCCGCCTCGATGATGTCGGGCCGCTCGGTCAGCAACGTCGAGGGCAAGCCTTCGGGCACCGTGGCGAAGAGCGACTCGTCGGGCAACGCGCGATCGTCGGGGAAGCCTTCGGGCAACGGAGAGCCGATCGCGGCGATCAGATTGTTGCGGTCCTGCTCCACCGCGCGCCGGTAGGCGGCCAGACTCGACATCGCGCTCGTGAGCGAAGTGCGCGCCGACTGCACGTCTTCCATCGAGCCGCTGCCGAGGTTCGCCGCACGCAGCGTCGTCTCGTAGGTGTCGCGATACGAGGCGACCGTGCGCTCGGTCACGTCCAGCAAGGCGCGATCCGAGAGCCATGTCAGATAGTCGCTCGCCGTCGTGGAGATCAGGCTGATCTGCGTGCTGCGGCGTGCGGCGTCCGTCGACAGATACTGCTCGAGCGCCTGATCCTTCAGGCTGCGGATGCGGCCGAAGAAGTCGATTTCCCACGCGCTCGTGCCGAGTTCGAGACTGGTGGACTTCGTCGTCGTGCCCGACTGGTGCGAGACGCTATGCGTCCCGGTCGCGGTGATCGACGGCCCCAGCTCGGCGCGGACGATCCGATACTCGGCCTCGTATTGCGCGACCTTCAGCGCGGCTTGCCGCAGGTCGCGGTTGTTCTTCAAGGCAAGCTCGATCAACTGCCGCAGATAAGCGTCCTGCACGAACGCGCGCCAGTCGGACAGCACATCGGCGGCCGGTGCTTGCGCGTCGGCGGATGCCTTCTGCTGCGCGGTCGTGGACTCGTACTGCGGATACGACGCGGGCATCGGCGCGTCGGGACGCTCATAGTGAGGCGCGAGCGTGCACGCGCCGAGCGCAAAAACAGTCAACGTCGCCGCAACGATGCGGCAGACAGCGAAGCGCTTATTCATGGGCGGCTCCTTGTTCCTTCTTACGTCCGAAGCCGCGAATCAGCACGAAGAATACGGGCACGAAGACGATGGCGAGAAGCGTCGCGGCGATCACGCCGCCGAGCACGCCGTTGCCGAGGCTCTCGCGGCTCGACGCGCCCGCGCCGCTCGCGAACGCCATGGGCAGCACGCCGAAGCCGAACGCGAGCGACGTCATCACGATCGGTCGCAAGCGCAGATGCGCCGCTTCGATCGCCGCCTGACGCACGCTATGGCCGCGTTCGTGCAAGGACTTCGCGTACTCGACGATCAGAATCGCGTTCTTGGTCGCAAGCCCGATGGTCGTCAGCAAGCCCACTTTGAAATAGATGTCATCGGTGAAGCCGCGCAGATGCGCCGCAACCAGTGCGCCGACGATGCCGAGCGGCACGACGAGAATCACGGAGAACGGCACCGACCAGCTCTCATACAGGCCGGCGAGGCACAGGAACACGACGATCAGCGACAGCGCATAGAGATAAGTCGCTTGCGAGCCGGCGAGTTTCTCCTGATAGGACTGACCGGTCCATTCCATCGAAATGCCCTGCGGCAATTGCGCGACGAGCGATTCGATAGCGTTCATCGTGTCGCCGCTGCTGACGCCCGGCGGGCTTTGCGCCGTCATCTCCATCGCAAGGCTGCGGTTGTAGCGTTCGACCTGCGGAGAACCGGTCGTCCAGTGGCCGGAGGCAAAGGAGGAGAACGGCACCATCTTGCCGTCGTAGCTGGTCGTCGTAGTGCTCGTTGTACTCGTCGTGCTCGTGCCGGAACTCGAACTGCTATTGGACGTATTGCTCGATGTCACGAACCACTTGCCGATATCCGACGGCATCATGCGGTACTGCGGCAGCGCCTGTACATAGACCTTTTGAATGCGCCCGGTGTCCACGTAGTTGTTCACGTAGGTCGAGCCGAACGCGGTCTGCAACGTGTCGTTGATATTCGATGCGCTGACGCCGAGCGCCGACGCCTTCAGATAATCGATATCGACAGCGTATTGAGGCACGTCGGCCATGCCGGCCGGCCGCATGCCGCTGATCTTGTGGTCCTTCGAGGCCAGACCCAATAGCTTGTTCCTGGCGGCGAGAAGCTGGTCGTGACCGAGACCGGCCATGTCCTTGAGCTCGAAGTCGACGCCGCTGTAACTGCCGAGGCCTTGCACGGCGGGCGGATTCATCACGAATACCTGCCCGGCACGCAAGGTGCGAAAGTGCGCATTCGCGGCCGCGACGATGTCCGCCGCGGAGTGGCCCTTCCCCTTGCGCTCCTTCCAGTCTTTCAGCTTGACCATGGCCATCGCCATGTTCTGGCCGCTGCCCGACACGCTGAAGCCGTCCAGCATGACGACGTTTTCGACATCGGAACGCCCCATGAACCAGGACTCGACCTGCTTTTCGACCACATTGGCCTGCACGCTCGAACTGCCGGCCGGCAGATTGATGATGGTCATCAGCGTGCCCTGATCCTCGTCCGGCAGGAACGACGACGGAAGCTGCCAGTACAGCAACGCGGCCACGCCGCAGATCGCGGCATACGCGGCCATCCAGCGCAGCGGACGTGCGACGAGACGCGTCACCACGCGCTCATAGCGACGCGTGCCGCCTTCGAACTTGCGCTCGAACCACGCGAAGAAGCCGCGTCGCCGGCGTTGCGGATCGACCGGGCGCAACAGCGTCGCGCACAACGCGGGCGTGAGCGTCAGCGCGAGCAGCACCGAGAGCACCATCGCCGACGTGATCGTGAGCGAGAACTGTCGATAGATCTCGCCCGTCGAGCCGGACATGAAGGCCATCGGAATGAACACGGCCGTCAGCACGGCGGTGACGCCGATCAGCGCGCCGCCGATCTCGCCCATCGCCTTGATGGTGGCTTCGCGCGGAGACATGCCTTCGCTGAGCAACCGCTCCACGTTCTCGACCACGACGATCGCGTCGTCCACCAGCAGACCGATGGCCAGCACCAGCGCGAACAGCGACAGCACGTTGATGGTGAAGCCGACCGCGGCGATCAGCGCGAAGGTGCCGAGCAACGCGACCGGCACGACGATGGTCGGGATCAGCGTCGCACGCAGATTGCCGAGGAACAGATACATCACGAGGAACACGAGCACGACGGCTTCGAACAGCGTCGTGATGACCTCTGAGATGGATGCGGAAACGAAGGGCGTCGTGTCGTGCGGCACGCTGAGCTGCACGCCGCCCGGCATCTGCTTCTGCAACACCGCGAGTTGTGCGCGCACCGCCTTGGCGACCGAGAGCGCGTTCGCGCCGCTCGCGAGCATGATGCCCATTGCCGCGGCGGGCTTGCCGTTCAGACGCGACGTCATGTCGTAGGAGTCGCCGCCGACTTCGACCGTGCCGACGTCCTTCAGGTACACGCGCGAACCGTCCTGATTCACGCGCAGCAGAATGTTCGCGAACTCATCGGAGGTCTTGAGAAAGCCGCGCGTCACGATGGTCGCGTTGATGGCCTGCGTCTTCGTCTGCGGCGCGCCGCCGATCTGTCCGACCGAAAGTTGCGCGTTCTGGTTGTCGATGGCGGTCGTCACGTCGCCCGGCATCAGGCCGACGCTGCGCAGCCTGACCGGATCGAGCCAGACACGCATCGAGTGCTGCGCGCTGAAGAGCGTCACTTGCCCGACGCCGCTGATCTGCGTGAGCGAGTCCTGCACGCGCGTCGCCAGCAGATTGCCCAGATCGACCGTGTTCATGCGGCCGTCGGTGGACGTGACCGACACCACCATCAAAATGTTGCCCGAGGTCTTGCTGACCTGAATGCCCTGCTGCTGCACGGCGCTCGGCAAGGATGCGTTCGCTTCCTGCACCTTGTTCTGCACCTGCATCGCGGCGACGTCCGCGTTGGTGCCCGACTTGAACGTGAGCGTGATGGTCGCGGTGCCCGCCGAGCTGCTCGTCGAGGACATGTACATCAGATTGTCGATACCCGTCATGTCCTGCTCGATCACCTGCGTGACCGTGGTGGCGAGGGTATCGGCGGAGGCGCCCGGATAGGTCGCGGTGATGCGGATCGAAGGCGGCGCGACGTTCGGATATTGCTCGACGGAAAGCGTGCGGATCGAGAGCGCGCCGATCAGCATCACGACGATGGCGATGACCCACGCGAGCACGGGCCGGTGAATGAAGAAGCGGGAGAGCATCGGCGGTCAGTCTCCGTTGGCGAGCTTCGTGTCGGCATCGCGTTCGACCGGCGAGACCTTCATGCCCGCGCTGACCGTTTGCAGGTTGTCGGTGGCGATGCGCTCGCCCGCGCGCAGGCCGCGCGTCACGATCCAGTCGTTGCCGTGCGCGGTATCGGCGCTGACGTTGCGGCTTTCGACGACGTTCTGCGCGTTCACCACCAGCACCGTCGACGTGCCGCCCGCACCGCGGCTCACGAGCGTCTGCGGCACGAGGATGGCATCCTGCTCGCCTTCGTCGAGTTGCGCCTGCACGAACATGCCCGGCAAAAGCTGATGCCCGGGATTGGGAATCGATGCGCGCAGCGTGATCGAGCCGGTGGTCTGATCGACCGTGACGTCGGAGAACAGCAGCGTGCCCGCATGCGCGTAGGTCGCGCCGTCTTCGGTCTGCACGGTGACCTTGCTCGCGCCGGGCTTCAGCACGCCGGACGCGATGGCCTTCGAGAGCCGCAGCGCTTCGGTGCTGGAACGGGTGACGTCGAGATAGAGCGTGTCCATCGACTGGATGGTCGTGAGCGCCGTGGATTGCCCCGACGTGACGAGCGCGCCGACCGTCACCGCCGACTTGCCGATCTTGCCGCCGATCGGCGCGACGATGCGCGTGCGCGCCAGATTCACGCGCGCGGTTTCGAGCGAACCGCGATCGGTGACGATTTCCGCGCGCGCTTCGTCGGCGGCGGCGACGTAGTTCTCCACGTCCTGCGCGCTCACGCTCTTGATCTTGAACAGCTCCTGGTAGCGCTTCGCGGTGACGTCCGCGGCTTTCGAGGTGGCGATCGCTTTCTGCAGCGTGCCGAGCGCGGTGTCGTAGGCAGCCTGATAGCTGGCCGCGTCGAGTTGATAGAGCGGCTGGCCGGCTTTCACGGTCGAGCCTTCGACGAAGAGCCGCTTCGTCACGATGCCGTCCACCTGCGGGCGCACGTCGGCGACTTCGACCGAGGAAAGGCGTCCGGACAGATCGTCCACGATGTCGATCCGCTGCGCCTTCAGGGTCGTCACGCTGACTTCGGGCGGCTTCGCTGCGGGCGGCACGCCGGCGGCAGCGGACTTTTCGCCGCACGCGGACAGCGCGAAGGCGGCGGCGGTGACGAGCGCGACGAGTCGCGCGAGCGGATGAAAAGCAAACGGCGGGATGAAAGCGTAATCGTTGTCTGGCATGTCGAAGGTGAAGGGCTGGCATCGCGCCGGCATTCCTCACTTCGTCGGGGAATGCGATTCCCGCCGCCGTGCATCGGACGAGCCGAGGGCAGTTCAAACAGTGAGGAAAAAGGAGACCGCGACGCGGACTGCAAGCGTCGATCAGTGGAAACAGCGCGAAGAATTGCCGAGAGCCCAACAATAAGCGCGGCGCACGCTTAAATCAACTAAGTCATTGATTTATAGCCACATTCACACAATGTGTCTAAATTGACATGATTCGGCGGGAGGGATTCGGCGAAGAATCTAGCGCATTGCAGGCGCGCTGTGAATCGGCGCAAACGCGTCCGCTCGAAACGCGAGAATCTCCGTGCGCTGCTTGTCGAAGACGACCCTTTGATTCGCGAAACGCCGGTGTCCCCTGCCCGCTCGCGCGAGCGGACACCGGCGCATACGGCGGGATGCGTCTTAGTTGATCATCGGACCGGAGATTCGCCCTTCCCAGATGGCGTTGTTGAGGCCGAAATCATCGATGGTCGTCGTGGCGGGACCGCCATCGACCGTGGCGACGACACCGCGTCCGCCGACGATGCGCTTCATCTGCGCATGCGTGAGCGTGGCTTCGTCGCTTTGCGCGAGCGGATCGTGCGGAATGTCGGCGATGACGAGAATGGTCTTCATGATGTTTCTCCGGGCTTAAACGAGTGCGAAAGGTCGTGATATCTGAATGAGCACGGCACATGCTCGTTCCGATTTTTGCAAGGCCCATGCCAATATCCGCGAGCACGCGCATGAATGCGCCCGGGCCTTGATTCACGGGCCCGCCCGCATGTCAAAGGCGCGCTTGCCTGCGCCTCGGACCGCCCGTGTGTTGGACGCACGCGAACAACTGGTCGCCGCGCTGTTGCGTGTGTTCATCGCACTGCATGCCCCGGAGATCGCACCGGTCATCAACGGCGACGTGTGCGGCAGACCATTAGTTGCGTATCAAGCGATGACAGGCAACCGACTCGAACACGGGAAAAAGCTCGACTCGACGATGCGGCTGGTGAATGGCGACGAGACTCGCCGCAGATACTCGTCGATAGTCCGGCCGAGTTGTACGGGTTTCAGGCCGTGATCTTCTTCGCGAAACGCGAGCGGCCCGTCCCCGGAACGGACACTCCAGCAACGCTTTTATTCCCCCCTCCCCGCACAAATAAATTGCCGCCTGCGCGCGGAACAAACCTCCACCCTGCGTTGTTTTGCTTTCGACGGTCGCGGCAACCCGCGGCGACCCAGAACGGCTCGAGTCGTCCGGCGAACCGGCCACGCAGGAGGAATCATGCACCGTGCAATCTACGTCCTTGACCAGAGCTTCTTCAGCTTCGGCTGCATCTATCGCGTGGACCTGCGCAGCCGCAGCGGCCGCCTGATCGAAACGCACTACGTGAAACTCAGCGACATCGCGTGGTGCTAGGACGCATGCGGCGCAGCCATCGATCCATTCAGGCCGAGGAGACCCATCCATGACCTACGCTTACGCCCGTCTGCCCGACATCGTTCTCTACGACGAATGGCTGCGAGGAACGTCCGCGCTGCTTCAGGTGCGCAATTCGGCACTGAAGAATCTCGACGAGCAGATCCTGCTCTACCATCGCGATCGCACGGTGCATCAATTCCATCTGCTGGTCAGCGCGTTCGAATTCTGGCAGGACTCGATCGGCCCCGGCGATGCCTGGAAGGACGCCTCGCGCAACGGTTCGAGTTATTTCACGCTGCTCGATCAGCAACTGCGCGGCAAGGGCGACACCGACGCCGCGGCCGGCGCGCAGGACTTCATGACGCCGGCGCTCATCAACTCGCGGCTCGGCGTGCTGTATCTGTTCGGCAACATGGAGATCGAGGACGACACGTTCCAGGTGCTGCTGGAAGGCGCGTTCGATATCACCCACGCGGGTCTCGGCTTCGCGCCGGACAGCAACGACGCGGCATCGATCGCCGGCGACGTGCTCGACAACAGTCTCGTGCAGAAGTCCGCGTCGGTCGCGCTGGAACAGGTGCAGAAAAAGATCAGCAAGCGCAAGGAACCCACGCTCGTGAGCTCCGGCCAGCTCATGGCCTCCGGTATCACACTGCCCGCGTTGAGCAGCGCCGCGCGGCGTCTTTATGAAGCCATTCGCGCCAAGGTCGAGGAAGGCGCGAAAAAGCTCTGGGACATGATCCGCGAAAAGGTCGCGGATATCCGCAACGATCCGGCCGGCTTCGCGCTCGACACGATGCCCGGTCTCTTGCGCAAGCTCGTCGACTTTCTGTGCGACAAGCTGCTCGCGACCCTCGCGCCGCTCATCGGCGCGGGCCTCGATCTCGCGAAGGGCATCGCCAATACGGTCGACGCCAGCATCACCAAGTATCGCGAATGGGTGCAGGGGCGCGATGTCGAGTTGATCGCGGGCCACCCCGGCACCATCGTCGAGGCGATCCGGCGCGCGATGAAACTGAGCATCGGCGCGGGCGTCTACGACATGGTCAAGGGCGGCGCGAGCCTCGGCCTGCAGTTCGCGAGCCAGGGCGCGTCGACCATCGTGGATGCCGTCGTCTCCATCATGGAAACGCTCGCGAAGGTGATCTGGAAGATCGTCGAGATCAAGCGCATCAAGCGCTTCTGCCAGCAGGCGAAATCGTACTGGGACGCGCGCATGCAACGTGATGCGCTGCACACGCGGCCGATCGCCTTCAACAGCTGGTTCAAGCGCTACGCCGTGCCGATACCCGCGCTTTCGGTGCTCGCCCTCAATTCCGGCATTTGCGGCGACAAGATGCATTTCCTCGCGATGTTCAAGGACGACGAAACCATCGTCACGCAGGCGGAATTCACGGCCGGCTGCAAGTATGTCGACAACCTCAAGGTCTGGGGATCGGGCTATCTGGGCGATGCGGGATTCGCGTTCAAATCGGACGATGCGACGATCAAGGGCCTCCTCACGCTCGCCGAAAGCCACACGGAAGTGCAGACCTGGGACCTCAAACTGCGCAAGGCCGTTCTCGGCTTTCTGAACGGATAGCGGCCTTTCGCGCGAACCATCCTGCGCCTTCGCGTTCGCGAAGGCGCTTTCTGTTTTCCGTTCGCGAACACCGTGCCGCCCCGATTCATTCCAGCGGGCACACAAAAATTTCTTTGGAATAGAAGCCGGCGCCCGGCTGTTTTCGTCGCAATCCCTCCACGTTTAGAGGCATCGACCGCGATGAACGCCCGCCCCCTGTTTCAAGCTCTGCGCATCGGCTTCGCCCTTGCGTGTCTGTGCGCGCTTCCGGGCGCGCGTGCGGGCCAGTTCATCCTGATGCCGGAAGGAACCGTCACGCTGATTCGCGCGACGACGGTATTCGACGTCGATGCGCCCGTCGCGCTGGAGCCAGGCGATCTGCTCGCCACCCCGGCCCAAGGCGGCGCACAACTCGAAGCCGATGGCACGACCGTCGCGCTCGGCCCGGACACGCGCATCGGCATCGAGGCCGCGCCGGGCGGCGATGCGCTTGCGCTGCTCTCGGGCTGGGTCAAGATCGCACGCACGCAGCCGATTACCACGGATTCCTTATCGATTCACACCGCCGCGCTCGACGCCGCCATGCGCGACGGCGCCGCCGTGCTGCATGCAAGCCGCGACACGACCTCGCTCTTCATCGAAACGGGCGGCATGACGCTCGCCCTGCCCGGTCATGCGGACGATCGCCGGCCGCTCGACGGCGAACATTACGCCGAGCGCGCCGCCGGCAAGCCGCTCGATGTGAGCGCGCGCCCGGCGCAGCCCTTCATCTCCGCGATGCCACGGCCGTTCCGCGATCCGCTCGCGCCGGTCCGCGCATCCGCGAAGGCGAAGCGCATCGTGATGTCCCAGGGCCGCCCGGCGACCTTCGCCGATCTCGCCGACTGGCTGTCCGCGCCGCTCGGCATCCGCAGCGGCTTCGTCGCGCGATTCCGGCCGCTGGCGCTCACCGAGCCGTTCCGCTCGCAAGTGCGGCAGAACCTGCGCACGCTGCCCGAATGGCGGCGCGTGCTGTGTCCGCCTTCCCCCATGCCGCGCCGTGGCGCAGTCGTGCCCGCGCGTGCTCAATCAACCGAGGTGGAGTCATGAGACTGTCGCTCGCCGTCAAGTTCAATCTGGTGTTTCTCGCGGTGTTCGTCGTCGGCTTCGTGTCGGCCGGATTCGCCGCGCGCGAATTGCTGCGGCGCGCGGCCATCGACGAGACCGTGCAGAATGCGCGCGTCCTGATGGAAGCCGCGAGCGCGGCGCAGAGCTACACCGCGACGCAGGTCACGCCGCTCCTGCAGACGCAGCTCAAATACAGTTTCGTGCCGCAGTCGGTGCCGGCGTTTTCGGCGGTCGAAACGCTGATGACGCTGGAAAAACGCCTTGCCGGCTACTCGTATCGCTCGACGATGCTGAATCCGACCAATCCGCGCGACCGTCCGTCGGACTGGGAAACGGACGTGATCCGGCATCTGCACGACAAGCCCGAGCTCAAGGAGATCGTCGGCCTGCGCGACACGCCGTCGGGGCAGAACCTCTATATCGCGCGGCCGAACCGCATCAACGACGCCGCGTGCATGGAATGCCACAGCGTGCCGTCGCGCGCGCCGAAGACGCTCATCGACAAGTACGGCCCCGACAACGGCTTCAACTGGGCGATGCACGAAGTCATCGGCGCGGATTTCGTGTCGGTGCCGATGGCGCTGCCGGTCGCGCGCAGCGACGCCGTGCTGCGCACCTTCCTCGCGTCGCTCTTCGCGGTGTTCGTGCTGCTGCTGATCGCGCTGAACGTGATGGTTCATCTGCTCGTCACGCGGCGCATCCGTGCGCTCTCGCGCGCCGCCGATCAGGCGAGTCTCGGCCAGCTCGACGGCGCGGACTTCAGCGAGCGCGGCCGCGACGAGATCGCTTCGCTCGCCGCCTCGTTCGCGCGCATGAAGACGAGTCTCGTCGAAGCCTTCAAGATGATCGAGGCATGAGGTGACAGCCGCCGCGTCGGACCCGCCCCGCATCGCGCAACTGAGCAAGTACCGCATCGAGTCGATGCTGGGCGCCGGCGCGATGGGCATCGTCTATCGCGCGTTCGATCCGGTCATCGAGCGGCATGTCGCGCTGAAGACGGTGCGCCACGAATTGTTCGAGAGCGGCGAGCGGCACAGCCTGATGGCGCGTTTGCGCAACGAGGCGCAGGCGGCCGGGCGGCTCGCGCATCCGCATATCGTCGCCGTGTACGACTACGGCGAGACCGCGGACACCGCCTGGATCGCGATGGAGCTCGTGAGCGGCCAGGGACTGAAGCCACGGCTCGACGCGGGCCGCGCGCTCGAACTCGCGACCGCGCTCGACTGGTTCGCGCAATTGCTCGCCGCGCTCGGATTCGCGCACGAGCACGGCGTCGTGCATCGCGACATCAAGCCGGCGAATCTGCTCGTGAGCGCGCAAGGCCGGCTGAAAGTCGCCGACTTCGGCGTCGCGCATGTCGAATCGTCCACGCTGACGCTGTCGGGGGCGATGATCGGCACGCCGAGCTACATGTCGCCGGAGCAGTTCACGGGCGACCCCGTCGACGGGCGCTCCGATCTTTTTTCCGCCGCGATCGTGCTCTATCAGATGTTGACGGGATGCCGTCCGTTCGCGGGCGCATCGCAAGCCGAGGTCATGCGGCAGGTCATGCACGACACGCCGCGCACGCCCTCTGCCTGCAATCCGGCGCTGCCGCCGGCCTGCGACGACGTGCTGATGCGCGCACTGTCGCGCCGCCCCGATGCGCGCTACCAGACGGCGCATGCGCTATGGCGCGCACTCGACGATGCGATGCGCGGCGCGCAACCGGCCGCGCCCCTCGCAACCGACGACGACCGCACGCTTCTCGAAGCGCAGCCGATGACGCCCGCCGCCCCGCTCGCGTCGGGAACGGGCTCGTGGCGCGGCGACTCGCTGCCCTCGCTGACGATGTGGCCCGGCGCCATGCTCGCGCCGGTCGAGACCCGGCTCGCCGCGCAGATCGGGCCGGTGGCGCGTCTGCTCGTGCGGCGCGCGGCGGCGCGTATCGCCGATGCGCCGGACCTGTCCGCGCTCATCGCGCTGCTCGCGCCGCATATTCCCTCCGACAAGGGCCGCGCGGAATTCATCGCCGCGTTCGCGGACGGGTCCGGCGCGGGCACGTCGCGCGGACCGACGCTTTGTTCATCGCTCGACGCGCAAGAGGTGCA
The DNA here is from genome assembly GCF_905220305.1 of Caballeronia sp. J97. NCBI lineage: Bacteria > Pseudomonadati > Pseudomonadota > Betaproteobacteria > Burkholderiales > Burkholderiaceae > Caballeronia > Caballeronia sp. J97. The sequence continues at coordinate 24,236 of NZ_CAJMZL010000050.1, read as the reverse complement.
GGCCGCCGCGCTCAGGCTCGCCGCCTATCTCGGCCCGATCGCGAATATCGTCGCGAAACGCGAGGCGTCGCGCGCAGCCAGCCTGCGCGTGCTGCACGAGCGGCTCGCAGCGGCGATTTCCAACGAAGCCGACCGCGCGCGTTTCGAGCGCGACGTCGGACTGTAACGACACGCATCACACGGAGCACGACCGATGGATTCCGACACGCTCGCCCGCCCCGCACCGATCCGCCTCGCGGCCTGCTCGGCATCCGGCCTGACCGATGCGGGGCGCGTGCGCCGCGAGAATCAGGACCGCTTTCTGATCGATCCGGCGTTGAACCTCGTCGCGGTCGCGGACGGCATGGGCGGTCACGCGTGCGGCGCGCGCGCCAGCGCCGCCGCGCTCGACTGCATCGTCGCGCGCCTCGCAGCAGAGGCGCTGCCGTGCGCGCACGCCGATGCCACGCTCGCCGGCGATCCCGAGGCGACCGTCCACGACGCTTCCGCATGCGCGATGCGCGCCGCCGCCGACGCGCTCGACCACGCCAACGCGACCCTCCACGCGATGAACCTGCGCGAGGGCCTCGCGCGTCGCGCGATGGGCACCACGCTGACGGGCATCTGGCATCCGCGCGGCTCGGCGCAACTGATCTCGCTTCACGTCGGCGACAGCCGGCTCTACCGCTATCGCGACGGCGCACTGGTACAACTGTCGCGTGACCAGACGCTTTATCAGCAGGCGCTGGAGCACGGCGCCATCGAGCACCTTCCGCCGCGCAACGTGCTGCTGCAGGCGCTCGGGCCGCTGCCGTCGATCGCGCCCGTCGTGGAGGCGCATGCGTGGCTGCCCGGCGACCGCTATCTGCTGTGCAGCGACGGCTTGCACGGCGAGGTCCCGCATCGCGAGATCGAGGCGGCGCTCGGGTCGACGAAGCCGCACGCCATCGGCGATGCATGCGCGCGTCTGCTGGCGCTCGCGCTCGATGCGGGCGGCAAGGACAACATCACGGCGGTCATCGCGTGTTTCGACGGCGCTTAGTCCGCGCCGCGCCCGGCACTGTCGAATAGCGCGGCGACGAACGCGGCATCGGGAAGTCCGATGCTCTCGCGCGCCGATGTCGCGTGCCACCAATGGCTCATTCCCCGCGCGCCGGCATGCGGCGGCATCGAAACGCCGCACGCGTCATCCGCGTGCGCGAGCGCGCTCAATCCGGCATCGAAATCCGCGAGACACGCGCCCTTTTCGAGCGTCGCGAGCGCGAGCACGCTGCAACACGCGAACCACGCGTGCGCGTGCGCGCGCCACGTCGGCCAGGCTTGCGGCTCGACGGGTGCGGCGACGGTAAGCGGGAAGTGACGGCCCGCGCTGTCGACGCTCGGCATCAGCACGCCCGCCCATCCGCTCGCCCCCAGCACATCGCCGCCGAGCGCGAAACACCACAGCGGCGCGACCAGATATTCATCGAGCCATGCACGCCCGCGCGCCGCGCGACCCGCGAGCAGGCCCGCCTGCAACATCGCGTCCCAGGGCTCGACGAAGCACGCCGGCAAGCGCCGCGTCACGAAATCGCCGTTGCCGCGCAGCTTGCCGAAGCATCCGGCGACGCCCGGCGAGCGCATCACAGATGCTCCGGACAACGAAACTGTTCGAGCGGCGCGCGCCGGAAGGGATTGACGACGCTCGTCGCGTCCAGTTCGATCACGGCCTTGCGTCCGGCGGAATCGAGCGTGAGCCGGTAGCGGTCCGGCTGCGCGGTGGCGTCGAGCCTGCCCGCGTCGATCAGATGCAGCAACGCCCACGGACCGCTTGCATCGAGCGGGCCGGCCTGCGTCGCGGAAGCCGGATCGAACTGCGCGCTCGCGCGGCCCGTGTTTTTGCCGCTCGGCCATTGCAGCAGCATCGACTGGAGGCCGTCCTGCCTGAGCGCGAGTTGCTGCCCGTCGATGTCGAGGTTCACTTGCGTCACGGTGGGATCGAAGGAAAGCGCCTTCATGCGAAAGCGGATCGACATGTCGCGGCTGCCGTCGTGAAAAAACGCATCGCGGATCTGCGCGGCGCGCTGAAACTGCGCGAGCGCGTCGCGCGGCATGCCCGCGGGCGGCGTGCCGGCGCGCCATTGCCACACCGGAGCGCTCGTATCGACGAGCGCGGCAAGGTTCTTCTGGAAGAAATCGTCGATGAGACCGCCCGGCGCGAACAGCTTGCCGAAATCGTCGGCGGCGACGTCGCGCGTCGATGCGTGCACGAACGGATAGCGGCCATCGAGCGCGCGGCGGCACAACGGCCCGGCGCTCGCGTTCCATTGCGCATCGAGGCGCGCGTGCTCGCCGCCTTCCACGAGCGCCGCGCCCGCCGTGGCGAGCGATGCCGCAACGGGCGTGAGCGGAGACGGGGCCGTCTGACTCGCGAGCCTCAGCTTGCCGAGCGCGTCGCCGGCGGGCGCGGGCTGGCCCATTCTGCGCGCGCCATCGGCGGCGTCGAGATAGACGGCGGCGTCCCTGAGCGGCGCGAACGCGCGATCCAGCGCCGCAGCATCGCCCGGCTTGCCCGCGAGCTCGTGCAACGGCTGAAAGTGCGCGTCGACGCGCGTCGTCGCGTTCGCGGCGAGCGTCGTCTCGCGCGCCGCCGCGACGATGAGTTTCCTGAGCGGCGAATCGGGCGCGGAAAGGGCGTTCGCGACGCGCGCGCCATCGGCGAGACCGGTGACGGGCACGACGGTCACATCGTCGAGCAGGCTGTCCCATGCGTGGATATAGGCGTCGAAATAGCGCTCGTCGAGCGCGGCGCGCAACGCGGCGACGCCGCCGGCCGTGAGCGCGGCCTCGTCGCGGCCGAGCACCCAGGCGTCCTTCGCCACATCGGCGAGCGCGGCATCGCGCAGCCGCGTGTATTGCGCGTAGCCGGCGCGGGTGTATGCGCCCGTCACGCCGGTCGTGAGCGGCGCGCCGCTCGCGCGCCTGAGCAGCAACGGCGCATTCGGACCGGCGGCGGCGCTCACGTCGAAGGCGGTCAGATTCGCCTGCGCGAGTTCGCCATCGACCTGGTTGCCGATGCGCTGCGACAGCGGCAATTCGGCCAGACGCGCGCGCGCCGCCTTGATGAGCGCATCGTCGAGCGGCAGCGACGGATCGAAACGTGTCTTGTCGAACAGCGCGGCGAGGTGCGCATCGAGCGCGCTTCTCTGAGCCGGGCCCGCGTCGCCGGCGAGCGCCGGAACCAGATGCGCGCGCAGCGCGGCGGGATCGAAATGACGGGCGTCGCCGAGCATCAGATAGGCGCGCAAGGCTTCATAGCGATAGGCATCGGAATTCGAAGCATGGTCCGAAGCGCCGTCGCGCAATTCCTGCGCGAGTTTGCCGACCGCGAGCGGCAGCAAGGTCTGATCGAGCAGGCGCCGGTACGTCACGCGCGCTTCCTGCCCGAGCTTGTCGCCCTGATAGAGCCAGAGCCGGGTGAGCCACGGCACCGGCTTGCCGGCGTCCGCATAGCCGCCGGGCAGCGCGCGCGCCGCGTCGAGCAGCGGCAGCACCGCGAGCGGATCGGCGGCGGCGTTCGCGTCGCGCGCCAGTTGAGCGACGCGCCCGGTCTGCCGCTCGAACTCGGCGACGTAGGCGCGGTTGCGCTGATAGCTCACGGCCATGCACGCCAGCGCGAGCATCAGCGTCACGCCGACGAGCGCGAGCGCGCCGCGCCGCAGCCACGCGCTGCATCGTTCGAAACGCGCGTTCGCGCCGACCAGCCCGGCCTCGGCGATCACCACGTCCTTCAGCAGCCGGTTGATGAAGTACGCGCGCCCGGACGCGTCGCGGTCGTACGCGAGGTCGCGACGCACGCCGAGCGATTGCGCGATGGCGCTGATCGCGCGGTCGATCGGCCGGCCATTCTGCGTGCCGCTCGTGAAGTACACGCCGCGCAGCAGCGGCGACGCCTCGAAACGCGTGCCGCGAAACGCGCCGTCGAGAAAGCGCCCGAGCGCCGGCTGCAGCCCCGCGAACTGCTGGGCGAAGCCGTAGATGCGCGCGCGCCGCTGCACGTCCGTTTCACGCTGCATGCGATGCAGCACGCGCGCCTGCAGCCGCGCGCCGAGCGCATCGAATTCGGCGGGGAACGCGGCGAGCGCCGGGCCCGCGCCCGGCGCTTCGTCGAGCGCGAACGTGATGCCCCACACCTGGTTGCGTTCCGCTTCGCCGAGGTCGTCGAAGAACTCGGTGAAGCCCGCGAGCAGATCGCACTTCGTCACGACGACGTAGACCGGAAAGCGCACCCCGAGCCGCTCGCTCAGCTCCGTGAGCCGGCTTCGGATCGTGCGGATGTGCGCGTCGCGCGCGGCGTCGTCCTGGCGCACGAGATCCGCCGCCGAGACCGTCACGATGAGGCCGTTCAACGGCCGGCGCGGCCGGTACTTGCGCAGCAGATGCAAGAAGCCCGTCCACGCGGATTCGTCGGCCTGCGCGTCGCTGTCCTGCGTCGTGAAGCGGCCTGCCGTATCGACGAGCACGGCCTCGTCGGTGAACCACCAGTCGCAATGACGCGTGCCGCCGACGCCGCCGATCGCCTCGTCGCCGAGCTTCTCGCGCAGCGGAAAGCGCAGGCCCGAACGGGCGAGCGCCGTGCTCTTGCCGGTGCCCGGCGCGCCGATGAACATGTACCACGGCAACTGATACACCCATTGACGGCCGTTGACGCCTTTCATGCGCGCCTGCCGCAGAATCGCGAGCGCCTGCTCGAAGCGTTCGCGCAGCACCGCGAGCTCCGCGCTGCCGGCCGCAGCCTGTCCCTGCCCCGCCACGCCGCTCATGAAGCGCAGATTGACGAGCCGCGCGACACCAGCGCGCGCGCCCCACGCCAGCGCCCACGCGGCGACGAGCGCGGCCATCGCGATCCAGCGGCCGCGCGGCGATTCGAGCGGGGCGTGCCCGTCGAACGCGAGCAGCGGCCCTTCGAACCACACGACGACGAGCAACGCGAGGACGCCCGCGAGCGTGAGCCATTGCGGCGTCTTGAGCGAAGCGGCGAGCTTTTTCATCGATTTCTCCATGCCTGTTCTGCGATGCGAATGAGTCGAAGCCGCGCGTCAGGACGACGCGCCCGGCGCGAGCAGCGTGATCTCCACGCGGCGGTTTTTCGCGCGGCCAGCGGGCGTGTCGTTCGGCGCGAGCGGCTCGGCGTCGCCGCGCCCTTCCGCGGAAAAGCGCGCGGGCGCGCCGGTGAGCGATGCGAGCATCGCGCGCACGCTGTCGGCGCGCGCCTGCGACAAATGCCAGTTCGACGGAAAGCGCGCCGACACGAGCCGCTGGTCGTCGGTGTGTCCCGTGACGACGACGCGGCCGGGCACGCCCTTCAGCGCATCCGCGATGCGCCCGATCAGCGCGTCGTAGGCCGGATCGAGCGTCGCGCTGCCGGAGGCGAACAGGTTGTCGCCGGTGATCGTGACGATGGAGCGATCCGCCGTCTCGCGCACCGAGACCAGCCCCTGGCGGATTTCGGGAGCGAGGAACGTCGCGAGCGTCGCGGCGGCGGCGGGCATCGCGGCGGGCGCAAGCAGGCTCGCCCGCGCGACGGGCCGTTCGCTCACGCGGATGCGGTTGAGCGCCTCGAACACCGGGTCGGACGTGCGGTTCAGGCTCAGCGCGAGTGCGACATGCGTCGCCACCAGCACGACGCCCGCGAGCGCGGCGCATACCCACGGCGGCATGCGCTGGCCGAGCGGCCTGCGCGCGCGCTCGGTGGGCCGCCAGTGCACCGACAGCTCGGTTTCGAACGCGCCGCGCCGATCGCGGATGATGCGCTCGAGCCGCTCGCGCACGGATTCGAGCTGGCTGCGCCCGCCGTCGATCAGGCGGTATCGCCCTTCGAAGCCGAGCGACAGAATCACGTACAGCAGTTCCAGCACGTCGACGTTGCGCGCCGGATCCTGCGCGAGCCGTTGCAGGACCAGGAAGAAGCGCTCGCCGCCCGACGCTTCGTTGTGGAACGTCACGAGCAGGCTGCGGCTCGCCCAGACGCCGCTGCCCCACGGCGTGCCCGAAATCGCCTCGTCGATGCAGGTGCACAGGCAATAGCGCGCCGCGGCGAGCTTTTCGGTGTCGATGCCGCTCGCGCGCGCATCGTGCTCGAAGGCGCGCACCATGCGCGCGAGCTCGGCGCGCAGCCCTTCGATATCGGTGATCGCCGCGCGCTGGCGCAAGGGCAGCGCGAGTTCGAGCAGCGGATTCGCCGCGCGCACGAGCGGATTCAGACCGGCCGCGACCGGCAGCACCGGCGCGCGGCTATCGAACGGCGCGGCTTCCGCGCGATCTTCTGCGTGTTCCCCTGCGCGATCTTCTTCGCGAGCACGGGCCGCCACGCGCCCGCCCGGCTGCGGAATCAGGATGGTGTCGTCCGGGTCGAAGCCGGCTTGCGGAAAGGTCGGAGCGTTCACGATGCGATCCTTCGTCGAATGGAAGCGGGTTTATGGACGGATCGCCCAGAACTCGAACTCGATGCCTGGAAAATCCCCCGCGACGTGCAGCGCGACCCCGGCCGATGTCGCGAACTGCCGCCACAACTCGCCGCCGCGCTCCAGTTCGAAATAGGTGAAGCCGGCATGGAACGGCAACTGGCGCGGCGCGACCGGCAGCGCACGCAACGCGATGCCCGGCAACTGGAGATTGACGAGATCGCGGATGCGCTCGACCGGCCCGAGCTTGGCCTGCTGCGGAAAGCCGGCGAGCAGCGCGGCCGGCGCGATATCGGCCTTCACCGCGAGCACGAAACTCGCGGAGGCGAACAGCTCGCGGTCCGGCACGATCGCCACGCGCAGGCCGTACTTGCGCTCCTCCAGCGCGATCGGCACTGCGTGCGGGTCCATCACCGAACTCAGCGCCGTGCGCAGCGCGTCGACGAGCGGCGTGAAGGTCTCGTCGAGCCGCTCATGGCGATAAGCCGGAAACGCGGCGGGACGCTTGCCGGCCTGACTGAAGGTCGCGAGCTCGCCCGCCAGTTGCAATGCGTGCTGATGCAGGTCGTGCGGATGCAGACCCGTGGTCGATGCGATCCCCGCGAACAGCGGCTCCGCCCGGTTGAGCACCTGCAGCAGGAGGAAGTCGGCGATCTCGGCCGCGCCGGTCGCGGCGGGGCGGGCGAGGCGCGCGGCGAGCGCATCGGCGCGCTGATGCATGAGGCCCGCGAGCTCGTCGACGAATCCGCACAGCCGCCGCGACACGCGATAGTCGAGGCACGGCGGCGCGTAGGCCGCGTCGAGCACGATGCTGTTGTCGGCACGGCGCTCGACGATGCGCGCGATGCCGAGCGACGTGTGCGCGTGGACCACGTCGCGCTCGAACGCCAGCCGCAACTGAAGCTTGCCGACCTGCACGAGCGCGGCGCCGAGCGCGCCGTCGTTGCTGTCGAGCACTTCGGTTTCCTCGATGCGGTGACGCGCGAAGCCATCGTGGCCGCCCGCGTCCGCTGCCTGCGCGGTATGCGCGGCCTCCGGCACGCCACGACGCGCGACGGGCAGCGCGAGCACCACGGTCAGATCGCGCGCGTCCTCGGGCACGGCGAGCGGCAACGGCAGATCGTCGTCGTCGGGCAGACGGAACGGGCTGCCGTCGGGCAGCACTCCCGCGCACGCGGTCAGCGCGATGCGGCCGAGCTTCAGTTGCCCGGCATCGATCGCCAGTTCCGAGAAGCCGAACGCATAGGGCCGCAGCGCGGCGCAGCGTGCGTCGATCTGCGCGCGCAGATAGCGGTCGTGCTGCTGAAGATGCTGCGGCTGCAGCAGCATGCCTTCCGACCAGATCACCTTGTTGTTCCAGGACATCGTCGCCTCGCACTCAGTTGAAGGAAGCCCGCTTCGCATCGGCGAGGCTGTTCGCATGCCGTTCGTATGCATCGTTGAAGGCGCTGCCGCACAGCGCCTGAAGGTCGTCGGCGCTCGCGCGCGCGAGTCCGGCGTGCAGCGCGACGAGACGGTCCCACTGGCGCGCCTTGCGGCATGCGGGCAGCCAGTCGAGCCAGCCGCGCCGGGTATCGGCGCGCGCGATCGCCTGCGGGTCGAAGCGGCCGAGCAGATGCTGCATGGCCGCGCGCGTGCCCGCGAGGACCGCGAGCTCGTGGCGGCGGATATCGTCGAATGCGCCTTCGAGGGCCGTCTGCGGCGGCAGATAGCCGGCGCTCGCGCCGCGCAGCATTTGCGCGAGCGCGCCGTCGCCGTCGGGGAAGAACTTGAGCGGATTGTTGTCGCGCTGGACCAGCATGGTCGTGTCGAGACTGATCTCGCGCTTGAGGACCGAGCGCGACAGCAGCACATCCACGACGCCGCGCACCGCCGTGCGCAGCATCGCGCCCGCGAGACGCGCGAGTTCGGCGGCGTCGCGCGTGCCGAGCGCGCCATCATCGACGCCCAGGCCGTCGAGCAGCGCCGCGAACGCCGATTCGGCGCTGGCGTCATTGGCGGCGACGGCCGCATGCAGCGGCAGCGCCGCAGCGCTTTGAGCAGGCGCGAGCGCGACGTCGCCGAGCGGATCGTAGTCGTGCGGAATGCCGCCCGCGGGCGCGGACGCCACCGCGCCGGACGGCGGCACGTAGGCGAACTGCTCGGGCGGAACGTGATCGCTTCCGGAGCCGGCGAACGGCGCATGCCCGTCGAGGCGCACCGGCGTTGTCCGCGCCACCCGCGAGTCGCTCAGCGGCGCTGCGAGCGGATCGAAGCGCGGGTCCGGCAGCGGGGAATCCGCGAGCACCGCGGCCCGCGCGAGCGCATCGTGCGCGCACGCCTGCGCGGCGGCGCATTCGGCGGCGCTCGCGACATCGAGCGGATCGAAACCACGGCGATCGTGCACGCCGAGCGGCGCGTCGAAGGCCGCGGCGCCCGCGCGCGCCGTCGCTCGCACGCCGAGCCGATAGCCGCCCATTTCCAGCCAGTCGCCGTCGGCAAGGTTCGCGGGCCGGCCGCTCGCGAGCGGCCGGCCGTTGTGCCGGCTCGGATTGCTGCCGAGGTCGGCGACCCGCCAGCCGTCCTCGGACCAGTCGATCCGCGCATGCACGCGCGACACGGTCTTCGCCGCATCCGGCAGCACCATCGTGTTGTCGGCGCCGCGCCCGATGGTCCCGCCCGCCGCGTCGAAGCGGCATGCGAGCGGTGCATCGGGCGCGTTGCCCTGATACGTGTCGACCGTGAGCGTCAGATGCATGGTGTCTCCTCCGTGCGCGTTCATTTCGAGCCGTCGTCGGCCTGGCGGGGCGTGGCGGGCGCATCGGGCGACGCGCTCGCCGCACCCGCGCCGCCGCCCCCGCCGCCGCAGTTGATCTGCACGACCACGCCGTCGATCGTGACCGGCCCGGCCGCGCTGATCGCGATGCCGGACGGCCCGAGCACGATGGTGTTGCCGCCCGCCTTGAGCGTGAGCGTCGCGCCCGCCTCGATGGTGACGTTGGCCTCGCCCTTCACATCGACGTTAACACCCGCCCCCACCAAAATATTCGCCCCGCTCTTGTGTTGCGTATCGCCGCCGACATCGAGCGAATGATTGCCGCCGATGCGCACGCGCTGGCTGCCCTGCACGGAGTCGCTGCGATTGCCGCCGCAGCGCGCGATGTCGTCCTGCTCGACGATTACATGGCGCTCGCCGCCGATGCGCGTCAGCGCGTCGTGGTTCACCCAGGTCTCCAGATCGCGCTCGGCATGAAAGAAAAGTTGCTCGGCGCCCTTGGTGTCGTCGAAGCGCATTTCGTTGAAGCCGTTGCCGCCCTTCGTCGAATTGCTCCGGAGCGTGGTGCGCGCCATCTTCGCGGGAAGTTCGCAGGGCGTGGTCTGCGCGGCGTTGTAGACGCTGCCGATCACGAGCGGCTGGTCCGGGTCGCCCTCGACGAAATGCACCAGCACTTCCTGCCCGATGCGCGGCAGAAAGAACGCGCCGTAGCCCTTGCCGGCCCACGGCTGCGCGACGCGCACCCAGCAGCGCTGCAGCGATTCGCGCGACGCTTCGGGTTCGAGCTGCTCCCAATGGAACTGAACCTTGATGCGTCCGTATTTGTCGGTATGAATTTCCTCGCCCTTCGGCCCGACGACCACCGCCGTCTGCGGCCCCGCGATCCGCGCGCGCGGCGTGCTGCGCGCGGCGCGAAAACCGGCGTCGCGCGGGAGCGCCCGAAAGGCGCAATCGAAGACGGGCGGCCGCGCATGTGCATCGAACGTCGAAAGGTAGTCATCCGAATTGATCGCGTACTCGGCTGAAACGACCAGATGCTCGCGGTTCTGCGCCTCCAGCGGATGCCCGCTCAGCCGCACGAGCCCGCCGGGCCAGATCGCGCGCGCGGTGGTGCGCGCGCTCACGAACACGTTGGACGCCTGATGCGCCTCGACATGTGCGCGCGCGAGACGCTCGGCGTCCGCGTGCTGCGTGTAGCCCGGCGCGTGCTCCTGCATCGTGTAGACGGCCGGGTCGAAGCGCGTGCTGCGCAGCGCACGCGCGACCAGGCCCTGCTGCGCCGACTGCGACGGCTTCTCGAAGTCGTAGTCGTTGATCTCGACGCTGCCCGTGGCCACTTCCGCGCCCGTGGACCACGCGTGGACCCACTCGTGCTCGTGCGGCGTGACCGGCTGCGGGCGAAACGGCAGCTCGGCGCAATGCGGCGTCGCGCCGTGCACCTGCGACGAATCGGTGAGGATCAGCCGATGCTTGCCGCCCTGATGCTCGACGTAGTAGTAGATGCCTTCGCGCTCGGCGAGCCGGCTCACGAAATCGAAATCCGTCTCGCGATACTGCGCGCAGTGCTCGACGCCCGGATACGTCGCCGAGCATTTGTTCTCGAAGTCGATGTGATAGTCGGCGAGCACCTTCGCGATGATCGCGGGCACGCTCATCCGGTGAAAGAAGCGGCAATGCGACGCGCGCGTGAGCAGCCACAGGCGCGGACGCACCGTCGCGCGATACATCGCCGGAAGATTGGGCTGCGTGCTCGCGGGCCGCGCCAGCTCGAACGCCGTGACGATGCCGTTGTACTCGCGCACGCCGCCGGACGGAATCTCGAGCGACAGCGAGAAGTCGCTGCCCAGCATCGTCGCGATATCGAGATTCGAGCGGTCGGCGAGCAGTTCGAGGTCCCATTGCGCGAGTCGCCCGAGCTCCTCCCGCCCGCGCATGCGATACAGCACGAGCGCGTTCTGGCCGAGCGCGCAGGTCACCTGCGCGATGCGATGGGTGTCGGTGAGCATCATCGTGGGCCTCGTCGTCAGGGAATCTGCGTCTGGCGCGTCGCCGGATCGACGATCGTCACGACGCCGCCCCAGTTGCACAGGCAGGTGGACACGTTGTCGAGCGACGGCTGGTTGCCCAGCAGCACGGTGACCGCGCCGGGCGCCCACGGCGTCATCGTCGCGGGGACGCAGGGCATCGGCGTCGGCGTGCCGAATGCGGCGGCGGTGGCCGCGGCGACCTCCGGATTTGCCTGCGACGTGCACATGCCGAACGGCATGATGTTCACGAGCGGCGCGTGATCCATGATGTTCGCGGCAAGCGGCCCTTCGCAGCGCACCCGGTTCACGGGCAGCACGACGAGCGTCGACGGCGTCACGCCGAACGAGCATTGCAACGTCGCGCCCATGCTGACTTGTTCTGGCATGGCAGGCTCCTCGATGAAGGTCAGTCGAACGAATAGGTGAAGTCGCCGTCGCACACGCCGACCTCGACTCTTGCGACGCCGCGGCCATCGACGAGACGGCCGAGGAACTCCGCGCTCACGCGCGGCAGCACGGTGTTGGTGAGAATCGCGTCGATCATCCGGCCGCCGCTCGCGCGCTCGGTGCAGCGGCGGGCGATATGGCCGACCACGGCGTCGTCCCAGACGAAGCTCACGCGATGCCGCTCCGCGATGCGCCGCCCGATGCGCGCCAGTTGCAGGCGGATCACCGCAGCGAGCATCGCGTCGTCGAGCGGGTAGTACGGAATCACGGCGACGCGGCCGAGCAGCGCGGGCGGGAACGCGTCGAGCAACGGCGCGCGCAGCGCCTGCGCGATCTCTTCCGGCGACGGCGCTTCACGTCCGCCGCCGCACAGATGCGTGATCAGTTCGGTGCCGACGTTCGTCGTGAGCAGGATCAGCGTGTTGGAAAAGTCGATCTCGCGGCCTTCGCCGTCCTCCATGCGGCCCTTGTCGAAGACCTGGAAGAAGAGCTTGTGCACGTCCGGGTGCGCCTTCTCGAACTCGTCGAGCAGCACGACGCTGTACGGACGACGCCGCACCGCCTCGGTCAGCGCGCCGCCTTCGCCATAGCCGACGTATCCCGGCGGCGCGCCCTTGAGCAGCGACACCGTATGCGCCTCCTGGTACTCGCTCATGTTCACGGTGATGACGTTGTCCTCGCCGCCATACAGCGCCTCGGCGAGCGCGAGCGCGGTTTCGGTCTTGCCGACGCCCGAGGTGCCGGCCAGCATGAACACGCCGACCGGCTTGCACGGATCGTCGAGGCCGGCGCGCGCGGTCTGCACGCGGCGCGCGATCATCGCCATCGCGTGACGCTGCCCGACGATGCGGCGATTCAGCGTCGCCGCCAGATCGAGCACGCTCGCGGCTTCGTCGCGCACCATGCGGCCGACGGGAATGCCGGTCCAGTCCTGCACGACCGATGCGACCGCCTGCGCATCGACGCCGGGCAGGATCAGCGGCGCTTCGCCCTGACGCTCGGCGAGTTCGTCGGTGAGCGCCTTCAGATCCGCAAGCGCCACGGCTTCGCCGCCCTCCTCGATGCCCCGCCGCGCCGCGATGATGCGCGCCACGAGCGCGCGCTCCGCTTCCCAGCGCGCGGTCAGTTCCGCGAGGCGCGCGCGTTCGGCGTCGAGCCTCGCGGCGACATCGGCGGCGCGCTCTTGCGTGTCGATGCCGAGCGCCGCCTCGCGCGTCACGATCCCGCTCTCGGTCTCCAGGGTCTCGATGCGCCGCTTCGCATCGTCGATGGCGGGCGGCAGCGCCTGCTGGCTCACGGCGACGCGCGCACAGGCGGTGTCGAGCAGGCTCACGGCCTTGTCGGGCAACTGGCGCGCCGGAATGAAGCGATGCGACAGTTTCACGGCCGCTTCGAGCGCCTCGTCGAACACCTGCACGCCGTGATGACACTCCATCTTGCGCACGAGGCCGCGCATCATCGCGATCGCGCCCGCTTCGCCAGGCTCCGGCACCTTGACCACCTGGAAGCGCCGCGTGAGCGCCGGGTCCTTTTCGATGTGCTTCTTGTACTCGACCCACGTCGTCGCGGCGATGGTGCGCAGCGTGCCGCGCGCGAGCGCCGGCTTGAGAAGATTGGCGGCGTCCCCGGTGCCGGCCGCGCCGCCCGCGCCCACGAGCGTATGCGCCTCGTCGATGAACAGAATCACCGGCCTGTCCGACGCCTGCACTTCGTCGATCACCTGCCTGAGCCGGTCCTCGAACTCGCCCTTCATGCTCGCGCCCGCCTGCAGCAGGCCGACATCGAGCGTCAGCACGGCCGCGTCGCGCAACGCGGGCGGCACGTCCCCCGCGACGACGCGCTGCGCGAAGCCTTCCACCACCGCCGTCTTGCCGACGCCCGCCTCGCCCGTGAGGATCGGGTTGTTCTGACGGCGCCGCATGAGAATGTCGATGACCTGGCGAATCTCCATGTCCCGCCCGACGATGGGATCGAGCCTGCCCTCGCGCGCCTCGGCGGTGAGATCGACGGTGTAGCGGGCCAGCGCGTCGCTCGGCGCGGGTTGCGCGAGCGGACCGGCGACCGGCGCGGATTGCGCTTCGGGCGAGCCGTCGAGCAATGCGTCGAAACGCGCGGACAGCGAATCGAAGCTGATCTTCTCGAACTGGCGCGAGAGCGCATAGAGCGCATTGCGCAGGTTCGGCGTGCGCAACATGCCGATCACGAGATGCCCGGAGCGCACCTTCGCGGCGTTGAACATCAGCGAGCCGAAGACCCAGCCGCGCTCGACGGCTTCGTCGACCTGCGCGGAGATATCGGAAACCGAAGTCGCGCCACGCGGCAGGCGATCGAGCGCGGCCGTGAGATCGCGTTCGAGCGCGGCTTCGTCCAGCTCGAAATGCCGCACGAGGCGGCGCAGGTCGGAATCCGCCGCGAGCAGGATCTGATGCACCCAGTGCGCCAGCTCGACATACGGATTGCCGCGCAGCTTGCAGAACGCCGCGCCGTTTTCGATCGCGCGATAAGGAAGCGGATCGAGCTTGCCGAACAACGCCATGCGGCTGATTTCAGTCATGAGAAGTCTCCTTGCTGTTCGCTTGCTTCCGGCCCGCTTGCGCCGGTCCGGCGATCACGACCCGATGGTTGTCATGGACCGGCGCACCGCTCGTGAGCCAGGTGTTCCAGCCGAGGCGCGCGCCGTTCGCCTTCTTGCCTTGCAAACGCAGCGCGGGCACTTCGTCGCGTTTCAGATGCAGCGCGACGTCCCAGTCGAGCGGATCGCGCACGTAGTTGCGGACCCAGTCGGCGAGCTTCACGACGCTCTGGCCGCCGGGCAGGAAGCGCTCGAAATTGGCATAGCCGAGCGGCCCGATGACGATGCGGAACTTGTGCTGGCAGTCCCACACGCGCGTGCCGACCACCGTCGATACGCCGAGCCGCGCGCCGGAAAGACGCGTGTGCGCGTCCGCCGGCAGCGCGATCCAGTGGCCGCGCCACGGTTCGATCGACACCTTCACGCCGAAGAAGCGCGCGAGGATCAGGCGCAGCCCGTCGGCGTGGCGCGTCGGCGCGGCGAGCACGCCCGCGAAGTGGCGCTTGGCCGAATCGGGCACCGTGTCGCGCCCGGCGAGCGCGGGCGCGCCCAGACCGAACAGGCTGCCGACGTAGTCCGCGAAGCGATCGTCGCGCGGACGGTCGGCGCTCACGACCGGCTGCGCATCGGCCCACGCGCGATAGAACAGCGACAGCATGCGGTGGTGGAACACGTCGAGAAAGCGCGCGAGCGTCGGATCGTTCGCGTTGCGGGCGCGCTCCCGCACATAGGCGGTCAGGTGCGTCGGCAGCGGGCCGTTCGGTCCGAGCAGGCCGAGAAAATTCACCGCGAGCCGGCCGGGCTGCCCATGCTCGCCCGGCACGTAATCGCCGAGCGTCGTCGGATGGAAGATCAGCTCCGGGTCTTGCGACAGGCGCACGGCGTCATCGCGCGCCGCCAGCGAACGGCCGAGGCGCGGACGCTCCGGATGCGCCTGCTCGACGAGCCGCAACGCCTGGAAGAAGTCGAAGCGACGGGCGTCGCGCGCGAGCACGCCGTCGAGGGTCAGAGCGTCGCGCATCGTCCGGTCCTCGCTGGCCACTGCATGACCGGACCGCGCGCGAGCGTCGCGACGTGCGTCTCGGTGAACGAATTGATCGACACGTACTGCGCAAAGAATTCCGCAAGGACCGCGCCGAGCAGGAACGCGCTCGCGCCTTCGAAGGCGGCGTCGTCGAAACGCAGCGTGATCGCAAGGCCGCGCCCGTAGACGATCGGCCCCGGCGACGGCAGCCGCCGCACGACCGGCGCGCACGACACCGAGCGCAACCCTTCCACCTGCCGATGCGCGGCGGCGTCGTCGGCCGGGCAGTACAGCGCGAGCAGTTCGCGCAGCGCGCGGGCGCCTTCGTGCTCGTTGGCATCGACGAGCGACGCGTAGTTCAGCGAAAGATGATCGAGCAGCCGCCATGCCGTCGGTCCCTGCGCGAACGAAGGCAGCGGCCGGCTCGGCCCGGCGACGCAGCGCACGGCGGTGACGGGCGCTTCGGCATCGAGCGTGAAGTCGGTCGAGCCGGCGCCGATCGGCATCGACAGCGGCAGATCGCGATTCGTACACCACGCGCTGATGCCGAGCTGACGCACTTCGCCGCCGTGCGGCGCGTTCGCCGCATCGACCAGCGCGATGAAGGCTTCGCTGCCGAGATAGCTGCTGCGCGCGCCGTTGCGCTGCTGCCGCACCGAAGCGCGCCGCGCCTCGCGGCGCAACTGATAGAACGCGCCGCCCTCGTCCGGCGTGTCGAGGTCCTTCGCGCAGTGGAACGGCCGATACTGCTTCTCGGCGGCCGCGCCCGCGCCGTAGCCGGTCACCTCGTCGATCCGATGAATCTCGTAGTCCATCGGCCGCGTCCGGTCCACCACGACGTGATGCTCGAACTCCGTGTCCGACAGCGCGATGCGATCGGTGCGGCGGCGAAACAGGTTGATGGCGGGCGTGCAGTCGAGCGCGAAATTCGATGCGTCGACGCCGCGTTCGAGCGACGTGTCCGCCTGATCGAGCAGGATCACGATCTCGGCTTCCTGGCCGCGGCAACAACGCAACGCGCCGCGCAGTCCGGCCAGTTCGACGAACATGAAGCGCGGCGCGAAGGCGAAATACTCCTGCAGCAAGCGGTATCCGTCGAACGATTGCTGGCCGACCGGCAAAAGCGCCTCGTCCTCGGCGAACCCGAGCGGCCGCAGCGCGTGCTTCGGCAACAGCGCGAGCGTGGACGCCGCGCTCGCGCCGTTGCCCGGCTGCATCACCGCGACGCCGACGCAATGCGCGAGCAGCCGCTCGTGCAGGCGCGCGGGCAGACCGTCGGGGCCGCGCAGATAGAGCGCGAGACGATCGAGCGAAAGGCGCTCGAAACCGAGCGCGCCGGTCGCCCGCAGCCGCAGGCGCAATCCCGCCTTGACGTTCGCGGGCAACGCGGGCGACGACGCGTTGAGCGAGCCCGCATGCGTGAAGAACTTCGCCTGCGCGATCTCGACCGGCCACAGCGTCACCGCATGGGCGGTGCGATATTCGCAGCGCGTCGACGCGGACTTGTCGAGCATGCCGCGCAGCGCCGTATGGCGCGGCACGATGATGCCGTCGGCGCTCGCGGCGAGTTGCGGATTCGCGTGGTCGGCCTGCAATTGCACGACCGCCATCGACGGCGTCGGCGCGAGATAGTGCGGATAGGCCAGCTCCAGCAGATGCTGCGTGAAGCGCGGGAATTCGGCATCGAGCTTCATCTGCACGCGCGCGGCGAGAAAGCTGAAGCCTTCCAGCAAGCGCTCGACATACGGGTCCGCGCATTCGACGCCGTCCAGCGCGAGCCGCCCGGCGATCTTCGGAAACGCGGCGGCGAATTCTCCGCCCATCTCCCGCACGTGCTGAAGCTCCTGGCTGTAGTACTTGAGGAACGCCGGGTTCATGCCGATTGCTCCCCGGCCGAGGGCGCGGCGCACGCAGCCGATGCGTCGGTGACGCGCACCTCGCCCGCTTCGAGGTCCAGTTCCGTGCGCAGAAAAAGCCGCTCGGGGTACGGCTGCGACCACATGTCGGCCTCGATCTCGAAGCGGATCACGTGTCCGCCTCTCGGGGTCATCGCGCCTCTCGGGGTCATCGCGCCTCTCGCGCCCTTCGCATCGTCGATCGCCGTCACGCGCACCGATTCGCGCGCGAGGCGCGGCTCGAAGGCCCACAGCGCATCGCGGATCAGGCGCTCCAGCGCACCCGCCGTGAGCGCGGCGACATCGCGCCCCGCGAGGTCGGGCAAACCGTAGTTCAGCACCGAGGCCGCGACATGCGGCAGGTTCGCCGCGTCCGCGCCTTCCCCGAGACCGCTCGCGTTCAGCAGCCAGCCGATATCGCGCTGCACGCTGTCGCGCAGTGCGCGCGCCGACATCACGCGACGCTCGCGGGATTCATGACGCGCGTGCGGTTCGAAATCGGTCAGGCGATCCAGCAACGACGGTTGCAGGCGATCGCGGGCGGAAGGTTCGGACATGAGCGGCTCCTTGTGGGCGAAATGGACGGACATCGCGCGACTCAGGCGGCCTTCGCCGTCGGCAGCTTCGACACGAGCCGCAGCGACACCGTGAGGCCTTCGAGCTGGTAATGCGGGCGCAGGAAGAACTTCGACGTGTAGTAGCCCGGATTGCCCGCCACTTCCTCCACGATGACCTGCGCGTCGGCCAGCGGCTTGCGCGCCTTGGTGTCGTCGGAGGAGTGGGCGGGATCGCCGTCGACATACTGGAGAATCCAGTTCTGCAGCCAGCGCTCCATGTCGTCGCGCTCCCTGAACGAACCGAGCTTGTCGCGCACGATGCATTTCAGGTAGTGCGCGAAACGGCAGCAGGCGAACAGATACGGCAGTCGCGCCGCGAGGTTCGCGTTCGCGGTGGCGTCCGGGTCTTCGTACTCGGCGGGCTTGTGCAGCGACTGCGCGCCGATGAACGCCGCGAAGTCCGAGTTCTTCTTGTGCACGAGCGGCATGAAGCCGTTCCGGGCGAGTTCGGCCTCGCGCCGGTCGCTGATCGCGATCTCGGTCGGACACTTCATGTCGACGCCGCCGTCGTCCGTCGGAAACGCATGCACCGGCAGCCCCTCGACCGCGCCGCCCGATTCGACGCCGCGAATGCGCGAGCACCAGCCCGACATCTTGAACGAGCGCGTGATGTTCGCCGCCATCGCATACGATGCGTTCGCCCATGCGTACTTGCTGCTGTTCGCGCCGGCCGTGTCTTCCTCGAAGTCGAAGGCCTCGACCGGGTCGGTCTTCGCGCCATAGGGGGCGCGCGCGAGAAAGCGCGGCATCGCGAGGCCGATGTAGCGCGAGTCCTCCGAATCGCGCAGCGAGCGCCATGCGGCGTGCTCGGGCGTCTGGAAGATCTTGGTCAGATCGCGCGGATTCGCGAGCTCCTGCCAAGACTCCATCAGAAGCGCGGCCGGGTCCGCGCCCGCGATGAACGGCGCATGCGCCGCCGCCGCGATCTTCGCGATCTGCGTGAGCAGGTCGACATCGGGGCCGCCGTGATCGAAGTAATAGTCCGCGACCAGCGCGCCATAGGGCTCGCCGCCGAACTGGCCGTACTCTTCCTCGTAAAGCTTCTTGAAGAGCGGGCTCTGGTCCCACGCGACGCCACGATACTTCTTCAGCATCTTGTGCAGATCCGTCTTCGACATGTTGAGCACGCGGATCTTGAGCGACTCGTCGGTCTCCGTGTTGCTCACCAGATAGTGCAGGCCGCGCCATGCGCTCTCCACCTTCTGAAACGGCTCGCTGTGCAGGATCAGGTTGATCTGCCCGGTGAGCGCCCGATCGATTTGCGCGATCAGCGCCTCGATGGTCGCGAGGACATCGCCGGAAATCACGCCGGTGTCGCGCAATGCCTGCTCGGCCAGCGTGCGCACCGCATTCTCGACGGCGTCGCGGGCGCGCTCGGACTTCGGCTTGAATTCCTTTTGCAGCAGCGCGGAGAAATCGTCGAGCGCGGGCGCCGCTTCCATGACGGCGGCGCGGGTCTCGTGCTGGAGGCTGAGGTCGTTCATCGTGTCATGCTCCGGTGGCGGGTTTGGCTTCGTCGTCGGTCGGACGCGGTTGCGCGGCGAGCGCCTGCATCAGCGCGGGTTCTTCCAGCAAGCGGGCGATCAGGGCTTCGGCGCCGGTCTTGCCGTCCATGTAGGTCAGCAGGTTCGCCAGTTGCGTGCGCGCTTCGAGCAGTTGCCGCAGCGGCGCGACCTTGCGGGCGATCGCGGCGGGCGTGAAATCGTCCATGCTCTCGAAGGTCAGATCGACCGCGACGTTGCCGTCGCCCGTCAGCGTGTTCGGCACCTGCACCGCGACGCGCGGCTTCATCGACTTGAGACGCTCGTCGAAGTTGTCCACGTCGATCTCGAGGAACTTGCGTTCGGCGGCGGGCGCGAGCGGCTCGACGGGCTGCCCCGACAGATCCGCGAGCACGCCCATCACGAAGGGCAGGTTGACCTTCTTCTCCGAGCCGTAGACTTCGACGTCGTATTCGATCTGCACACGCGGCGCACGATTGCGCGCGATGAACTTCTGACTGCTTTCCTTTGCCACGATGTCCACTCCTTTGCTTTTGCCCGAGCCGGGTCAGACGACCCCGCCCAGATGCCTGAATTGATGCGCGCCGTCCGGCGCGACGTCCTCGATGATTTCCATGAAGCTCTTGCCGACGAGCCTGCGGGCGCGTTGCAGCAACACCGGCAACGGGCTCGATGGCTCGCATTCGGCGTAATAGGCGCAGATCGCGTCGAGCGCGTCGCTTACATCGCGTGCGCTCGCGATGCGCCGGGGCGTGGCGGGCTCCGTCGCGACGGCGCGATGCGCCGCCGGATCGAAACCCGCGCCCTCTTCACTGCTGCTGGTCTCCATCGCGCGTCCCCTTTCCCCCGTATGCGAATCGAGCACCGCGACCCGCGCCGCCACGAACTCGCCGATGCGCCCGAGCGGCCGTGCGAGCGGTCCGAAATCGAGCGCGCGCGCCGGCCCCACGTAACCGGTCAACGCGCTCTCGATCTTGACGAGCGAGGCGCGCGCCGACGACAGCGCTTCGCTCATCGCACGCGCTTCGTCGATGCCTGTAAGCGCGAACGCCGCATCGATGGCCGCGAGCGTCGGCATCTCGTCGCCTTCGTACAGCGGCGCTTCGCCTGCCAGCACTTCGAGATCGCGCAGCGCGAAACCGCGCTGGCCGCGCGGCGCGACGAAGGGCACGTCGCGCAACTCGCCTGCCAGCCCCGCGCCGTCGACGAGCGCCGACAACGCGTTGACGCGCGCGGTCGGATCGTCGCCGTCGCTGGCATCGAGTTGCGGATGCACGTCGCGCCAGTGCTGCCCGAGCAGCCCTTCGATCAGCGCGAGGCCGCTGGCGAGCCCGGCGAAGCCCTCGCGCGCCATGCCCGAACGCGTGTAATGCACCGCCACCCGCAGATCGCGCGTGCGCCCGAGCAGGGTGATCGACAGCGAGCGGGCGAGCGTCCAGTCGGGCGGCGTCGCGGCAATCACGGTGCCGCCGTACTGGGCGTCGGGCTTGCCGGCGATCGCCTGTTCCAGCGCCCGAAACTCGGGGCTGTACTCTTCGTCCTCGCCGCACGGCGCATCGGGCGCGAGGGCGGCGAGCCAGGCTGCGATATCTGCGAAGTTCATGGCGATGTCCGCGACGAGCATTGAACGGAAGGCGGCCTATCAGGGCCTCGGCGACGACGACGAGCGCGAACTCGAACTCGAGCCGGGGCTCGCGCCCGGGCCGGAATCGCAATTGGCGGTGTTCTTCGGGATGTTCCATTTGCCGGTCACCACGCCGCCCTTCTTCGCGCCGTTGTTGTCCTGCGGCTGATACTCGACGCAGAATTGCGCGAAGTTCAGCGTGACGTTCTCGGCGACCTGATCCGCGCCGCCGGAGCCGACCGAATGGCGGCTGATGAGCACTTCCTTGAGCGTGATCTTCAGATACTCGACCGGCTCGTTGCCGCCCGCCTTGCGCAGGGTGAGCACGGCCTCCGGCATGTGCGTGCCCTGGCAGCACGACTGCACGATCGTCGGCGAACTCTTGTCGACGTACTTGCTGATCGACAGGTCCTGCACCGACGCGGTCCCGGTGCCGCCGCCCGTGCCGCTGTGCGTGGTGCCCGTCTGCGCGCATCCCCACGACCAGCTCAGCACCTCGATCTCATCGACGTGACCCGCCGCCTGAGATTCCCCCTTGATATCGCCCAGCTTGAGAAACATGTCTACGGCCATTTCCAGTCTCCAAAAAATGCGCGCCTTTCGGCACGGGTAAATTCACATCGCGTGGGAACGCGATGCGTGATTTGCGAGCTTTCTGTTGATTACCCGCTTTACTTCGGATACCTGATTTATTGCAATGCTTCGATGCGTTTTTCGTCGCCACGGATCAGCCTGAATTCACGCGCCGGCTCATTCGCCGAGCGCCCGGCGGATCGCCGCTTCGACGGCCCGCGCGTCCCCGTGCGCGCAGAGGGCCGCCCAGTTCATCAGCGTGTCGCGATTCACCGCCGGCGCTTCGCAAAGCTGCGCAAATCGTTCGAGTGTGGCGGCCGAACCGGCTATGCTATGAAAACGTTCGCGTCCGATGCACGCGTCCAGCATGACCGCCATGCCTGCCTGCCGGGCCCGGTCGAGGAGGGTCTCCATGATCTGTCTCCTATTCGATGGTTCCGATGCGCTCCGATGCGCGATCCGTGACCCGAAAACAGCCGCGCTCGCCGGCTTATTCCGCAAAAAAACTCGAAAAATTCGCGGAATAGATTCGCGTCTGGAGTGTTGTCAATCATGAGCGCGCCCATTTCAGGAGCTGCCCCGATGAACGACGACGATCTGCCGACCGTCCTGCCGACGCTATTGCCGAGGCTGTGGCGATTCGCGCTGCGGCTGACGCAGAATCCGCACGACGCCGAGGATTTGGTGCAGCGGGCCTGCGTGCGCGCGCTGGAGCGGCGCAGCCAGCTTCAACCGGGCACGTCGGCGCTCAGCTGGCTCTTTTCGATCGTGCATTCCACGTGGATGAACGAACTGCGCGCCCGTTCGATTCGCAATCGCGGCAGCCTCGACTGGCAGGACGAGGAAATCGAGTCGTTTGCCGATCCTTCGGCGCGCAATCCGGAGCTCGATTTGCTGCATCGGCAGGTGATCGACGCCGTGGAAGCATTGCCCGAAGCGCAGCGCGTCGTGATGGTGCTGGTGGCGATCGAAGGTCTGAGCTATCGCGAGGCAGCCGAGGTGCTCGACGTGCCGATCGGCACGATCATGAGCCGGCTGTCGCGCGCGCGGCTGACGATCGGTCAGAAGTTCAGCGTGCAGGCGCCAGCGTCGGCTAGAAAAGGAGAATCCCTATGATGAATGTCGATGATTCGCTGCTGATGGCCTATGTGGACGGGGAGCTTTCGCCGGAGCAGCGCGGCGAAGTCGAAGCGGCGATCGCCCACTCCGACGAGCTGGCGGCGCGGGCCGCGGCGTTGCAGGCGTCGGTGCTGCCGTATCGCGCCGCGTATGACCGGCAGACGGTGCCGCCCGTGCCGGAGAGCCTCACGCGCCGCATAGAAGAACTCGTGAGCGTCAGCACGCCGCAGGAGCGCGGCGCGCAGCGCGGCAGCCGGCGCTTTTCGATGCAATGGGCGGCCGCGGCTTTTGTCGCCGGTGCGATCTGCTCGGGCGTGCTCACGGGGTATCTCAGCGGCGTGAATCCGTTGAAACGGGGCGCCGATCCCTGGGTGCAGAGCGTGGCGGACTATCAGGTGCTCTACGGCCGCGATACGGTCGCCAATCTCCGGGAGGACAAAGCCACCACCGAACAGGTGCTGGCCGATATCCATCAGCGCGACGGCATGCCGGTCGACGTTCCCGATCTGCGTCAGGTGGGCCTGAAATTCAAGCGCGTGCAGCGGCTGAATTATCACGACCGCCCGCTCGTGCAGATGGTGTATCTGCCGGAGCGCGGCGATCCGGTGGCGCTGTGCGTGATCGAGGAAAACGAAGGCGATGCGCCCGTGCGATCGGGTCAGGCCGGCGAAATGAAGACGGTCACATGGCGGACGAACCGGCTCGCCTATGTGCTGCTCGCGAAGTCTCCTTCGCTCGACTTGCAGGCCATCGGCAACAGCATTGCCAACGGCAAGACCGCGCCGCTCTACAGCAGCGGAAATTCAGACGCGTCGCGCGACGGAACCATCTGAAGGAAATAACAACGATCTCTATTCCTTTTGTTCGATAGCCTGCCACTGCCCTCTTTCGGGACTGGCAGGCGCTTGGCGGGAACGTCTTGCCCGTTCCCGCCGCACGAGTCGCAGCTATTTCGACAGCAATCCGAACACGGCGACGCCGTTCTTCGTGCCGACATACACCTTGCCGTTCGCGATCATCGGCGTGATGAACTTGTTGCCCTGGCCGAACTGGTCGCGGCCGCCCGCGTCGACGCTGCTGTACAACTCGTGGCTGAGGTTGGTCGCGTCGTAAGCGCGCAGAACGCCGATCGAGCCGTTCTCCGCCGCCCACAAAATGGCGTTCGTCGTGCCGTTCGCGGAAATGCCCGGCGTCGCGCCCGGGAAGCCGAACGCATTCGGCGTCTGACTCGTCGGCGTTCGCGAGAGCGCGGCGTTCGTGACCGTGAACGCCTTGATCGTGTCGCTGACCGCGCCGAAATAGACCGTGTTGTTGAAATAGGCCGGCGCGCCGAACATCGGTCCGCGTATCTGGCCGACGAGTTCCTGATAAATGTGATCCGCGTTCGAATCGAACTTGCCCATCGACCAGCGGTTCACGACATAGATCGTCGAGTTCTTGCCCGCGCCGACCGCGAGACGCCAGATCTTGCCGTTCGCATCGGCAAAATCGGGCAACACCATTGCGCCGCCGGAGCCGAGGTCTTCGTCTTCGTTCGATTCCTGCACCGTATTCGACGGCTGGAAATAGTCCTGCACCCTGAGCGGCCCGAGGTTGAGCCTCAGGAAGCCGTTGCCGTAGTTGCCGTTGATCGGCATCTCGTGCTCGTTTTGCGTCGGG
>NZ_CAJMZL010000049.1:0-38187 GCF_905220305.1 Caballeronia sp. J97 | reverse complement strand
GAGATGGACCTCGCCGGAGAGCGAGTCGACGCATGAGGCCGGTATCGGCATCGCCGAGTTCAGCGAGCTGATGGCGCACATTTATCAGGGGCCGATGGAGACGCCGCCGTGGGCGGGCGTGCTCGAACTGATCCGCCGCCGGATGGAGGCGAACTACGTGACGCTGATCCTGCGCGCGGCCGCAAGCGACCGCCGCACGCCGTTGCTGGTGCATGCGTCGGAGTACGGTCCGTCGCTGCCGGGCGACGGCGAGGCGTCGTACAACAACTACTACTATTCGCTCGATCCGTTCGTCGGTCTGCCGGCGGATCGCGTGGTGACGGTCGACGAGGTGTTCGGCGACACGGGCTGGCTGTCGAGCGAACTGTACAAGCAGTTTCTGAAGCCGCAGGACGTGCGCCATATCCTGGGCGCCGACCTGCGCACGGCGTCCGGCGTCGAATGCCGCTTCCGGGTGTGCCGCAACCATGCGTCGAAGCAGTTTTCGGCGCGCGACAAGGCATTCTGCGGGCTGCTGCTGCCGCATCTTAAACGCGCGGTCGAGCTGCATTCGCGGCTCGATACGGCCGAAGTCGAACGCTCGATCTGCGCGAACGCGATCGACCGTCTGCAGGTCGGCATGATCACGCTCGACGAGAAAGGCGCGATCATCGACAGCAACGGCGTCGCCGACGAGATCCTCAAGCAGGGCAACGGCCTGACCCTTTCGCGCGGCACGATCGAGGCGACCGACGCGCAGGAGAACCGCACGCTCAAGCGGCTGATCCGTCATGCGGTGATGGGGCATCACGGCACCGCCGCGGCGATCGTCGAGGCGATGCCGATCACGCGCAGCCACGACAAGCCGCGCCTCGGCCTGCTGGTGCGCACGATCCTGCTGTCGGACTGGTCGGAGGACAACAAGCGGCGGCCGGCCGTCGCGCTGTTCCTGCGCGATCCCGACCGCAAGCCCGAAGGCGCGCAGGAGACGATCCGCAAGCTGTACGACCTGACGCCCGCCGAAACCTCGCTCGCGCTGTTGCTGACGAACGGACTGACGCTAGAGGAGGCGGCAGAGGAATCGGGCATCAGCAAGAACACGGCGCGCACGCACCTGCGCGCGATCTTCTCGAAGACAGGCGTGACGCGCCAGGCGACGCTCGTACGAATCCTGCTCGGCAGCGTGGTGCCGCTCGGTTGATGCCGGGCTGAGCGCGCGCGTCGTGCATGCACGCCGCGCGCGCAACCGTCGCCGTTCCTTACGCGGCCCCCTACGCGGCCCGCTTCTGCGAAATCACGAGCAGCGCGCCGTTGCGATCCTCCAGCACCGCGCGATACTCGTGCGGCCCCGCCTGCACCGGCACGCGCACCGACGCACCCGCTTTCACGACCCGCTCCATCGTCGCGTACAGGTCGTCGTTATCGTCGACCCGCAGCGTGAGCGCCGCCCGCTCGACGATCCGCTCCTCGCCCGCGACGAGCGCGATCGTCAGCGGCCCGCCATCGAGCGCGCAGTAGCGCGCGCCGTCGCGAAACTTCACGTTCAGGCCGAGCCCGTCGACGAACAACGGCAATGCCGTGTCGATGTCGTCGACGGGATACAGCAGCATCGAAGCTTTCATTGCGTACTCCTCATGTCGATCCGGCGGCGTCCACCACGCCGTTCGCCGATGCTAGCGCCAGCGCCGCGGGCCGCGCGCAGTCCGATCGGATGACGGTGAAATCCCTCTGTCGCGATCCCCGCCGGATTACTCCAAACAGACGATGCTCGCCAGCGCGCGCACGCCGACACTCCCATTCGTGGACCGTCGCGAACGTCTGCGTGTCGCAGGCGGCCTGCCGCGAATCGGCTTCGTCCAACCTACATGGAGACGCACCCAATGAAGTTTTCCCTCATCTACGAAGCTCAGACTACCGACGCGTCGCGCGAAGGCGACCATCGGGTATTCAAGGAGACGGTCGAGCAGGCGTTGCTCGCGGAGCAGGTCGGGTTCGACACCATCTGGTGCGTCGAGCACACGTCGCTCACGAATTACGCCCACATGAGCGCGCCCGAAACTTTCCTCGCGTATCTCGCCGGCCGCACGACGCGCATCGGCCTGGGCCACGGCGTCGTCTGCCTGCCGCCGGCGATGAACCATCCGATCAAGGTCGCGGAGCGCGTCGCGCTGCTCGACATCCTGTCGGGCGGCCGCGTGCATTTCGGCGTCGGCAAGGGCGGCAGCCAGCAGGAAGCGGGCGCGTTCGGCTACGAGCTCGACAAGCTGCAGCCGATGATCGACGAATCGATGTATCTCGTGCCGAAGATGTTCGTGCAGGACGAGATCGAGCACGACGGCACTTACATCAAGATCCCGAAGCGCCCGATTCATCCGAAGCCCTATCAGGACCCGCATCCGCCGATGTATCTCGCCTGCACCAACACCGACGCACTGCGGCGCGCGGGCGAGCGCGGCATGGGCGCGCTCGTGCTCGGCTTCGGCGGACCGGACGAAGTGGCGAAGAAGAACGCGGTCTACCGCGAGGCCTGGGCGAACCGCAAGCCCGAGGATCAGGTCGGCTTTCGCCCGACGCAGCACCTCGCGGCACTGTGCCCCGCCGTCGTGCTCGGCGACGGCCAGAAGGCACGCAAGATCGGCATCCGCGGCCAGCGCTACTTCATGGAGTCGCTCGCGTACTGGTACACGGGCGGCGAGCGTCCCGACCCGTCGAAGTGGGGCGACGACCTGATGCAGGCCGACAGCGGCGAGATGGTGATCCGCTCGCGCTTCGCATCGGAGGAAGTGGTCGTCGATTTCAGCGATTCGGCGCTGTCGATGATGAACCCGAACCACGCATACGGCACGGTGGACGACTGCATCGGCTATGTCGGCCGGCTGCAGGAAGCGGGCGTCGACGAAGTGCTGTTCCTGTGCCAGATGGGCACGGTGCCGCACGACGCGCAGATGGAGACGATCCGCAACATCGGCGAGCACGTGATTCCGTACTTCAATCGCGTGCAGCAGCGCGAGTACGCATGACGCGCGGGGCGCGCTCGCTCATCCCTTCGGACGATGCGGCGCGCCTCCCGCACGCGGAACATCGATCGCAGAACAACACGTAGGAGACGAAAAGCCGTGCATCGAGATAACGATTCGAACGCGCTGGCCGCCACGCTGATCGCGCGTGCGCAAGCGCTGGCTCCGGCGCTCGCGCAACGGGCGGCGCAGGCCGAAGCGCAGGGCCGCATCCCCGCGCAGACGCTCGCCGACATGCAGGATGCCGGCTTCTTCAAGGTGCTGCAGCCGAAGCGCCACGGCGGCTACGAGCTCGATCCGCAGACTTTCTTCGACATCCAGATGGCGCTCGCGCGCGGCTGCATGTCGACCGCGTGGGTGTACGGCGTCGTCGGCGTGCACAACTGGCAGCTCGCGCTCTTCGACGAAGCCGCGCAGCAGGACGTCTGGGGCCGCGACCCGTCGACGCTGATCGCGTCGACTTACATGCCGGTCGGCCGCGTGAGCCCGGTCGAGGGCGGTTTTCGCCTGTCCGGCCACTGGAAATTTTCGAGCGGCAGCGAGCTGTGCGACTGGGTCTTCCTCGGCGCGCTCGTGCCGCCCGCGAAGACGGGCGAGCCGCCCGAATACCGTACGTTCCTGCTGCCGAAATCCGACTACCGGATCGAACAGGACTGGGACGTGCTCGGCCTGCGCGCGACCGGCAGCCACGACATCGTCGTCGACGACGTGTTCGTGCCCGCGTACCGCACGCACAAGGCGATCGACGGGATGATGGGCACGAGCCCGGGGCTCGCGGTCAACGATGCGCCGCTCTTCAGGCTGCCGTTCGCGCAGATCTTCGTGCGCGCGGTGTGCACGTCGTGCATCGGCGCGCTGCAAGGCGCGCTCGACGATTTCACCGCCTACGCGGCGACGCGCGTCTCCGCGAACAGCGGCGCCAAAACCACCGACGATCCCGGCGCGCAGAACGCGTGCGCGAACGCGGCGGTCGCGATCGACGAGATGCAGGTGCTGCTCAGGCGCAATTTCGCGGAGCTGATGGCGTCGGCGAACGGCGGCTCCGCGGTGTCGATCGAGCGGCGCGTGCACTTCCGCTATCAGTCCGCGCAGGTCGCCGAGCGTTGCGCGCAGGCGGCGAACCAACTGTTGCGCTATGCGGGCGGCAACGGCATCTACCACCGCAATCCGCTCGTGCGCCGCTTTCTCGATCTGCATGCGGCGCGCGCGCACTACGCGAACAACGTCGATCGCTTCGGCCAGAACCTCGGCGCGGTGATGCTCGGCCGCGACAACACGGACTTCTTCATCTGACGAGACCGCGATGATCGACGCGCAAGCTCAGCAATACGTATTCGACGTCGTGATCGTCGGTTCCGGCGCGGGTGGGCTGCTGGCCGCCTGCCGCGCGGCCGACCGGGGATTGAGCGTCGTCGTGATCGAGAAAACGAAGTGCTACGGCGGCACGTCGGCGGTGTCGGGCGGCGGCATCTGGGTGCCGTGCAATCACCATATCGCCGGGCTCGGCGCGAGCGACACGCGCGAGGCGGCGCGCCGCTATCTCGACGCGTGCACCGCGGGCGCGACGACCGCCGACAAGCTCGACGCCTACCTCGACCGCGCGCCGGAGATGCTGCGCTATCTCGAAGCGAAGACGCCGGTGCGTTATCAGGCGTTGCCGAAATACGCGGACTACTTCCAGAAGCTGCCGGGCGCGATGCCGGGTTATCGCGCGCTCGATCCGCTGCCGTTCGACGGCGCGCTGCTCGGCGACGAACTCGCCCGGCTGCGCCCGCCGTCTCCCGGCACGCTGATCGGCGGCCGCGTCGCGGTCACGTCCAAGGAAGCGCACGTGCTGTTTTCGCGTGCGCCGGGCTACCTGGCGCTCGCGCTCGGGCAGTTCGGCCGCTACTGGCTCGACTGGCGGATGCGCCGCCGTTCGCGCCGCGACCGCCGTCTCACGCTCGGCAACGCGCTCGTCGGCGGGTTGCGCCGCGCGCTCTTCGATCGAGACGTGCCGCTGTGGCTCGACACGCCGATGCGCGCGCTGATCGAAGACGAGGGGCGCGTTGGCGGCGTGCGGGTCGAGCGCGCGGGCCAGCCGGCGACGATCGTCGCGAGGCGCGGGGTGATCCTCGCGGCGGGCGGCTTCGAGCGCAACCAGCCGATGCGCGAGCGCTACCTGCCGCAGCCGACGCATGCGCAGTGGAGCGCGACGCCGCCCGCGAACACCGGCGACGCGATCGCCGAAGGCGAGCGGCTCGGCGGCGCGCTCGCGCTGATGGAGCACGTGTGGGGCGCGCCGACCGTCGGCGTGGCGGGCGAGGAGAAGCAGCGCGCGCTGTTCGTCGAACGCAACCTGCCCGGCTGCGTGATCGTCAACGGACACGGCCGGCGCTTCGTCAACGAGGCGGCGCCGTACTCCGAGTTCGTGCCGGCAATGTATCGCGACCATGCGCGCACCGGCGCTGCCGTGCCCGCGTGGATGGTGTTCGACGCGCGCTTTCGCCGCAAGTATCCGTGCGGGCCGATCATGCCGGCGCAGATGATGCCCGACGCGCGCATTCCCGCCGCGCTCTCCGGCGTGCTGGTGCGCGCGGACACCGTCGACGCGCTCGCGGCCCGCATCGAAGTGGATGCGGCGGGCCTGCGCGCGACGCTCGCCGACATGGCGCGCTATGCGGCGACCGGCATCGACGAGGCATTCGGCAAGGGCGACAACCTGTTCGACACCTACTACGGCGATCCGCGGGTCAAGCCGAACCCGTGCCTCGCGCCGATCGACGAAGCGCCGTTCTACGCGGTGCGCATCGACGCGGGCGACATCGGCACCAAGGGGGGACTCGTCACCGATGCGCTCGCGCGCGTGCTGCGCGCGGACGGCGCGCCGATCGACGGCCTCTACGCGATCGGCAACACGAGCGCGTCGATGATGGGCGCGAGCTATCCGGGCGCGGGCTCGACGCTCGGCCCGGCGATGACCTTCGGCTTCATCGCCGCCGATCACCTGGCCGCGCTGGCGGTCGACGCCGCCGGACGGGCGGTCCGGCCATCCCTGCAAGAACCTGACGGAGTCAAACCATGACCGAACTCGATCCTCATCCGCTGCGTGCGGACATGCTGCTCGCCATGCGCCGCCTCGCGCGCTCGGTCGCGGTCATCAGTTGTGCGCACGATGGCAGGCGCTTCTCGATGTCCGTGACCGCGGTCGATTCGCTGTCGACCGAGCCGCCGTCGCTGCTCATCTGCATCAACCGCAGCGCGTCGCTGCATCCGCCGCTCGACGCGGGCGCGGACTTTTGCGTGAACGTGCTGTCGGCGCGTCACGAGGGCATCGCGATCGATTGCAGCGGCCGCCTGAAGGGCGAGGCGCGCTTCACCACCGGCGACTGGCAGACCTCCGTGCATGGCGTGCCGTATCTGCGCGACGCGCAGGCGAGCCTCGTCTGCGCGCAGGACGGCCGCTTCGAGTACGGCACGCATACGGTGTTCATCGGGCGCGTGAAGGAAGTGCAAACGAGCGGCGAGATCGATCCGCTCGTCTATGTCGACGGCGCGTACACGACGCGCGGCACGCCGGCGAATTGCGCGGCCGCGTAACACGTCCCTCTCAATCGAAACGGAAGACACGAAACATGGCAAACAGACTGAACGGCAAGATTGCGATCATCACCGGCGCGGCGAGCGGCGTCGGCCGTGAGGACGCGCTGCTCTTCGCGCGCGAGGGCGCGCGCGTGGTGCTCACCGACATCAACGAGGACGGCGGGCGCGAGGTGGCGCGCGAGATCGGCGACGACGCGCTCTTCGTGCGGCACGACATCGCATCGGAAGCGAGCTGGAGCGACGCGTTCGGCGCGGCCGCGAACCGCTTCGGCACGCCGGACGTGCTCGTCAACAACGCGGCCGTGCTGATTCCCGGCGATATCGAGAACTGCTCGCTCGACGTGTGGCGGCGCACGCTGCAGATCAACGCCGAAGGCTATTTCCTCGGCTGCCAGGCGGCCGTGCGCGCGATGAAGGCGGCGGGCGGATCGATCGTCAACATGTCGTCGGTCGCCGCGCTCGGCGGGCTCGCCGTGTTCTGCGCGTATGCGGCGAGCAAGGGCGCGGTGACCGCGATGACGCGTTCGATCGCCGCGCACTGCAAGCAGCAGGGCTACCGGATCCGCTGCAACACGATTCACCCCGACGGCATCTTCACGCCGATGACCGCGCCGTACTTCGGCGATGCCGAGGCGACGCGCATCGCGCTCGAGCAGGGCATCGATCCGCAGGGCCGCCTCGCGCTGCCCGAGGACATCGCGAATCTGGTGTTGTTCCTCGCGTCCGACGAATCGCGTTTCGTCAACGGCAGCGAATACCGCATCGACAACGGCAACCTGATCATGGGCGTCGCCTGAGGCATACGTCGATGGACGATTCGCGTTTTCACCGACTGGGCGTCGCCGAAGTGATCGTGGAGAGCGCCGACGCGTGCTCGTTCGTGCTCGACGTGCCGGCCGCGCTTCGCGAAGCATTCGCGTACCGGCCCGGGCAATTCCTGACGCTCAAAGTGCCGTGCGGCGACGCGGCCGTGCAGCGCTGCTACTCGC
This sequence comes from Caballeronia sp. J97, assembly GCF_905220305.1. Lineage (NCBI taxonomy): Bacteria > Pseudomonadati > Pseudomonadota > Betaproteobacteria > Burkholderiales > Burkholderiaceae > Caballeronia > Caballeronia sp. J97. The sequence goes on along the minus strand of NZ_CAJMZL010000049.1, from coordinate 30,620 downwards.
TGTCGAGCGCGCCGGGCATCGACGCGCGGCCCAGGATCACCGTGAAGAAGGTGCCCGGCGGCCGTGCGTCGAACTGGCTGTGCGAGCGCGTGCGCGCGGGCGATGCGCTCGACGCGATGGCGCCCGCGGGCGTGTTCACGCCGCGCGCGCTCGACGCCGACCTGCTGCTGTTCGCGGGCGGCAGCGGCATCACGCCGGTGCTGTCGATCCTGAAGTCCGCGCTCGTGCACGGCCGCGGGATGCTGACGCTCGTCTACGCGAACCGCGACGAGCGCTCGGTGATCTTCCGCGACGAACTGAGGCAGCTCGGCGAGCGGCATCCGGGCCGCCTGCGCGTGATTCACTGGCTCGACAGCGTGCAGGGCATTCCGCAGCCGCGGCATCTCGAAGAGCTCGCGCGGCCCTTCAGCCGGCAGGAGACGTTCATCTGCGGTCCGGCGCTGTTCATGGAGAACGCGCTCGCCGCGATGCTCGCGCTCGGGCTGCCGCGCGCGCAGGTGCATGTCGAACGCTTCGTGTCGCTGCCCGATGCCGCGCCCGCTTCGCCGGACGACATGCCGGCGCAGGCCCCCGGCAACGGCGCGGCGATCGAGACGGTGCTCGACGGCGAGTCGTTCTCGTTCGACAGCCGCTCCGGCGAGACCCTGCTCGACGCGATGCTGCGCGCCGGGGTGCCCGCGCCGAACGCCTGCCGCATGGGGCAATGCGGCGCATGCATGTGCCGGGTGGAGCGCGGCGCGGTCGCGCTCGACGGCAATCGCGTGCTCGACGAAGACGAACTGGCGGCGGGCTGGACGCTCGCCTGCTGCGCGAAGCCCGCGAGCGGCACGCTGCGGGTCGTGTTTCCCGATTGAGCCGTCCGGCGCGGACGGCCTTTAGCCATGCGAACGATGACCGACAACGACATTCTGACCACCCCCGCGCTGATCGCGCGGGGCGCCGCGCGCCACGGCGCGCACCCGGCCATCGAGTCGGAGCACGGCCGCCTGACCTACGCGGAGCTCGACGCCGCCCGGCTCGAAGCGGCGCGCGCGCTGCTCGCGAGCGGCATCGAAGCGGGCGACCGGATCGCGATCTGGGCGCCGAACCTGCCGCTGTGGATCGTCGCGGCGCTGGCGATCCATACGGCCGGCGCGGTGCTCGTGCCGGTCAACACGCGAATGAAGGGGCTGGAGGCCGGCGGCGTGCTGCACGACAGCGGCGCGCGTCTGCTGTTCTGCTGCGGCACGTTTCTCGGCGAGTCGTATCCGGCGATGCTCGGCGCTCATCGGCCGGCGACGCTCGAACGCATCGTCGTGTTCGACGGCGCGCCGGCGGACGGCGCGCTGGACGAGACATGGAACGCGTTCGTCGCGCGCGCCGCGCAGGTGCCGCTCGACGCGGTGCGCGCCCGTGAGGCGGGTGTGACGCCCGACACCGTGATGGACCTGATGTTCACGTCGGGCACGACCGGCCGCCCGAAAGGCGTGATGACCGCGCACGGGCAGAATCTGCGCGCGGCGCAGGACTGGGCGCGGATCGCGGGCGTCGGACAGGACGACCGCTACCTGATCGTCAATCCGTTCTTTCATACCTTCGGCTACAAGGCGGGCTGGCTCGCCGCGCTGGCGGGGGGCGCGACGGTGCTGCCTCATCCGGTGTTCCAGCCCGACGAAGTGCTGCGCCGCGTCGCCCGCGAGCGCGTGTCGGTGCTGCCGGGGCCGCCGACGCTGTATTACGCGCTGCTGGACAGTCCGGAGCGCGCCGCGCACGACCTGTCGTCGCTGCGCGTGGCGGTGACCGGCGCGGCGGCGATCGCGCCGAGCCTCATCGAGCGCATGCGCGCCGAGCTGGGCTTCGAGACCGTGCTGACCGGCTACGGACTCACGGAGTCGTGCGGCTTCGCGACCCTGTGCCGGCACGGCGATGACGCCGATACGGTCGCCCGCACATCCGGCCGGGCGATGCCGGGCGTCGAGATCCGCATCGCGGGGCCGGGCGGCGCGCCGCTAGGGCCGGACGAGACCGGAGAGATACGGGTGCGGGGCTACAACGTGATGCGCGGCTACTTCCGGCAGCCGGACGCGACCCGCGAGACGATCGACGCCGACGGCTGGCTGCATACCGGCGACCTCGGCTGCCTCGACGCGAACGGCAACCTGCGGATCACCGACCGGATCAAGGACATGTATATCGCCGGCGGCTTCAACTGCTATCCAGCGGAGATCGAGCGGCTCCTGGCCGCGCATCCGTCGATCGCGCAGGTCGCGCTGATCGGCGTGCCGGACGCGCGCCTCGGCGAGGTCGGGCATGCGTACGTGGTGCTGCGGCCGAACGCGCGCGCGAGCGCGGACGAGCTGAGCGAATGGGCGCGGCGGAACATGGCGAACTACAAGGTGCCGCGCCATTTCACGTTCGTCGAGCGGCTGCCGGTGAGCGCGGCGGGCAAGGTGCTCAAGTACCGGTTGCGCGCGGCGGCGCGGGACGTCGCCTGACGCGGCGCGTGGCCGGCCGTGCGCCGGCATGTCGATCTCCCGCTCACTCTCATCCCAACAGACGATGTAGCACTTCGCGCGACCGGCCAGAATCGTTTCACGAACAACGTGTATGAATCTGGAGGAAGCCGAAATGATCGATGTCCGTGCGCTCGGTTATGTCGTCGTCGAGGCGACGCGCGTCGAGGCGTGGCGCCGCTACGCGGAAGACGTACTGGGCATGCAGGCGCTCGATGCGCCGGGCGGCGCGCTGTATCTGAAGATGGACGAGCGCGATTTCCGCTATCTGATCGTCCCGGGCGACGCGGACCGCTATCGCGCGTCGGGCTGGGAACTCGCCGACGAAGCCGCGTTCGACGCGGCCTGCGCGGCACTGCGGCGCGCGGGCATCGAGGCTGAGCGCGCGAGCCCGCAGGACGCGGCGCTGCGCCGCGTGCAGGCGATGGCGTGGTGCACGGACCCGTCCGGCAACCGCCACGAGCTGTACTGGGGCGCGCGCTGCGACTTCAGCCGCTTCGTGTCGCCGCTCGGCGTGACGCGCTTCGTGACGGGCGACATGGGCCTCGGCCACACGGTGCTGCCCGCGCCGCAATTCGACGCGACCGACGCGTTCGTGCGCGAGGTGCTCGGCTTCGAGCTGTCCGACATCTTCCGCGTGAAGTTCACGCCCGATCCGGCCGAGCCGGAGAAGCGCATCCACTTCATGCATTGCCGCAACGCGCGCCATCACAGCCTCGCGATCATCGAGATGCCGGTGCCGTCGGGCTGTGTGCACGTGATGGCCGAGGTCGAGTCGATGGACGAGGTCGGCCGCGCGCTCGACCGCGCAGCGGCGCACGACGTGAAGCTGTCCGCGACGCTCGGCCGGCATTGCAACGACCAGATGATCTCGTTCTACATGAAGACCCCGGGCGGCTTCGATCTCGAATACGGCTTCGGCGGGCTGACCGTCGACTGGTCGCAGCACACCGTGTTCGAGGCGACCCGCGTGAGCCAGTGGGGCCATGACTTCAGCATCGGATACCGGTGAGACGATGAAACCACTCGACAAACAGATAACCGCGCGCGACGCGATCGCGCAGCTCGCCGACGGCATGACCATCGGCATCGGCGGATGGGGGCCGCGGCGCAAGCCGATGGCGCTCGTGCGCGAGATCCTGCGCTCGGACCTGAAGGACCTGACGATCGTCGCCTACGGCGGCCCGGACGTCGGCCTGCTCTGCGCGGCGGGCAAGGTGCGCAAGGTGATCTTCGGCTTCGTGTCGCTCGACGTGATCCCGCTTGAACCGCATTTTCGCCGGGCGCGCGAAGCGGGCCGCATCGACGTGCTCGAACTCGACGAAGGCATGCTGCAACTCGGACTGCGCGCCGCGGCCGCGCGCCTGCCGTTCCTGCCGACGCGCGTCGGGCTCGGCACCGCGCTGCTGGACCACGCGCCGCAGTTGCGCACCGTGCAGTCGCCTTACGACGATGCAGAAACGCTGCTCGCGATGCCCGCGATCGAGCTCGACGCCGCGCTGCTGCACGTGAACGCCGCCGACAGGATGGGCAACGTGCGCATCGACGGACCCGATCCGTTCTTCGATGCATGGTTCGCGCGCGCCGCGAAGCGCTGCTACGTATCGGCGGAAACGCTCGATGCGTCGCTCGCGAGCGACGACCTCGACGCCGCGCGCCGCCATCCGTTCGAGCGCTCGCTCGTGACGGGCGTCGTGCACGCGCCGGGCGGCGCGCATCCGACTTCCTGCGCGCCCGCCTATGGCTGGGACCTGCCGCACCTGCGCGCGTACTGCGCGAGCGCGGAAGACGACGCGCAAGCGAACGCCTATCTCCGCGATATAGCGGGCCGCGGCGAGCGCCAATATCTCGAAGGCGTGGGCGGCCTGTCGCATGTGGCGGCGCTGCCGCTGCCGATTCTGTAAAGGAGCGCGTGTGAGCGAATCTCTCGACCATTCCCTCGCGGAACTGATGATCGTCGCGTCTGCGCGTATCTGGCGCGACGACGGCGAAGTGCTGGCGACCGGCATCGGCGCCGGCCCGCGTCTCGCGGCGGGCCTCGCGCGGCTCGCGCACAACAGCGGCCTGATGCTGACCGACGGCGAAGCGTATCTCGTCGAGGAGCCGGTGCCGCTCGGCCCGCGCCCCGACGGCCATCGCGTGCAGGCGAGCGGCTGGATGACCTACGAGCGCGTGTTCGACTGCCTGTGGCATGGCCGCCGCCATGCGCTCGTGATGCCGACGCAGATCGACCGCTTCGGCCAGGCGAATATCTCGCACCTCGGCGGCGACCACGCGCATCCGAAAACGCAACTGCTCGGCGCGCGCGGCTTTCCGGGCAACTCGACGAATCACGCGAACTCGTTCTTCGTGAGCGGCCACGGCAAGCGCACTTTCGTCGCGGGCGAAGTCGACATGGTGTGCAGCGTCGGCTACAACCCGGCGCGGCGTTTGCCCGGCATGAAGACCTTCGTCGATCTGCGCAGCATCGTCACCGATCTGTGCGTGATGGACTTCGGCGGCCCGGATCACGCGATCCGCGTGCGCTCGCTGCATCCGGGCGTGAGCTTCGACGAAGTGCAGGACGCGACCGGCTTCCCGCTCGCGGCCCATCCCGAACTCGGCACGACGCCCGCGCCCTCCGCGGACGAGCTGCGCATCGTGCGCGCGCTCGACCCGCACAACCAGCGCGCGAGCATCGTGCGCGGCAATCCGGCTCCGCGTCGCGGATGAGGTGCCCTATGGAATCGATTCAGCATGGCGCGAGCGAGGATGTCGTCGACTACGCGGTCGAGGACGGCATCGCGACGATCACGATGAACCGTCCCGAGTATCACAACGCGCAGAACTCGAAGATGACGTATGCGCTCGACGCCGCGTTCCGGCGCGCCGCGCACGACGACGCGGTCAAGGCGATCGTGCTGGCCGGCGCGGGCAAGCACTTTTCGGCCGGGCACGACATCGGCACGCCGGGGCGCGACATCCACGCGTCGTTCGAGCGCGCGTCGCTGTGGTACGACCACGCCGACAAGGACGGCGGCGAGTTTCTCTATGCCCGCGAGCAGGAGGTGTATCTCGGCATGTGCCGCCGCTGGCGCGATCTTCCAAAGCCGACCATCGCGATGGTGCAGGGCGCGTGCATCGCGGGCGGGCTGATGCTCGCGTGGGTGTGCGACCTGATCGTCGCGTCCGACGATGCGTTCTTCGCCGACCCCGTCGTGCGAATGGGCATTCCCGGCGTCGAATATTTCGCGCATGCGTACGAGCTGAATCCGCGCATCGCGAAGGAGTTCCTGTTTCTCGGCGAACGGATGCCGGCCGGGCGCGCATACCAGATGGGCATGGTCAACCGCGTCGTGCCGCGCGAGCAGTTGCGCGACGAGACCTTCGGCATCGCCGCGCGCATCGCCGCGATGCCGCGCCTCGGCCTCGCGCTCACCAAGCAGGCGGTGAATCACGTCGAGGAACTGCAAGGCAAGCGCGCGGCGATGGACGCGGCGTTCGCGTGGCATCACTTCGCGCACGCGCACAACGAGCTCGTGAGCGGCGACCGGCTCGGCGGCTACGACGCACGCAAGATGGCGAGCTCGCAGCGCGGGCCGGGGGACGTCGACGGAGTCGCCGCATGAAGACGATGCTCGCCACGCCGCTCACCGATCTGCTCGGTTGCCGCTATCCGGTCGTGCAGACCGCGATGGGCTGGGTCGCCGATGCGCGGCTCGTCGCCGCGACCTGCAACGCGGGCGGCTTCGGCTTTCTCGCGGGCGCGACGCTCGAACCGGACCGGGTCGAAGCGGAAATCCTGCGCGTGAAGTCGCTCACGGACCAGCCCTTCGGCATCAACTTCCACATGTTCCAGAAGAACGCGAAGCAGGTGGTCGAGCTCGCGATCCGGCACAGGCTGCGCGCGGTCAGTTACGGCCGCGGCCCGGACGCGAAGACCATTCGCCGCTTCAAGGACGCGGGCATCGTCTGCATGCCGACCGTCGGTGCGCCGAAGCATGCGGTCAAGGCTGTCGAGCTGGGCGCGGACATCGTCACGGTGCAGGGCGCCGAGGGCGGCGGCCACACCGGCTCGGTGCCGACGACGCTGTTGCTGCCGAAGGTGCTCGACGCGGTGCGGGTGCCCGTGGTCGCGGCAGGCGGCTTCTTCGACGGACGCGGCCTCGCCGCCGCGCTCGCCTACGGCGCGGCCGGCATCGCGATGGGCACGCGCTTTCTGATGACCGCCGAGTCGCCGGTGCCGCGCGCGACGCTCGATCGCTACGTCGCGGTTGGCGATCCGGCGCACATCCGCGTGTCCGATGCGCTCGACGGTCTGCCGCAACGCATGATCGACAACCCGTACCTGCTGCGGCTCGAACGCTTCGGCCCGCTGCGGCGCACGCTGTTCGCGCTGAAGACGGCGGAGGCCTGGCGGCGCCAGAACGGCCTGCGCGCGGGCCAGATGCTCGCGCTCGCGCTCAAGGCGCTCCGCGAGCACGACTACACGGCCAGTCAGACGCTGATGGCGGCGAACGCGCCGTTCCTGATCCAGCGCGCGATCGTCGAAGGCCGGCCGGACGATGGCGTGCTGCCGAGCGGACAGGCGGCCGCGATGATCGGCGCGATCGAATCGTGCGAGACGCTCATCGCGCGCATCGTCGCGGACGCCGCCGCCCGCCTCGACGCGCTCGCGGCGCAGGCGGCCTGAACCACACAGACGGAGACAGACGAAATGACAGCATCGAAGCAATCGGGCGTGGCCCTGCCGTACTGGATCGGCGGGGAAGGCGGCATCGCCGAACTGGTGATCGACCATCCGCCGGTCAACGCGCTCGACGCGCACGGCTGGCACGCGCTCGCACAGGCGTTCGACGCTCTGGGCCGCGACGACAGCGTGCGCGTGATCGTCGTGCGCAGCGAAGGGCGCGGCTTCTGCGCGGGCGTGGACGTGAAGGAGCTGGCCGCGCATCCGGAGCGCATCGTCACGGTGAACGCCGGCAACTACGAGACGTTCCGCGCGGTGCATCGCAACCCGAAGCCGGTGATCGCGGCGGTGCACGGCTTCGTGCTCGGCGGCGGGATCGGCATCTGCGGCGCGGCGGATATCGTCGTCGCGGCGGACTGCGCGCGCTTCGGCGTGCCGGAGATCGACCGCGGCGCGATGGGCGGCGGCGCGCATCTGCAGCGTTTGTTCGGCGTGCAGAAGGTGCGCGCGATGTATTTCACCGGCGAGATGATCGATGCGGCCGAAGCGTACCGGCTCGGCGCGATCGAGCAGGTCGTGACGCGCGCGGCGCTGCGCGACGCGGCGCTCGCCATCGCGCGCAAGATCGCCGCGAAGAGCCCGGCGATGGTGCGGCTCGCGAAGGAGTCGCTCAACGGCGTCGAGGACGGCGATCTCGAAGACAAATATCGCTGGGAGCAGGGCTTCACGCTGCAGGCGTACATGACGCAGGACTCGAACGAGGCGCGCGCGGCCTTCGTCGAAAAGCGCGACGCACGGTTCGACGCTCGCGCCGGGACTGTGGAGACGCGCTCATGAAACTCGCCTACACCCCGCAACAGAAGGCGTTTCGCGCGGAGATCCGCGACTGGCTCGCGACGCACGTGCCGCGCGAGCGGCTGCCGAGCTTCGACACCGAGGCAGGCTTCGCCGCGCATCGCGAATGGGAGCGCACGCTGCATTCGGGCCGCTGGAGCATGGTCACGTGGCCGCGCGAACTGGGCGGGCGCGGCTGCGACCTGATCGAGTGGCTGATTTTCGAGGAGGAATACTGGCGCGCCGATGCGCCGATGCGCGTGAACCAGAACGGCATCTTCCTGCTCGGCCCGACGCTGATGGACTTCGGCACCGACGCGCAGAAGGCCCGCTTTCTGCCCGCGATGGCCGCGGGCGAGCATGTCTGGGCGCAGGGCTGGTCCGAGCCGAACGCCGGCTCCGACATGGCGGCGATCCGCGCGAGCGCGACCCGCATCGGCGACGAGTACGTGCTGAACGGCCAGAAGATCTGGTCGACCCGCGCGGTCTGGGCCGACTGGCTGTTCGGGCTGTTTCGCAGCGATCCGCAGTCGTCGCGTCATCAGGGCCTCACGTTCCTGATGGTGCCGCTGTCCGCGCCCGGCATCACCGTGCGGCCGATCCGCCAGTTGAACGGCCAGACCGGCTTCGCGGAGATCTTCTTCGACGACGTGCGCATGCCCGTCGAGAACCGGCTCGCGGCCGAAGGCGCGGGCTGGCAGGTCGCGATGGCGACGGCCGGCTTCGAGCGCGGGCTGATGCTGCGTTCCCCCGCGCGCTTCCAGCGCACGGCCGAGGCGCTGCGCGAGCTGTACTTCGCGCACCGCGACAGCGCCGAACGCGATCCGACGCTTTCCGAGCGCGTCGTCGCCGCGTGGATGGATGCGCAGGCGTATGCGCTGTCGACCTACGCGACCGCGTGCCGCCTGCAGAAGGGCGGCCATATCGGCGCGGAATCGAGCACGAACAAGGTGTTCTGGTCGGAGCTGGATCTGCGCATGCACCAGACCGCGTTCGACATCCTCGGCGCGCACGGCGAGATCGTCCCGCGCACGTCCGCGCAGCACGCGAGTCTCGGCCACTGGCTCGACGGCTTCCTGTTCGCGCAGGCCGGCCCGATCTACGCGGGCACCAACGAGATCCAGCGCAACATCGTCGCAGAACGGATGCTCGGCATGCCGCGCGCATAGGCGCACGCGCTCACCTCACTGAACGGACCAACGCATGGATTTCGTATTCGATGAAGACCAGGAAGCGCTCGCGGACACCGTCAAGCGGCTCCTGATGACCGAGATGACGCCGGAGCTGATCCGCGAGCTATGGACGACGCCGACGGGCCGCTCGGATGCGCTGTGGTCGCTGTTCGCGTCGCAGGGGCTGACCGCCGTGTCGGTGCCCGAGGCCCACGGCGGACTCGGCCTGAGCGAAGTCGAATGGGCGCTGCTCGCGCAGACCTACGGCTATTTCGGCAGCCCCGAGCCGTTGCTCGACACGGCGCTCGTCGCGGCCGGCGTGCTCGAACGTCTGCCGTCCTCCGGCTGGCGCGATGCATTGCTGCGCGATGTCGCCGAGGGGCGCGCGCGCGTCGCGCTCGTGCATCCGGCGAACCCGTATGCGGAGGACGTGCATGTCGCGCATACGCTGCTGTGCGAGCACCGCGGCGCGCTGCATCGCGTCGATCCGAAGCAATGCGCGTGGCGCGCGCTCGATAGCGTCGATCCGTCGCGGCGTCTCTTCATGCTCGACTGGGAGCCGTCGTCGGCGACGCGCATCGCGGGCCGCGAAGAAGCCGCGCCGATCCTCGCCCGCGCGCTCGATCACGGCGCGTTCGCGGTCGCCGCGCAAATGCTGGGCCTCACGCAGCGCGTGCTCGACGTCGCGATCGATTACAGCGCACAGCGCAAGCAGTTCGGTCGCGCGATCGGCTCGTATCAGGCGCTCAAGCATCTGCTCGCCGATGTCGCGATCCGCTACGAGTTCGCGCGGCCGGTGCTCGCGCGCGCTGCCGCTGCGCTCGCGGACGACCATCCGCAGCGCGCGGTGTTCGTGTCGCACGCGAAGCTCGCGGCCGTCGCCGCCGCGCAGCTCGCCGCGCGCCACGCGATGCAGGTGCACGGCGCGATCGGCTACACCTGGGAGCTCGACCTGCAGATCTTCATGAAGCGTATCTGGGCGCTCGCCCATACCTGGGGCGACAGCGCCTTTCACAAGGCCCGCGTGGCCGATGCGATCCTCGGCGACGCGCTGGCGATCGGCCCCGCGCAGACCTTCGACCTGGAGGAACAATGAAACAAGCGTATATCGTCGATGCATTGCGCACGCCGACCGGCCGCCGCAAGGGCGGGCTCGCCCATCTGCACGCGGCCGATCTCGGCGCGTTCGCGCTGAAGACGCTCGTCGCGCGCAACGCGATTCCCGCCGAAGACTACGACGACGTGATCTTCGGCTGCGTCGACACGATCGGCCCGCTCGCGGGCAACATCGCGCGCACCTGCTGGCTCGCGGCCGGCCTGCCGCTCACGGTGCCGGGCGTCACCGTCGATCGCCAGTGCGGCTCGTCGCAGCAGGCCGTGCACTTCGCGGCCCAGGCCGTGATGAGCGGCGTGCAGGACGTGGTCGTCGCGGGCGGCGTGCAGACGATGACGCAGATCCCGATCTCGTCGGCGATGACCTGCGCCGCGCCGCTCGGCTTCGGCGATCCGTTCTCCGGCAGCGCGGGCTGGCGCGAGCGCTTCGGCGATGCGCCCGTGTCGCAGTTCCACGCCGCGCAGCGCATTGCCGATCACTGGAGCCTCTCGCGCGACGCGATGGAGCGCTATGCGCTCGAAAGCCATCGGCGTGCGGTCGCGGCGATCGAGGCCGGGCATTTCGCGCGCGAAGTCGTGCCCCTCGAAGGCGTGAAGCACGACGAAACGCCGCGCCCGGATACGTCGCTCGACAAGATGGCCACGCTCGAACCGCTGACGCCGGGCGGCTCGCTCACCGCCGCCGTCGCGAGTCAGACCTGCGACGCGGCGGCGGCGCTCCTGATCGTCTCGGAGGAGGCGTTGAAGCGCTACGGGCTCACGCCGCGCGCGCGCATCCATCACCTGAGCGTGCTCGGCGACGACCCGCTGTGGATGCTCACCGCGCCGATCCCGGCCGCGAAGGAAGCGCTGCGCCGCGCCGGGCTCGACTGGTCGCAGATCGACGTCGTCGAGCTGAACGAGGCGTTCGCGTCGGTCGCGCTCGCCTGGCTCGCGGACACGCGCTTCCCGCACGAAAAAACCAATCCCAACGGCGGCGCGATCGCGCTCGGCCATCCGCTCGGCGCGACCGGCGCGAAGCTGATGACGACGCTCCTGCACGAGCTGGAGCGTACCGGCGGCCGCTACGGCATGCAGACGATGTGCGAAGGCGGCGGGCTCGCGAACGTCACGATCATCGAGCGCCTGTGAGCGCGTCATTTTCAGCGAGGTACACGATGGGAATCTGCAACGGACGCACGGTCATCGTCACCGGTGCGGGCGGCGGGCTCGGGCGCGAATATGCGCTCGCGTTCGCGGCCGAAGGCGCGGCGGTCGTCGTCAACGACATCCGGCACGACGCGGCGCAAAGCGTCTGCGACGAGATCGCGCAGCAGGGCGGCCGCGCGCTCGCGAACGCCGACGACATCACGCGGATCGAGACCGCGCAGCGCATCGTCGATGCCGCGCGCGATGCGTTCGGCGACGTGCACGTGCTCGTCAACAACGCGGGCATCTGCCGCGACAAGATGTTCACCAGCATGACGGAGCAGGATTGGGACGACGTGATGCGCGTGCATCTGCGCGGGCACTTCTGTCTGTCGAGCCTGCTCGCGCGCGTGTGGCGGGATAGCGCGAAGGCGGGGCGGCCGGTCGATGCCCGCATCGTCAACACCAGCTCGGGCGCGGGGCTGCAAGGCTCGATCGGCCAGTCGAACTACGGCGCCGCGAAAGCGGGCATCGCCGCGCTGACGCTGATGCAGGCGGCCGAGCTGCATCGCTACGGCGTGCGCGTGAACGCGCTCGCGCCGGCCGCGCGCACCTCGATGACGGAGAACGTGTTCGCCGACATGATGCAGAAGCCGCGTGACGGCGCCTTCGATTTCTACGATCCGGCCAATGTCGCGCCGCTCGTCGTGTGGCTCGGCAGCGCGCAGTCGGCCGACGTGACCGGGCAGGTGTTCGAGGTCGCGGGCGGGATGATCGCGCTCGCGGAAGGCTGGCGCACGGGACCGCGCGTCGATCGCGGCGCGCGCTGGTCGGCTGCCGAGGTCGGCCCGGCCGTCGCGCGGCTCGTCGCCGATGCGCGTCCCGCGCAGCGGGTCTACGGGAGCTAGCGCGATGGATCTCTCGCTCACCGACGAACAGACGATGATCCGCGACGCGGCGGCGGACGTGCTCGCCGCGCGCAGCGCATCCGCCGATGTGCGCCGCGCGCTCGGCCAGTCGGGCGGCCGTGACGACGCATTGTGGGCATCGCTCGCGGGCGAGCTCGGCTGGAACGCGCTCGCGCTTCCGGAGGCGGCGGGCGGCATGGGGCTCGGCGCGGTAGAGCAGGCGCTGCTGCTGGAGCAGCTTGGCCGCCGCATCGCGTGCGTGCCGTATTTTTCGACGGCCTGCGTCGCCGCGACCGCACTGGCGCACTGCGCGACGCCGGCGGCCTGTGCATGGCTCGCGAACATCGCCGCGGGCGCGTGCAGCGCGACGCTCGCGCTGCCGATCGACATGCCGTTCGGTGCGCAGCCGTCGACGTTCATTGCGAAGGAGACGGCAGACGGCTACGCGCTCTCGGGCGTGGCCGAGCAGGTGATCGACGGTGCGCGCGCCGACCTGCTGCTGATCCCGGCGCGCATCGCAAACGAAGGGCGATCGGTTGGCCTGTTCGCGATCGAAGTCGGCGTGGCGCGCGGTCTCTCCGCGACGCCGCTCGACGTGCTCGACGGCACCCGTCCGCTCGCCCGGATCGCGCTCGACGGCGTGCGTGTCGCGCGCGACGCGTCGCTCGCTGCCCGCGACGCGACGCCCGCGCTCGAACGCACTGCGTGGTTCGCGGCGCTCGCGCTCGCTGCCGAAGCGACAGGCGGCGCGCAGCAATGCCTCGACCTGACGCTCGACTACACGAGCCAGCGCGTGCAGTTCGGCCGCGCGATCGCTTCGTTCCAGGCGGTCAAGCATCGCTGCGCGCAGATGATGGTGCTGATCGAATCCGCGCGCTCGGCGGTGCTCGGCGCGGCGCATGCGTGGGATGCGCAGCGCGGCGCGGCGCCGGACGCGCCGCTGTGCGCCGATATCGCCGCCGCCAAAGCCACGGCGAACGACGCGTTTTCGTTCTGCGCGCAGGAGGCGATCCAGCTTCACGGCGGCGTCGGCTTCACGTGGGAGTACGACCCGCATCTCTATTTCAAGCGCGCGCAGGCGTCGGCCGCGCAGTTCGGCACGACGCCGCAACTGCTCGAATGGATCGCGCGTCACGCGATCGACGGTTCAGCCGAGCGCGCAGGAGCACTGCAATGAACAGCGAAACGTTCGAACAGCAGTTGCGGCACGAAGTGGCGGACTGGGTGCGATCGCACCTCACCGGCGAATTCGCATGCCTGAAATACCGCGGCGGCCCCGGCGACGAGGAAGCGTGGCCGGAGCTGCGCAAGGCGTGGGAGCAGGAAATGGCGCAGGGCCGCTGGACCGGACTCGGCTGGCCGGCCGAGGCTGGCGGACGGGGCCTTTCGGTGGCCGAGCAGGTGATCTTTCACGAGGAATATGCGCGCGCGGGCGGTCCGGGACGCATGGGCCACATCGGCGAAGGGCTGCTCGGGCCGACGCTTCTCGCCTGCGGCACCGACGACCAGCGTGCGCGCTTTTTGCCCGGCATTCTGTCGGGCACGCAGTTCTGGTGTCAGGGATATTCGGAGCCGGGCGCGGGCTCCGATCTCGCGAACGTGCGCACGCGCGCCGAGCGGGACGCCGACGGCGCGTGGCGCGTCCACGGCCAGAAAGTGTGGACGTCGCTCGCGCGTGAATCCGACTGGATCTTCGTGCTCGCGCGCACCGATCCGGCGTCGCGGGGCAATCGCGGGCTGTCGTTCCTGCTGATGCCGCTCGACCAGCCCGGCATCGAGATCCGTCCGATCCGCCAGCTCAACGGCGGCGCGGAGTTCAACGAAGTGTTCTTCGACGGCGCGCGCGCCGAAGCGCGCGACCTCGTCGGCGCGCCGGGCGACGGCTGGCGCATCGCGATGACGCTGCTCGGCTTCGAGCGCGGCATCTCGACGCTCGGCCAGCAGATGCAGTTCGTGCGCGAGCTCGAATGGCTGATCGACGCCGCGCGCGACACGGGCGCGAACCGCGATCCCGTGCTGCGGCAGCGCATCGGCCGCGCGTGGGCGGGCCTGCGCGTGATGCGCTACAACGCGCTGCGCATGTTGTCCGGCGCGTCATCGGGCCGCGAGGCGCTCATCTATAAGTACTACTGGTCGAACTGGCACCGCGACCTCGGCCAGCTCGCGATGGACGTGCTCGGCCCGCGCGCGAACATGATCGATCCCGCCGACGAAAAGCGCACGCATCTGCAGCGCGTATTCCTGTTCTCCCGCGCGGACACGATCTACGCCGGCACCAATGAAATCCAGCTCAACATCATGGCCGAGCGCGGGCTCGGCATGCCTAGGGAACCTCGAGGACAAGCATGACCGAACCCCAGATCCAGACAGCGCCCGCGTACGTGCAGGGCCATCGGCTGCTCGCCGGAAAGTCGGTGCTGATCACCGCCGCGGCGGGCGCGGGCATCGGCTTCGCGGCCGCGCGCCGCGCTGCGGAGGAAGGCTGCCGCGCGCTCTTCATCTCCGACATCCACGAACAGCGCCTCGAACAGGCGGTCGACACGCTGCGCGCCGAGACGGGCCTGCAGCGGATCTACGGGCGCCTCGCCAACGTCGCGGTCGAGGACGACGTGCGGGCGCTCGTCGCCGATGCGCAATCGCGGCTCGACGGCGTCGACGTGCTGATCAACAACGCGGGGCTCGGCGGGGCGAAGCGCATCGTCGAAATGGACGATGCCGAATGGTCGCGGGTGATCGACATTAGCCTCACCGGGACGTTCCGGATGACCCGCGCGATGCTCCCGCACATGCAGGCCCGCGGACGCGGCGCGATCGTGAACAACGCATCGGTGCTCGGCTGGCGCGCGCAGGCGGAACAGGCGCACTACGCGGCGGCGAAGGCCGGCGTGATGGCGCTCACGCGCTGCGCGGCGCTCGAAGCCGCGCCGTATGGCGTGAGGATCAACGCGGTCGCGCCGAGCATCGCGATGCACGATTTTCTGAAGAAGTCGGCCCCGGCCGATTTGCTCGATCAACTGGCGTCGCGCGAAGCGTTCGGGCGTGCCGCCGAAGTCTGGGAGGTGGCCAACGTGATGGTGTTTCTCGCAAGCGATTACGCGTCGTACATGACCGGCGAAGTGCTGTCGGTCAGCAGCCAGCACGCATGATGAGCGCCGCGCTCGATCTCACCCGTGCGCCCCGCGTGTTCGCGCATCCGGACGAACTCGCCGCCGCGGTCGGCGAGCGGCTCGGCGAAAGCGCGTGGCTCGCGATCGGTCAGCCGCGCATCGACGCGTTCGCCGCCGCGACGGGCGACCACCAGTGGGTGCACGTCGATCCGGCGCGCGCGAAGGACGGCCCGTTCGGCGCATGCATCGCGCATGGCTACCTGACGCTTGCGCTCGTCAACGACTTCCTGCCGCAGATCGTGCGCATCGACGGCGCGCGGCTCGGCATCAACTACGGCTGCGACAGGGTTCGCTTTCCCGCGCCGGTGAAGGTCGGCGCGCGTGTGCGCGGCGTCGCGGAGCTGCTGCGCGTCGAGCCGCTCGAAGGCGGCGTGCAGGCGTGGATTCGCGTGACCGTCGAGATCGACGGCGAAAGCAAGCCGGGCTGTGTCGCCGACACGATCAGCCGCTACTACTTCTAGAGAGTCCGTTCATGGAAGACGCAGTGATTGTTTCCGCCGCGCGCACGCCGATCGGCAAGGCGTTTCGCGGCATGTTCAACGATACCGAGGCGCCCGCGCTCGGCGGCCATGTCGTGCGCGCCGCGATGGAGCGCGCGGACATCGCACCCGATGAAGTCGACGACGTGCTGATCGGCTGCGCCGCGCAGCAGGGCACGCAGGGCTACAACATCGGCCGGCTGTCCGCGGCGGCGGCGGGCCTGCCCGCGTCGGTGCCGGGCATGGCGCTCGACCGGATGTGCTCGTCGGGCCTGATGACGATCGCGAGCGCCGCGCGCAGCATCGGCGCGGGCGATGCGCGGATCGTGGTCGCGGGCGGCGTCGAGTCGATCACGCTGACGCAGAACAAGCACAAGAACGGGTATCGCGCGCGTTCGCAGGCGGTGCTCGCGCATCAGCCGGCCGCCTATATGGCGATGATCGAGACGGCGGAAGTGGTGTCGCGCCGCTACGGCATCGCGCGGGCCGACCAGGATGCCTATGCGCTGAAAAGCCAGCAGCGGACGGCGGCGGCGCAGGCGGCCGGCCGATTCGACACGGAGCTCGCGCCGCTCGACGTGCGCCGCGCGCTGTTCGACAAGGAAGGCAACGCAACCGGCCACGAGGACGTGCGCGCGATGCGCGACGAATGCGCGCGCGCCGATACGTCGGCGGCGAGCCTCGCATCGCTGAAGCCGGTCTGGAGCGGCGGCGACGCGGTCGCGCGGGGCGAGTTCATCACGGCGGGCAACGCGTCGCAATTGTCGGACGGCGCGGCGGCCGTGGTCGTGATGTCGCGCGCAGAGGCGCGGCGGCGCGGCCTCGCGCCCCTCGGCACGTTCCGCGGACTGGCGGTGGCCGGCTGCGACGCGGACGAAATGGGCATCGGCCCGGTGTTCGCGGTGCCGAAGCTGCTCGCGCGCTTCGGGCTCACGGTGCGCGATGTCGGCTTGTGGGAGCTGAACGAGGCGTTCGCGTGCCAGGTGCTGTATTGCCGCGACCGCCTCGGCATTCCGGACGACCGGCTCAATGTCGACGGCGGCGCGATCGCGCTCGGTCATCCGTTCGGCATGTCCGGCACGCGCATGACCATGCACGCGCTCATCGAAGGCGCGCGCCGTGGCGTGCGGCACGTCGTCGTGACGATGTGCATCGGCGGCGGGATGGGCGCCGCCGCGCTGTTCGAGGTCGCGGCGTAGACCGCACCCGGAGACACGTGGGACTGGAGACAAAAGCCATGAAAAGAACACTGCCGGGACTGGCGATGTCGGCGCTCGTGCTCGCCGCCGCGCTGTTCGCGTTTTCGCCGCGTCCGCTGCCCGCGTTCGCCGCGAGCGCGATTCACGCGGACCGCGTGCAGGTCAACGGCCTCGCGAAAGCCGGCGCGCGCATCGTCGCGGTCGGCGAGCGCGGCGTGATCCTGCTGAGCGACGATGACGGCAGGCGATGGCGTCCCGCGACGGTCGCGCCCGGCGAGCCGTCGACGCTCACGCAAGTGCTGTTCGTCTCGCCGACGCAGGGCGTCGCGGTCGGCCACGACGGCCGCATCGTGCGCACCGACGACGCCGGCGCGAGCTGGCGCGAAGCGCATGTCGACAAGCGGCATGCCGACCCGCTGCTGTCGGTGTGGGGCACGGCAAACGGGCCGCTGTTCGCGGCGGGCAGCTTCGGCCAGTTGCTCCGGTCGGGCGATGGCGGGCTCACGTGGCAAACGGTCAGGACGCCCGCCGGCGACCGTCACCTGAACGCGATCGCCGGCGACGGCCACGGCAATCTGCTGATCGCCGGCGAGAGCGGCACGCTGCTGCGCTCCACCGATGACGGCGCGACCTGGGAGAAGCGGCCGTCGCCGTATCAGGGATCGCTCTTCGGCGTGCTGATGCTCGCGAACGGCGACTGGGTCGTCTACGGGATGCGCGGCAACGTGCTGCGCAGCACGGATCGCGGCGAGACGTGGAGCCACGTCGACAGTCGTATCCCCGCGTCGTACTTCGGCGCGACGCAGCTCGCCGACGGCGAACTCATGCTGGTGGGCCAGGGCGGCGCGATCGTCGGCTCGCGCGACGGCGGCAAGACCTTCGACGTGAAGAAGCTCGGCGGCGTGCAGAGCCTCGCGGCGGTGCTCGACCTCGGGCACGGCGCGCTCCTGACGGGCGGCGAGGCGGGTATCGCGCGCTTTCCCGCCGCTTCTTCGTCGTCGCCATTCTGAGGCGCGCGCCGCCTTCGTCCGTCCCTCCGCTCCGATAGCCCGCTTCGACGTGAGACCTTCATGAACGACCTGTCCCGCCCCCATGACGCCGTGCCCGCCTCGCGCCTCGCCGCGTTCGTCGAACGCTGCGCGGATTTCATCATCCGCCGGCGCCGCATCCTGCTGATGGTGTGCATCGCGCTGACGCTCGCGCTCGGCGCGTCGGCGAGCCGCCTGAAACTCGATCCGGGATTCAGCAAGATGATCCCGATGCAGCATCCGTACATGCAGGTGTTCAACCGCTATGCGGGCGCGTTCCCGGGCGCGAACACGGTGCTCGTGAGCCTGCGCTGGAAGGGAGAGGGCGACATCTACAACCAGCCGTTCATGGACGCGCTGCGCCATGCGACCGACGACGTGTTCTTCATCCCCGGCATCAACCGCGCGCGGGTGTTCTCGCTGTTCACGCCGAACGTCCACTACACGGAAGTGACGGAGGCCGGATTCCGTGGCGATGTGGTCGTGCCCGGGCAGTTTTCGAGCGCGCATCCGGACGATCTCGCGAAAGTGCGCCGCAATGTCGCGCGCTCGGGGCAGATCGGCCGCCTCGTCGGCAACGATCTGAAATCCGCGCTGATTCGCGCGGAACTGCGCGAGACAGACCCGGCGACCGGCAAGCGCTTCGATTACGGCACGGTCGCGCGTCAGCTCGAAGAGATCCGCGCGCGCTACGCGAACCGCAACGTCGATGTGAACATCATCGGCTTCGCGAAGCTCGTCGGCGATGTCGAGTCGGGCATCTCCGGCGTGATCGCGTTCTTCGCGGTGGCGTTCCTGATCACGGCCCTGCTTCTGTTCGTCTACACCCGCTCGCTCAAGACCACCGTGCTCGCGCTCTTCGTCGCGCTGTTGCCGGTCGTCTGGTTGCTCGGCGCATTGCCGCTCCTCGGGCTGGGCATCGATCCGATGTCGATTCTGGTGCCGTTCCTGATCTTCTCGATCGGCGTGTCGCATGCAGTGCAGATGACCAATGCGTGGAAGCAGGCGCTCGTCGCGGGCGGATCATCGATGAATGCGTCGGCCGATGCGGCGCGCGACGCTTTCCGCAAGCTGTTCGTGCCGGGCACCGTGGCGCTTCTCACCAATGCGCTCGGCTTCATGGTGATCATGCGCATCCAGATCGACATCGTGCGCGAGCTGGGTGTCACCGCATGTCTCGGCGTGCTGCTGATGATCGTCACGAACAAGGTCTTCCTGCCGATCCTGCTGTCGTACACGCGGCTCGAGCGAGGCACGCTGGCCCGCGCGCAGCGCGCGGCGGCGAAGGGCGGCAGCCGGCTGTGGTCGGGCTTCGCGGTGTTCGCGCGGCCGCTGCCCGCGCTCGGCGTGTTCGCGGTCGCGCTCGGCCTGCTCGTGTGCGGCGCGCTCGAATCGCGCCTTCTTGCGATCGGCGACATCGGGACCGGTGCGCCCGAGTTGCGCGCGAACTCGCGCTACAACCTCGACAACGCGGCGATCACGCATCAATACGATATCGGTGTGGATGTGCTGTCGGTGATCGTCGAGCCGACCGGCTTCGACGATGCCTGCCTGCACTATCCGGTGATGAGCGCGATCGAGAAGTTCGAGATGGACATGCGCGGCGTCGCCGGCGTGCAGTCGGTGACGAGCGTCGCGTCGCAGGGCAAGGTGTTCATTGCCGCGTTCAACGAAGGCAATCCGCGCTGGGCCGCGCTGCCGCGTTCGAGCGACGGCCTCACGCAAGGCGCGAAAGCGTTCGATGCGGACAACGGCCTCAACACCGAAAACTGCAAGGCGATCCAGGTGCTGATCTACACCGCGAATCACGAAGGCAGGACCATCGCGCATATCGTCAGCGAGATCAAGCGCTTCGCGGGCGAGAACCGGACGCCGAACGTCGCGTTCCGACTTGCGGGCGGCAACGTCGGCGTGATGGCGGCGACCAACGAGGCGGTCGGCGACGCCGAGATCGCGATGCTGCTGTCGATCTTCGGCGCGATCGCGCTGTTATGCGCGCTCACGTTCCGCTCGTGGCGCGCGGTGCTGTGCATCATCGTGCCGCTCACGCTCGTGTCGATCCTCTGCAACGCGGTGATGGCGCGGCTCGGCATCGGCCTCAAGGTTGCGACGCTGCCGGTGATCACGCTCGGCGTGGGCGTCGGCGTCGACTACGGCATCTATCTGTACGAGCGTCTGCAGCACGGCATCCGCGAAGGCGCGACGCTGCCCGCCGCGTTCGCCGACGCGATGCGCCAGCGCGGCACCGCGGCGCTGTTCACGGCCGTGACGATGTTCATCGGCGTCGGCACATGGGCGTTCTCCGCGCTGAAGTTTCAGGTCGACATGGGCGTGCTGCTCGCGTTCATGTTCCTCGTGAACCTGTTCGGCGCGGTGTTCCTGCTGCCGGCGCTCGCCGCATGGCTGGGCGTCGAGCGCGCCGAGCGCCGCGCGACGCGTCAGGCCGCGACGGCCGCGCAGACGGTTCCCGCCGCGCCTGCGCTGAACGAGGCGCGCGTGCTCGAACACTGAGCCGGCGCGCGGCGCCACCGACCATCACCCGCGCGCGGCGAGCGGCCGCGCGAGCACAAAAGGAGACGACCCTCATGTCCGCACGCCCCTACAAGATCGAGGCGCAACAGCTCGCCGAGCGCTATGCGCGCGGCTGGCACTGCCTCGGGCTCGCCAGCGATTTCAAGGACGGCAAGCCGCACACGCTGAACATCTTCGGACGGCGTCTCGCCGCGTTCATGGATACGCAAGGACGCGTGAACGTCGTGGATGGATACTGCCCGCACATGGGCGCCGATCTGAGCACGGGACGCGTGGACGGCGATACGCTCGTCTGTCCGTTTCACGGCTGGCAATGGAACGGCGACGGCAACTGCCAGTCGATTCCGTACTGCAAGCGCATTCCGCCGAAAGCGAAGATCGGCGCGTGGCACACTTGCGAGCAGAACCATCTGCTGTTCATCTGGCACGATCCCGAAGGCAACCCGCCTCCGGCCGATGTGGCGATTCCGCGCATCGACGCGTGTTTCAGCGATGCGTGGTCCGACTGGGTCGTCGACAAGATGGTGATCGGCACGAACTGCCGCGAGCTCGTCGACAACATCTCGGACATGGCGCACTTCGCGACCGTGCACGGCGCACCGGTCGATTACTTCGCCAATCTGTTCGAGCAACATAAGGCGACGCAGTTGCTCGTCGGGCGCAGCGAGCGGCTGGGCGGCGACGAACTGATCGCGCTGTCCACGTATTTCGGGCCGGCGTATCACATCACCGAGATGACGGGACAAAGCGGCGGCCAGCCGATTCACTCGATCCTGCTCAACTGCCACGTGCCGATCGGCATGAACAGCTTCGAGCTGCGCTATGGCGTGATGGTGAAGAAGATTGCCGGCCTGTCGGACGAGCAGAACGTGGAGATTGCGCGCGCCTATGTGAAGCAGGCGCAGGCCGCGTTCTATGAGGACGTCGCGATCTGGGACTCGAAGACGCGCATCGACAATCCGCTGCTGTGCGAAGGCGATGGCCCGCTGTATCAGATGCGCGACTGGTACTCGCAGTTTTATGTCGACGCGGCGGATGTGCGGCCCACGAGCGTCGCGCGCAAGGTGTTCGAGATCGGGGGAAGGGATTCGGGAGGGATGCCGGGGGTGCATCACGTGTTCGAGGGGTGATGCGGGGAGGGGCAGGAGCGAGACGAGCGGCGCACGCACCGTTTCGCTTTTTTATGAACCGGCGCAACGCCGGTTCACCCGATGCGTAAAACCCTCAAACCACCACACCCCGCTCCCGCGCAAGCGTCAACGCCGTGTCCTCGATCATGTCCTCCTGCCCGCCGACGAGCCGCTGCCGCCCCAGCTCGACGAGGATGTCGCGCGCCGGCACCTTGTACTTCGCCTCCGCGCGTTTCGCAAACAGCAGGAACGACGAGTAGACGCCCGCGTAACCCAGCGTCAGCGCATCGCGGTCGATGCGGATCGGCGCATCCATGATCGGCACGACGAGGTCTTCCGCGACGTCCGAGATGCGGAACACGTCGACGCCGGTTTCGATCCCCATCCGTTTGCACACGGCGATCAACACTTCCAGCGGCGTATTGCCCGCGCCCGCGCCAAGACCCGCCGCCGCGGCATCGATGCGATTCGCGCCGGCCGCGATCGCCGCGATCGAGTTCGCGACGCCCATCGCGAGATTGTGATGCCCGTGAAAGCCGAGCTCGGTTTCGGGTTTCAGCGCGGCGCGCGCCCGGGAGATGCGCGCGGTGACGTCGTCGGGCAACATGTGTCCGGCCGAATCGGTGATGTAGATGCAGTTCGCCCCGTACGATTCCATCAGCTTCGCCTGCGCGACCAGCTCCTCCGGCGGCGACATGTGCGCCATCATCAGAAAGCCGACCGTGTCCAGCCCGAGCTCGCGCGCAAGCCCGATGTGCTGCTCCGACACATCGGCCTCCGTGCAGTGCGTGGCGACGCGAATCGTGCTCACGCCAAGATCGTGCGCCATGCGCAGATGATCGACCGTGCCGATGCCCGGCAGCAGCAGCGCCGACACCTTCGCCTGCTTCATCTCGGCGATCACCGCGCTCAGATAATCCTCGTCGGCATGTGCGGGAAAGCCGTAGTTGACCGACGCGCCGCCGAGGCCGTCGCCGTGCGTGACCTCGATCAGCGGCACGCCGGCCGCATCGAGCCCGCGCGCGATCGCGCGCATCTCGTCGAGCGAAATCTGGTGGCGCTTCGGGTGCATCCCGTCGCGCAGCGACATGTCGTGAACGGTGACCTTCGTTCCTGCAAGTGACATAGCGTGACTCCTCATGCGGTGGCGGCCGTCGCGGCCAGCATCTGTTCGGCGAAGCGCTCGGCGGTGGCGGCCGCGGCGGCGGTCATGATGTCGAGATTGCCCGCGTATTTCGGCAGGTAATCGCCGAGGCCTTCGACTTCCATGAACACCGACACGCGGTTGCCGTCGAACACCGGGCCGTTCTTCAACGTGTAGCCGGGCACGTAGCGCTGGACTTCTTTGACCATCGCGTGCACCGACGCGGTGATCGCATCTATGTCGGGCGGCCCTTCGGTCAGGCAGTGAATCGTGTCGCGCATGATGAGCGGCGGCTCGGCCGGGTTGATGACGATGATCGCCTTGCCCCGGCGCGCGCCGCCGACCTGCTCGATCGCGCCGGCGGTGGTGCGGGTGAATTCGTCGATGTTCCTGCGCGTGCCGGGACCGACCGAGCGCGAGGACACCGTCGCGACGATCTCGCCGTAGGCGAGCGGCTGCACGCGCGACACCGCGTACACCATCGGGATCGTCGCCTGGCCGCCGCAGGTCACCATGTTGACGTTCATCTGCGCGCTGTCGAGATGCGCGTCGAGGTTCACGGGCGGCACGCAGTACGGCCCGATCGCGGCGGGCGTCAGATCGATCATCCGCACGCCGAGCGCGGTGAGCTTGTCCGAGTTGTCGCGATGCACGTAGGCGGAAGTCGCATCGAACGCAATGCGGATGTCGTCCGCCGCGACGTGCGGCAACAGGCCGTCGACGCCCTGATCGGTGGTCTTCAGGCCGAGCTCGCGGGCGCGGGCGAGACCGTCGGATGCCGGATCGACGCCGACCATCCAGACCGGCTCCAGCACGGCGGAGCGGCGCAGCTTGTACAGCAGATCGGTGCCGATATTGCCCGGGCCGATCAGCGCGCATTTGATTTTGTTCATCGAGGGTTCCTTTAGATGAAGCGGACTTCGCAGCCGCCGATGCCGCCGATATGCATCGACAGCGCATCGCCGGCAGCGACGGGAATCAGCGCGGCGAGCGAGCCCGACAGCACGACTTCGCCCGCGAGGAGCGGGACGCCGAGCGCGCCCAGCGTGTTCGCGAGCCACGCGACCGCGTCGGCGGGGTGACCGAGCGCGGCCGCGCCTTTGCCGTGCGCGACGCGCTCGCCGTTCTTCTCGATCGTCATCTCGCACGCGGCGAGATCGAGCGCGCGAGGATCGACGCGCTCGTCGCCGAGCACGTAGACGCCGCACGAGGCGTTGTCGGCCACGGTGTCCTGAATGCGGATCGCCCAGTCGCGAATGCGCGAATCGACGATCTCGAAGCACGCGCCGACGGCATCGGTCGCGGCGAGCACGTCGGCGCGGCCGATGCCGGGGCCGCGCAAGTCATGCTTGAGGTAGAACGCGATCTCGCCTTCGGCGCGCGGCGCGATCAGCGTCGAAACCGGAACATGCTGTCCGGTCTCGTAGTGCATGCCGGAGAGCAGCATGCCGAAGTCGGGCTGGCGCACGTCGAGCATGTCCTGCACGGCCTGGCTCGTCACGCCGATCTTCTTGCCGACGACGGTTTCGCCATCGTCCAGCCGGCGTGAGACGAAATGCTGCTGCACGCGATACGCGTCCTGAAGCGAAAGCGCCGCGTGCGCTGACGACAGCGGCGCGATCGGCACGCGTTCGCGCCACGCGGTGTAAAGCGCGTCGCCGAGCGACGCATGAAGGGTTGGGAGCATGGATGGCGTGGAGGGCGAATTGAGGATCGTGCAGCGCGCCGGACGATGCATCGGCACGCTGCACGAACGGAGATGCGAAGCGTCGGTCAGTTGCCGTCGCCGCGAATCGCATCGGGCGAGAAGAAGGCTTCGGTCATCTTCGAGGTCTTCGACAACACCGGCATGTCGGTCTGATTCGTCAGGCGGTCCGCGTAGTACGCGCCTGAAATCATGTCGTGATAGAACACCGCGGTGGAGTAGAACGACTTCGCGTCATAGGCATAGAGCGTCGGCGCGAGGTTCGTGCGCCACAGGGTGCCGCGCGCGTCGTAATTGTCCGCGGCGACGGCGTTCCACGTATCCTCGTCGAGATACAGCACGCGCTTCGCGTACTGGTGGCGAAAGCCCTGCTTGAGCGTCGCCTGCAGCACCCACACGCGATGGAGCTCGAAGCGCATGAACTGCGTGTTCTCATGGCCCTTCGTCAGCAGATCGGCGTACTTGATCGACGGGTCCATCAGCTTGTAGTTGTTGTACGGAATGTAGACCTCGCGCTTGCCGACGATCTTCCACTCGTAGCGCTCGCCGGAGCCGTTGAAGAGGCGGTCGTCGTCGACGGTGCGAAAGCCGCCCGGGCCGATCGGCTGGTCGAAGCCGTACTCGGGCATCTGCCGCACGCGGCGCGTGCCGGGGTTGTACGCCCATGCGCGGCGCGTGTCGGAGCCTTCCTGGTCCCACTGGTCGTAACTGGTGATGATCGTGCCGCGGTCGGACAAGGGCATTTGCGTCTGCACGCGCGCGAACGTCTTCGTGACGAGCGGGTTCTTCGGCTGGAACGGATCTTCGCCGCGCGGCCCGTAGATGTAGTAGCCGACCTTGCCCCACGCGATGTTGCCGTCCGGATAGACGACCGCCTGGTCATAGGTCGCGGTCTCGCACTCGATCAGCGATGCGAAGCGCAGATTCCACATCGCCTCGACGCCGGTTTTCGGCACCGGAAACGGCGTGACCGGCGGGAAATCCTTCAGGCCGTTCTGGTCCTTCGTCATCGTCGTGATCGCCCCGAACTGGCGAATGTCCTTGTAGACGTCCTCGGCGTAGCGGAAATCGCGATGACTCGGATAAACAGGAATCCTGAAGGTATCGGGATACTTGGTCAACAAGGCCTTTTCGCCGTCGGTGAGCCGCGCCGCATATTGCTGCATGTTCTGCGCGGTGATCACGAAGAGCGGCTTTTCGCTCGCGTACGGATCGGGGTAGCGCTGGCCCGGCTTGTAGTCGACGCCGGGAGGCGTGCCGAACCACTTGCCGCTCCATGCGGGAATCGTGCCGTCTTCGTTGCCGGCGCGCTCCGCGCCCATCGGCGTGAGCGGCCCGCTGAGCTTTGCCAGGTCTTCGGGACTCGTCTTCGCGTAAGACGCAACGGCGAGCGCCGCGCCTGCCGCGAACACGCAGGCACGAAGGGTTGAATGAACAATTCGACTCATGACCAACTCCTCTTGCACAAAAAGACGACTGATTCGATGAATGCGACGCGGACGCGCGATGCGTCAGAACGAATAGGTCGCGGTGGCGAGCACATAGTCGCGATCGGCGAGCATGCGGTTGACCGGATCGGGCGTGCCGAGGAACTTCGCGTAGACGAGCGACAGCCTCAGGTTCGAGAGGCGGGTGAAGGTCACGCCGGCCGTCACGCGCTTGTCGCCGACGCCGGTCAGCGAGCCGAGCGAGCCCGCGAGCGATGACTTGCCGGTGAACGCATCGGAGAACGTGAAGGGCACATCGAGGTCCCAGCCGTTGAACACGTTCTTGTAGCTGAGCGTCCACGCGATTTCGAAAGCGGCCGCGTTGCGGGTGTTGGTCAGTTGCGAGGAACCCATCAGCGGCGTGATGTTGCCCGCGTGCACATACGAGATTTCGCCGATCAGCGTTTGCGACGCGGCGAGGAACGTCGGCCCGATCGAGTAGATCACCGACAAGTTGGACTGCCAGACGTCGCCGCGTGTGGAGGCGGCGCCGGTCGGCGTGTTCACGAGCACGGCCGCGCCCTGGCGATACGACGTCTCGCCCGCGACGCTCACGCCGCCGAGCTGGGTCGAGAAGCTCAGGCCGGTCAGCTTGATGTTGTCGAAGTACGTCTGCTGATACTGCAACGTGGGAAAGAACGACGTGATCACGCTCGGATTCATGTCGTTGTAGTGCAGGTAGTACGCGCCGACCTCGGTGTCGCCGAACACCCGCCAGCGCGCGCCCACGCCCCACTGGTATTTGCTGTCCGGCTTGATGTCGGCGCCGCGCGGAATGATGACGCCGCCCGGTCCGATGACGAACTGCGCGCCGGGGCCGGTCACGTCCGAATAGCTCCAGTAGGTGCCGGGCGCCGTGAGGCGGTTCTGCTGGAACGAGAACTGGTAGTAGGCGAGCAGGCTGAAGCTCGGCGTGATCTGCCATTGCGTGGAGATCTGCGGCACGGGCAGCAGGATGTCCTTGACCTCCGCGCCGGCCACGTACGACTTGGTCGCGTCCGAAGGGCCTTGCGCGCCGGCGATGTTCGGAAAGAACACGCTTTCGCCCCACGCGACGACCTGATCGCCGACCTTGACGTTCAGGCTCGTGCCCGCGAAACGGAACGTGTTGTACGCGTATGCCGCGAGCAGCGTCGGATGGCCGCCGGACCAGTACTGCGCGTCGTTGGTGAAGTTGTTGTACTGGCCGAAGTGATTGACCGTCGACGGCGCGTCGTTGTAGTTCGGATGCTGATAGGCCTGGTCGTAGAACGCGTCGGCGCGCACGAACACACCCCAGTCGTCGTGCTTGAGGTTGATCTCGCCGAGCACGCTCACCTGGTTCTCGATCAGCTTGTTCTTCGCAAAGTTGCGGTCGCCGTCGTCGCCGTTGATGTTGGCCGGCGCAAGCAGATTGCCGTTCGGTTCCCGTGTGCGCATCCCGAGGCCGTAGCCGAGCGTGAACGTGTAGTCGAGCGTCGTGCCGCCGCCGAAATCCACGGTGCTGCCCGCATGCGTCGTGGAGGCGCACGACAGCAGCGCGGCCGCCAGCGTCGACAGGGTGGCCGCCGCACGCTTGTCGGCACGGCGCGAAATGCGTTGATGCATGGTGTCTCCTCTGGGCTATCGTCGACGGACGACGCGTTGTGTTGTCGTGAGTGGCAGAGTAGGGAGATCGCGCGGGCGGGGAATCATCAAAATGAACTAGTGGACTTCCCTAGCCCTCTGTTCTCGGGGCGCGTGCCGCCGTCTGCGCGGCCGCGAGAAACGCCGGCCGCTCACCGCCGCCGTCGAGCCTCAGATTGGCGCCCGATGCATACGCCGCATCGGGCGACGCGAGGAAGAGGCACGCGGACGCGATGTCGTCGGGTGTGGCGAGCCTGCCAGCGGGAATCGTCGCGCGGATGGACGCGAGCGCGTCGGCGTCGCCGTAATGGCCTTCGGCGGCCGCTTCGGTGAGGACGAGGCTCGGGCTCACCGCGCAAACGCGCACGCGCGGCGCCCATTCGACCGCGAGCGAGGTCACCGCGTTGACGAGGCCCGCTTTCGCCGCGCCGTAGGCGGCCGTGCCCGGCGAGGGCCGCGAGGCGCTGACGCTCGCGATGAACAGCATCACGCCGCCGTCCGGCTGGCGCTGCATGATCGCGTTCACGCGCTGCGCCATCTGTAGCGGCGCGATCAGGTTCAACCGCACGATCGACTCGGTGAAGCGCGGCGACGCGTCAGCCGCGAGCGCGAACGGTGAGCCGCCCGCGTTGTTCACGAGCACATCGAGACCGCCGGCCGCGTTGCGCACAACGTCGAGCAGCGCGTCGACCTGATCGATGTCGCGCAAATCGGCGGCGATGAATTCCGCTTGCCGGCCGCCTGCCTCCGGCAGCGTGTCGGGTGCGCCGCGCCCGCAGACGAATACCCGCGCGCCCGCCGCGAGAAACCGCTCGGCGATGCGTCGCCCGATGCCCTTGGTGCCGCCCGTGACGAGCACCGTCTTGCCGTTGTAGTCGAATCCGCTCATATCCCCCTCGTCTTCAGTCGAAGCCGATGATAGGGAGATCGCCGCATGTCTTCGTAGTCTGAAAGGACGATGCCGGACGGCGCGCGGACAGCGATCATCGCGACTGGCGGCTCAGCGAGCGGCGCGGAAAAAATCAAGGAGACAGTCAGCGATGACCACCGTAACGGCACCAACGGCAGTTCCGAGCGGCACGTTCACCCAGGTGCG
Organism: Caballeronia sp. J97; assembly: GCF_905220305.1. Taxonomy (NCBI): domain Bacteria; kingdom Pseudomonadati; phylum Pseudomonadota; class Betaproteobacteria; order Burkholderiales; family Burkholderiaceae; genus Caballeronia; species Caballeronia sp. J97. The sequence goes on along the minus strand of NZ_CAJMZL010000049.1, from coordinate 1,732 downwards.
TGGCGACCTGCGGCTCCATCACTTCGAGGCGGGCGCGGGCCGGCCGGTCGTGTTCATTCACGGCAGCGGCCCGGGCGCAAGCGGCTTCAGCAACTTCAAACACAACTATCCGGCGTTCGCGGCGGCGGGGCACCGGGCGATCGTCGTCGATCTGCCGGGCTACGGGCAGTCGTCGAAGCCGGCCGATGTCGCCTACACGCTCGATTTCTTCGTCGGCGCATTGCGCGCGCAGCTCGAAGCGCTCGGCGTCGGCCCGGCCGTGCTGCTCGGCAACTCGCTCGGCGGCGCCATCGCGCTGAAGTACGCGCTCGATTACCCAGACAGCGTCGACGGCCTCATCATGATGGCGCCGGGCGGCGTCGAGGATCGGGAGACCTACTTCCGGATGGAAGGCATCCAGCGGATGGTGCAACGGTTCACGAACCGGCAGATGAACCGCGACACGATGCGCGAGTTGCTGACGCTGCTCGTCCACGATCCGGCGCTCGTCACGGATGCGCTCGTCGACGAGCGCATGAGAGTCTGCGTCGAGCAACCGACCGAGGTGCTAGCGACGATGAGCGTGCCGAACCTCACGGATGCGTTGCCGGATATCCGCTGCCCGGTGCTCGGTTTCTGGGGCACGGACGACCGCTTCAATCCGGTCGGCGGCGCGCTGAAGTTTCTCGAGCGCTGCCGCGACGCGCGCTTCACGCTGATGAACCGATGCGGGCACTGGGTGATGGTCGAGCACCGCGACTACTTCAATCGGGAATGCCTCGATTTCCTGGCGACGCTGAATGCGCGATAAAGCGGGTTTGCCTGCACACACTGACAATACGGGAGACATCATGAATCTCATCGAAGAACTGTTCGACATGCGCGGCAAGGTTGCCGCGATCACGGGCGCGGCGCGCGGCATCGGCGCGCAGACGGCGCGCACGCTCGCGGCGGCGGGCGCGTCGGTCGCGATCCTCGACGTGCTGTCGAAGGAGGGCGAGGCGCTCGCCGGCGAGATCACGGCGCAGGGCGCAAAGGCGGCGTTCTGGGCACTCGACGTGACGCGCGAAGCGGACGTGAAGCGCGTGTTCGGCGAGATCGTCGGCCGCTTCGGGCAGCTCGACGTGCTCGTGAACAATGCGGGCATCGACGGCCCGAACGTGCCGACGCACGAGCTCACGCTCGAACAGTGGCAGCGCGTGCAGGACGTGAACGTGAACGGCGTGTTCCTGTGCACGCGTCACGCGATTCCGCACATCGAGGCGGCGGGCGGCGGATCGATCGTGAATCTGTCGTCGATGTACGGCATCGTCGGCGGGCCGGACGTGCCCGCCTATCACGCGTCGAAGGCCGCGGTGCGGATGATGGCGAAGGTCGATGCGATGTTGTATGCGGCGAAGAACATCCGCGCGAACTCCGTGCATCCGGGCTATATCCGCACGCCGATGCTGGAGGAGGCCTTCCGGCGCATGGGGCAGGACCCGGATCAGGCATTCGACTATATGCAGACCGCGGTGCCGCTCGGCAAGATCGGCATTCCGCGCGATATCGCGGCGGGCATTCTCTATCTGGTGTCGCCGGCCGGGCGCTATGTGACGGGCGCGGAACTCGTGATCGATGGCGGGTACACGGCGCGCTGATGCGTGCATCGAAGGAGACATGCAATTGAAAGTGCTAGTCGCGGTCAAGCGGGTCATCGATTACAACGTGAAGGTCCGGGTGAAGTCGGATAACACGGGTGTCGATATCGCCA
>NZ_CAJMZL010000048.1:0-40506 GCF_905220305.1 Caballeronia sp. J97 | reverse complement strand
GACGCGAATTCGGGATTCCACGAGAGCCGTGGTGAACACAGCAGCAAAGTAAGCAAAGAAAGTGACTGCCGCCCCGCACAGGGGCAGTGCTAATAGACCACCGCGAATACGGGATCCAGCGAAAAAGCCCCCAAGCCCCCGCCCCCCGGCGACAAGAAAAACTCAACCCCCTTCATCGCCCCAACCCAGCCCCCCTTCCGCAACATCCTTCACGACCTTCGTGACGATATAAGTAAAGTACCTCTCGATCCCAACCTCTTCCACAAGCAACGAATCGATGAAACGCTGATAGTGATCGATATCCCGCGCCACGACGTGCATCACATAATCCACGCCCCCTCCCGTCGCATAACATTGCACGACTTCCGAAGCCCCCGCGACGCGCTCTTCGAAGCGCCGCATATCCTGCGCCGTATGACGCGAAAGCGTCACCTCAACGACGATACGGCTGCCCTTGAAAGCAGCCGTCCAGTCGATATCCGCGCGATAGCCCTTGATGAGCCCGCTGTCCTCGAGTTTCTTCACGCGCTCCCACGCAGGCGAGATCGACAGATTGACCTCCTCCGCCAGGCGCGATTTCGTGATGCGGCCATCCCGCGCGAGAATGCGCAAGATGGCCAGGTCGTAGCGGTCGAGCTTGATCAACTTACACGCTCACAGCAATGTTGCGTTCGACGATATCCGCAATCACCGCCACGGTATCGCCCGTTTGCACGAGGCCCGGAAAATGCCGCGCCGCAAGCAATCCGTCCCGCTTCGCACGATAGTCGACCGGCGCCGCGCCCGTGCGCGTGATGTCGTACACGCGCGCAAGCACATCGCCTGCCTTCACCATGTCGCCGAGATCGCGGCACATTTCGAGCAGACCCGTATGCTCGCTCGTCGTGTAGCAGGAACCATTCGGCATGTCGAGCAGTGTCGTCGTGCGCGCTTCGCCGCTGACCACTTCCTTGTCGATGATGCCCGCACACGCGAGAAAGCCATACACGCCGCGCTCCGCAATCGCGACGCTCTTCGCAGTCGAAGAGCCGCCGCCGCCCAGCTCCGTCGATACGAACACCTTGCCCGCCTCTTCGGCCGCGCTGTCATAAAGACCGACGCTGTCGAGCTCCAGCATGCGCATCGAATACGGCGCGCCGAATGCGCGCATCGCGGCTTCGCAACGCGACTGCTGCTTCGCGTCGTTCAGCACGTGAATCGCCGCGAACGGCAGGAAGTCCAGCGTGCGTCCGCCCGCGTGAATATCGAGCACGTAATCGGCAAGCGGCAACAGATGACGCTGGAAGTAATCCGCGATCTTTTCGGTTACCGTGCCATCGGGTTTGCCCGGAAAGCTGCGGTTCAGGTTGCCCGCATCGATCGGCGAAATGCGCGAACCCGCGCGAAACGCGGGATAGTTCATGAACGGAACGACGATCACGCGCCCATGAACATCGCTTGCCTTCAACGTCGACGCGAGCTTCGCCAAAGCGATCGGCCCCTCGTACTCGTCGCCGTGATTGCCGCCCGTGAGCAGCGCGGTCGGCCCGTCGCCGCGCTTGATCACGGTGACCGGAATCATCACGGCGCCCCATGCGGAATCGTTGCGCGAGTAAGGCAGCTTCAGAAAGCCGTGCTGCTCGCCCTCGGCGTCGAAATCCACGGTGGGGCTGATCGGTGACGCGCGCATCGTGCTACTCCTTCACGAACAATTTGCGAGGCGTGTTGCAGAAGGTCTCGACGCCGGTATCGGTAATCAGGATGCTCTCCGTGATTTCGAGGCCCCAGTCGTCGAGCCACAGGCCCGGCATGAAGTGAAACGTCATGCCGGGTTCGAGGACGGTCTTGTCCCCCGGACGCAAACTCATCGTGCGCTCGCCCCAGTCCGGCGGATAGCTCGCCCCGATCGGATAACCGCAACGGCTGTCTTTCTCGATGCCGAACTTGCGCAGCACCGCAAAGAACGCGTTGGCGATATCCTCGGTCTTGTTGCCCGGCTTCGCCATCGCAAGGCCGGCTTCAATGCCTTCGACGACCGCTTTCTCGCCTTCGATGAAGTGCTGCGGCGGCTTGCCCAGATACACCGTGCGCGAAAGCGGACAGTGATAACGCTTGAAGCATCCCGCGATTTCGAAAAACGTGCCCGCGTTTTCCGTGAACGTCGAGTCATCCCACGTGAGATGCGGCGCGGCGGCGTCGGAGCCGGTCGGCAACAGCGGCACGATCGCCGGATAGTCGCCGCCATAGCCTTCGACGCCGGTGATGCCCGCCTCGTAGATCTGCGCGACGAGATCGCTCTTCTTCATGCCCGGTTCGACCTTGTCGAGAATGCGCGCATGCATCTTCTCGACGATGCGCGCCGCGACGCGCATGTATTCGATCTCGCGCGGCGACTTCACCGCGCGCTGCCAGTTCACGAGCGCGGTCGCATCGACGAACTTCGCGTTCGGCAGATGCTGTGTCAGCGACGCATACGCCTTCGCGCTGAAGTAGTAATTGTCCATCTCCACGCCGATGCGCTTCTTGTCCCACCCACGCGCGGCGATGACTTCAGCGGACAGGTAATCCATCGGATGGCGCACCTGAGATTGCACGTAATGATCAGGATAGCCAATGATATTTTCACGGGACATGAACACCGTGCGCTTCGCGCCGTTCGCGTCCTGGCCGCGCCCGTACCAGACCGGCTCGCCGTCCATCGCGAGCAGCACGCACTGATGCACGTAGAACGACCAGCCGTCGTAGCCGGTGAGCCACGCCATGTTGGTCGGGTCGGTCACGATCATCAGATCGATGCCTGCCTTCTCCATCGCGCGCCGCGTCTTCGCAATGCGCGCGTCGTACTCGCCGCGCTCGAACGGGAGGCGTACCACGGGCGCCTCTCGTTCATCCGGCTTCGTCTGTTGCATGATTTCGGACATGGTCCCCTCTATCAAGCGGTCACATCGTTGTGGAAAATGGTTCCTGCCTGCGCTGCGCGCGCACGCTGAACCGCGAGCGTCGCTATCGCGGTGTCCTGTGCGCCGGTGCCGGTCAGATCGCACACGGTGATTTCGTCGTCGCTCGCGCGGCCCGGCGCCTTGTTCGCGATGACCTCGCCGAGTTCGGCAAAGGACCGACCCGCATCGATCACGCCTGCTTCGATCGCGTGATGCAGTTCGCCCAGCACGCGCACCTGCTGCAAGCGGTCGCACACGTAGCGCGCTTCGGCAAACACATCCGGCGCGATTTCGTTCTTGTGCTCGGCATCCGATCCCATTGCGGTGATATGCAGGCCGGGATGCAGATCGCGCGCATGAATCAGAGGCTCGCGGCTCGGCGTCGTCGTGATCGCGATGTCGGCGTTCCGGAGCGCCAGATTGACGCTGTCCGCGACGTCGCACGGCAAGTCCCGGCAATCGCGCGCGAACTGATGCGCGCTCCTGGCATCGCGCGCCCACACGGTCACGTGCTCGATCGCGCGCACCAGACGCAATGCCTTCAGTTGCAGACGCGCCTGCTCTCCCGCACCGATGATCGCCACGCGCTTCGCATCCTTGCGCGCGAGCCAGCGTGCCGCGACCGCGCCCGCCGCCGCGGTGCGCACCGCGGTGAGATAGCCGTTGTCGAGCAACACGGCTTCGGTCAGACCGGTGCGCGCGGACAGCACGAGCATCAGGCCATTCAGACTCGGAAGACCGAGCGAAGGATTGTTGAAAAAGCCTGGGCTCACCTTGATTGCGAAGCTCGAAAAGCGCGGCAAATAAGCGGTTTTCACGTCGACTTCGCCCGCGTGCTCGGGAATGTCGAGACGAAGGATCGGCGGCATCGCGACGGCTTCGGTCGCGAGCGACTTGAACGCGGCTTCGACTTGCTCGATTGCGTCGAGGTCGAGCGGCACGAGCTTGCGCAGTTGCGCCTGGCCGAGCAGCACGGTGGAGGTATCGATGTTGGACATGAGTTCAGGCCGCTCCGATCAGGCGGCGATGCGTTTCGATATCGATGTTGCTGCCGCTCACGACGACGACGATCGGCCCGTCTTGCGCCTTCACCGAGCCGTCGATCAGCGCCGCGATGCCGACCGCCGCCGCGCCTTCGACGACGAGCCGTTCCTCGCGATACGCGTGCACGATGCCGCGCGCGATGGAAACTTCGTCGAGCAGCACGACCTCGTCGATGAGATCGCGCGTCATCGCGAAGGTATGGCGGTTCTCGAGGCCGATGCCGCCGCCGAGCGAATCGGCGAGCGTATCCAGCTCATCGACGAACACGGGCTTGCCTGCCGCGAGACTCGCGTGCATCGCGGCGCCGCGTTGCATCGACACGCCGATCATCTTCACGCCGGCGCGAATGTTCTTCGCCGCGAACGCGACGCCGCTGAAAAGCCCGCCGCCCGACAAGGGCACGACGATGCTCGCCGCATCGGGCAGCGCTTCGAGAATCTCGAGGCCGATGGTGGCTTGTCCCGCGATCACGCGTTCATCGTCGAAAGGCGGCACGAATGCATACCCTTCCTCGCGCACGAGCCGTTGGGCTTCGACCTGCGCATCGTCCTGGCTCTTGCCGACGATGACGACGCGCGCGCCGAGCGCGGCCACCGCGTCGACCTTGTTCTTCGGCACGAGCGAGGACATGCACACCGCCGCTTCGATGCCGAGCTCGCGCGCCGCGTGTGCGACCGCGCGGCCATGATTTCCGGTCGATGCCGTGACGACGCGCTTGCATCCTTCCTCGGCGATCTGTGCGAGCGCGTTGGTCGCGCCGCGCAATTTGAAGCTGCCGGTAGGCTGCAGCGTTTCGAGCTTCAGATGCACCGGCACGCCCGCGACGCGCGAAAGCGACGGCGAATGGACCAGTGGCGTGACGAGCGCGCGGCCTTCGATGCGCTGGCGGGCGCGGTAGACATCGGCGAGCGTGAGTGCGGACATGTGCGGCTGAGTGCGTTGAAGCTGACGATGAAACTCAGTCTAATGTCCTAAAAAATCGTTTTCGATTGTCCTAGTTCATTTAGTTGAAGTCGTGCACGTGCGGGTACTGGCCGAAGACTTCGCGCATCGTTTCAATCGCGCTGCGGAACGTGCCTTCGCCGACTTCCGCGCCCACGCAAAGCCGCACCGCATTGGGCCGGTCCGCGCCGCGCACGAGGAAAGGATCGGGCGATGTCACCGCGATATTGCGATTGCGCAGCTCACGCGTGATACGTTCCGCTTCCCATTCGTCGGGCACGCGCAGCCATACCGACAGCGCGTTGGGATGACTGCCGAGCACGTACTCGCCGAGCACTTCGCGCACGACGCTCTGACGCGCCGCGAGCCGCTCGCGCTGAATCTGCACGAGACGCTGCGCCGTGCCGTCCGTGATCCAGCGCGCGGTGACTTCCGCAATGGGCGATGTCGCCATCCAGCAACTCACGCGCAGCACGCTTTCCGCGCGCAACGCGAGACGCCGCGGCACCGTCATGAAGCCGGTGCGCAGGCCGCTCAACACCGACTTCGTCATGCTCGTGCAATAAAACGCCAACTCGGGAATGAGGCTCGCGATGGGTGTCTGCGTTTTCGCGGGCAACGCGCCGTAGACATCGTCTTCGATCACATAGACGCCATAGCGCTCGGCGATGCGCGCAATCGCGCGGCGGCGCGAATCGGGCATCAACGCGACCGTGGGATTGTTCAACGTCGGCGTGCAGACGAGCGCGCTCACGCGCTCGCTGTCGCAGACTTCCTCGAAGTGCTCGGGGCGAATGCCGTACTCGTCGATCTCGAGTCCCTTGAGCGTAAACCCCAGCACGTTCGCCGAGCCGATCACGCCGTGATCCGTGAGGCTCTCGCACAGCACGGTATCGCCGGGACCGACGATGCTCGCCAGCGCAAGAAAGATGCTGTGCGCGACGCCGTTGGTGACGAGCAGCGTCTCCACTTTCGCGGGCATATTGAGCGACGCGAGCCATTCGACGCCCGCCTGACGATGACTGTCGAAGCCCGCGATCGGCCGGAACGCGCGTATCCACGGCTGATCCTCGATGGTCGAGAGGGTCGCGCAAACCTTGCGCCACATCGCGTCATGCTCGGGCGTATGCACGATGCGCGCGATCGAGAAGTCGACGACCGAGCGCTCGGCGGTGTCGAGCATGTAATTCGACATCGTTTCGGTCACGCGCGCGGTGACGAAGCTGCCGCGTCCGACCTCGCAACGAATCAGCCCTTGCCTTTCCAGCTCCTTGTATGCGTTCGTGACGGTCTGCACGCTGATCGCGAGATCGGCCGCCACTTCGCGCTGCGGCGGCAAACGCTCGCCCGAGGCGAGCGCGCCGCTTTCTATGTCGGCGGCCATCGCCTTGACGAGCCGCTTGTACTTGGACTGCACGCCCTGCACCGTGCGCACGGCGTCGCGCCATCTTTCATTCACTTCCCGCTCCTCGCATGCCTGGTTCCATGCGCAATAGTGGCGCAAAAGCGCGCGGGAAAATAATTGTCCTAGAGCAATCGGAACAAATATATGGCTTTGTATTCTGCGTCGGTGGCTGCAATGCGAGTGGCTTCAAAGCCCTGCGGAATAAGGGTTTTCTCTGCCTCTCGCTGTTTCGCCGCGATGGATTGCCCTCACTCGACCACGCTTGAAGAACCATTACTACGGGAACGATATGAACACGAAGCGACTGTCTGGAATGCTGGCAGCGGCGTGCGTCGCGGCAGCGAGCCTTGCCGCCCATGCCACGAGCGCAAGCGCGGAAACCACGTTGCAGCGCATCCAGCGCACCGGCGAGGTGCGCATCGGCTACGCGAACGAAACGCCTTTCGCGTACACGACACCCGACGGCACCGTGACCGGTGAATCGCCCGAAATTGCAAAGAAGGTGTTCGCGAAGCTCGGCGTGAAGAAGGTCGATGCGGTGCTGACCGAATGGGGCGCGCTGATCCCGGGCCTGAAGGCCGGCCGCTTCGATGTGATCGCGGCGGGCATGTACATCACGCCCGAGCGCTGCAAGCAAGTGGCGTTCGCGGACCCGCAATACCAGATACCCGACACGTTGCTGACGATGAAGGGCAACCCCAAGAACCTGCACAGCTATGCCGATGTCGCGAAGCAACCGGACACGAAACTTGCTGTGATGGCAGGAACGGCGGAGCTGGGCTATGCGCGCCAGGCAGGCATCAAGGATGACCAGATCCTTCAGGTTCCGGACACCACCGCGCAATTGCAGGCCGTGCGCGCGCGCCGCGCCGATGCGGCCGTCGGCACCGCGCTGACGATGAAGGGCCTCGCCGGAAAGGGCGGCTCGTCGGTCGAAGCGATCAGCCAGTTCAACGACGATCCGAAGCACACCGGTTATGGCGCGCTCGCGTTCCGCCCCGAAGACGCCGATTTGCGCGACGCCGTGAACAAGGAACTGCATCAGTGGCTCGGCACCGACGATCACCTGAAGACGGTCGCGCCCTTCGGCTTCGACAAGTCCAATGTGACGACGAAGAAGGCGCCGGAACTGTGCGCCGGTTAAACATCGATGCATAGCGACGCGCAACGTTCATCCATTTGCGAGGAACCGTCATGAGCGACCTCAATGAGCTTCTCCCCCTGATGATGAAGGGCACCCTCGTCACGATCCAGATCGCCGTCATCAGCATCCTGCTCGCGATCGTCATGGCGGGTGTCGCGACGGCGTTGCGCGCCGCGCCATACCGCGCCGTGCGCTGGGCCGGCAACGTCTATGTCGAAGTGTTTCGCGGCACGTCGCTGCTGGTGCAGTTGTTCTGGCTCTTCTTCGTGCTGCCGCTGCCGCCGTTCAACGTGCAGCTGACGCCCTTCACGGTCGCCATCGTCGGGCTCGGGCTGCACTATGGGGCATACGGCTCGGAGATCCTGCGCGGCGCGCTGCGCTCGGTGCCGGGCGGGCAATACGAAGCAGCGCTCGCGCTGAACATGCCGGCCGCGGCGCGGCTGCGCCGCATCGTGCTGCCGCAGGCGATGATCAACGCGCTGCCGCCCGCGACCAACCTGATGATCGAGCTGTTGAAAGGCACGTCGCTCGTCTCGCTGATCACGCTCTCGGACCTCACGTTCCGCGCGCGCCAGCTCGACGAAGCGACCTTCAAGACGGCGGAGATCTTCGGGCTCACGCTTCTCATCTACTTTGTGCTCGCGCAGGTGATCGTCGCCGTGATGCGCGTGTTCGAGCGGCGCGTGAGCAGTCATGTCGCGATTCGCCGCAGTGTTCCGAGGGCCGCATCATGACGTCGCTGGGTCAGCTCTTCGATGTGAAGTACGCGCTGCATATCCTGCCCGAGCTCGCGCGCGCGGCGACCTATACGATCGGCATCACGCTGGTCGGCTTCGCGATCGCGCTCGTGCTCGGCCTCGTGCTCGCGATCATGCGGCGCAGCGATTTCGCGCCGCTCGCGAAGACGACCGCGTTCTTCATCGAGTTCATTCGCAGCACGCCGCTCCTGATTCAGGTGTATGTGCTCTTCTATGTCGCGCCGCTCTATGGCTTCACGATGTCCGCGCTGACGGCGGGCACGCTCGGCATCGCGGTGCACTATGCGTGCTATGTGTCCGAGGTGTATCGCGCGGGACTCAACGGCGTCGCGCGCGGACAGTGGGAAGCATCGTGCGCGCTGTCGCTCAATCCGTGGCGCACGTATACGGGCGTGATTCTGCCGCAGGCGATTCGCCCGGTGATCCCAGCGCTCGGCAACTATCTCGTCGCGATGTTCAAGGACACGCCGGTGCTTTCCGCGATCACCGTCGTCGAACTGATGCAGCAGGCGAAGAACATCGGCTCCGAGACCTTCCGCTATCTCGAACCGATCACGATGACCGGCATCTTCTTTCTCATCATCAGCGTGACGTTCGCCTCGGGCGTGCGTCATCTCGAACGGCGCGTGAGGCTGCCATGATCGTCAAGCCTCGCGTATCGACCACTCAGACCCCGCTGGACGGCGCACGGTAATGCAACTCCAGGAGCAGCAGATGAAACGAGACCTCGACCCGGCGCTCGGCGCGGCAGCCGAAGCCAGCGCGAACACGCCGATGGTGCGCTTTCGCAACGTCACCAAACGCTACGGCCCGCTTACCGTGCTCGACGGCCTCGATCTCGATGTCGCGCCGAACGAGAAAGTGGCGATCATCGGGCCGAGCGGCTCGGGCAAGTCCACCTTGCTGCGCGTGCTGATGACGCTCGATCCGCTCACCGACGGCGTCATCGAAGTGGATGGGCAACCGCTCACGCACGAAATGCGCGGCGGCAAGCTCGTGCCCGCATCGCCGCGACATATTCGTCAGGTGCGCAGCAAGATCGGCATGGTGTTTCAGAGCTTCAATCTCTTTCCGCACATGACCGCGCTCGCGAATACGATCGAGGCGCCGATGAGCGTGCTCGGGCTGTCCAGAAAGGAAGCGACCGAGCGCGCCCGCGAACTGCTGTCGATGGTGGGTCTTGCCGAGAAGTGCAATCACTATCCGTCGCAGTTGTCGGGCGGTCAGCAGCAGCGCGTCGCGATCGCGCGCGCGCTCGCCATGCGCCCGAAGATCATGCTGTTCGACGAAGTGACCTCCGCGCTCGATCCCGAGCTTTGCGGCGAGGTGCTCAACGTGATCCGCCGTCTTGGCGCCGAACACAACCTGACGATGTTGATGGTCACGCATCAAATGGGCTTCGCAAAAGAATTCGCCGATCGCGTGTGCTTCTTTTCGCAAGGCAAGATCATCGAGCAGGCGCCGCCGCAGCAGTTCTTCTCCGCGCCGCAGCACGAGCGCACGCGACAGTTCCTGCGCGCCGTGACCGAGGCGCTTTGATCGGGCGTCATTTCGCGGTCCGATAATTGCTTCGCGCTCTCCGTATGGCCCGATGCTTCAGCCAACGGAGAGTGCGATGTCCCCCACCCTGCATAAAGTCGCGCGCTTCGCGGACCTTTCCGCCGAGCGCGGCACACGCGTGTGCGTCAAGGACAACGACGAGAACGCGAAGGCAATCCCCATTTTGCTCGTGCGCGATGGCGACACCGTGCGCGCCTACACCGCCGAGTGTCCGCATGCGGGCGGCCCGCTCGACGAAGGCGCGATCTGCAACGGGCGCATCGTGTGTCCATGGCACAAGGGCACATTCGAGGTGCGCGACGGAAGTCTCGTCGAACCGCCGCCTTTGAAAGCGTTGACGCGTCATGAGGCGACGATCAAGGATGGCGACGTGTACGTGTCCGCGCAACCCGTCGACAGCGGCGAGGCGACGAAGAAGCAGGGCGGCGCGAGCCGGACCATGCTCATCGTCGGCGCGGGCGCGGCGGGCGCGGCCGCATGCGCCGCGTTGCGCGAAGCCGGCTTCGATGGGCGCATCGTGCTCGCGGGCGGCGATGCGCGCGAGCCTTACGATCGCACGTCGCTGAGCAAGTTCACGCTGGCGGGCGACATGCCGCCCGACGACGTCCCGCCGCTCCTCGACGACGACTTCTTCGCGAAGCACGACATCGAGCGCGACGAGTCACCGGCGGTCCGTCTGGACGCAACGGAGAAGCGCGCCGAACTCGCGAGCGGACAGAAGATCGATTACGACGCCGCGCTCGTCTGCACCGGCGGCGTTCCGAAGCCGCTCACGATGCCCGGCGCGAATCTGGAACACGTGCATCTGCTGCGCACGCGCGAGGATGCACGCGCGATCCTCGCATCGCTCGAAGGACGCAAGCGCGCGGTGATCGTGGGAGCGAGCTTCATCGGGCTCGAAGTCGCTTCTTGTTTGAGGAAGCGACGGATCGACGTGACCATCGTCGCGCCGGGCAAGGTGCCGTTCGCGAAGCAATTCGGCGAACGCATCGGCGGCATGTTCAGGAAACTGCACGAAAAGAACGGCGTGACGTTTCATATGAATGCGCGCGTCAGTGCATGCCGGGGCGGCAACGCGGTCAGCGAAGTCATCCTCGATTCTGGCGAGAAGATCGCGGCCGATGTCGTCATCGCCGGCACGGGCGTCGAGCCGGCGACGTCGTTCTTGTCGGGTGTCGCGCTCGCGGACGATGGCGGCATCGACGTCGATGCATCCATGCTCGCCGCGCCCGCGCTCTACGCTGCCGGCGATATCGCACGGTTTCCGTTGCCACGCTCGAATCAGATCGTGCGCATCGAGCACTGGCGCGTCGCGCAGCAGCATGCGCGCGTCGCCGCCTACAACATGGCGGGCAGCGCGCTTCAGTATGTCGGCGTGCCCTACTTCTGGACGTATCACTACGAGAAGACTTTCGACTATCTCGGGCATGTCACGGAGCCGGACGGCATCGAAATCGACGGCGATCTGGACGCGCAGCACTTCATTGCCTATCTGATGAAGGATGGACATGTGGGCGCGGTCGTCGCGTGCGAGCACGATGCCGCCGTGTGCCGTCTCGCGGAAGCGATGCGCGAGCCGCTCACGCTCGCGCACGCGCGTCGCATCGCGGACGCGTGAGCATCGGAAGGAGCGTTGAGGCAAGGCTATGGCAACGAGCACGAGAACGCCAAAGAAAAAGACCTCGACCGGCAAGCGGACCGGCACGCGGCAGCGGCATGCGCTCGCGCACGCCCGCAAGAAACCGACGCGGTCGACGCATCGCTGGTCGCATCATGTGATGGAAACGAGCGATGCAATGGATATTCAGCGCGATATCTTCAAGACCGGCAACGCGCAGGAAATCGCCGACTCGCTCAAGCGATCGTCGGCGCGCAGCACGCGCCGCAAGGGTTCGCCGTTTCAATCGGCGATGTCGATGCTGAACTTCTATATCAATCGCGCGGGACGCAATCTGCCGAAGTCGCGCAAGAGTACGCTGGAACGCGCGAAAAAGCGCCTGCGCGAAGCATTCGGACGCAAGCCCTGAAAAAATCGCGCGCGGCCCCGCCGAAACGGGACCGCGCGCGTTGCTTGCTACCGCTTCGCGAACACGATCAAGGCTGACGTTGGCCGTCCTTCTGTTGCGGTTGCGGCTGATTTGGCTGCCGCTGGCCGCCCTGCTGATCCTGTTGCGGTTGCCCCGGTGATTTTTCTTGCTGGCCAGGCTGCCGCTGCGACTCATTCGACTGATTCGGAGACGACGGCTGGTTGCCCATCTGCTTCTGGTTTTCGCTCATGAAGTCCTCCTGCGGTGATTGAATCCGCGGCTCGCGCCGCATGATTAGCTCAGCATCCCGCGTACCAGAACCCGCATGCCCATGTGAAAGAAGCGCCGACTCCCGATCGCCGCAACGCGTGGGCAAAAACTGCCCGACGAATGCAAGCCTTGCAAGGCAATGAGGAACGTCGTTTGCTTCGGTACGAGACGGTGATGATGCAAAAGCCTCTGCCGACACATTCTGTGCGGCATAGCGGCTGAATTGCTCTCTCCTCTCTCGTCAGGAGTCACGCTTGAATTCGCACTCGAATCGTCGTGTCCGCAATGCCGCATTCGCACTTTTGCTCGCGAGCGGCGTGGCCGTCGCCGACGACTACCCGCAAGGCTTCGGCCCCGATCCGACCCTGCCCGCACCGCACAAATCGCTGCTGCCGACGGTCAACATCGCGCCGGCGAAACCGTGGGCGCAAGGACAAAAGCCCATCGCGCCCGCAGGCTTCGACGTGACCGCGTTCGGCTCAGGCCTGGAACATCCGCGCTGGCTCGCGACGCTGCCCAACGGCGATGTGCTCGTCGCCGAAAGCAACGCGCCCGCCAGGCACGACGAAAACGCCGGCATCAAGGGCTTCGTGATGAAGAAGGTGATGAAGCGCGCGGGTGCGGCGGTGCAAAGCCCGGATCGCATCATGTTGCTGCGCGATGCCGACGGCGATGGCGTCGCTGAAACGCGCACGGTGTTCATCGACAAGCTGCATTCGCCGTTCGGCATGGCGCTCGTCGGCGACGATCTTTACGTCGCGGATACCGATGCGATCCTGCGCTTCAAGTACGAAAACGGCGCGACGCAAATCACGACGCCCGGCGAGAAGTTCATGGATTTGCCGGCCGGCGACATCAACCATCACTGGACCAAGAACATCATCGCGAGCCGCGACGGCAAGAAGCTCTATGTCACGGTCGGCTCGAACAGCAACGTGGCAGAGAACGGCATCGGCGCGGAGAACGGCCGCGCCGCGATCATGGAAGTGGATATCGAATCGAAACAATCGCGGCTATTCGCAACGGGTTTGCGCAATCCCAATGGCATGTCGTGGGAGCCGCAAAGCGGCGCGCTCTGGACGGTGGTGAACGAGCGCGACGAACTCGGTAATGAACTCGTGCCGGACTATCTCACGTCGGTAAGAGATGGCGCGTTCTATGGCTGGCCATACAGCTATTACGGCCGGCATGTCGATGATCGAGTGAAGCCGCAGCGCGCGGATCTGGTGCAATCGGCGATCGCGCCGGACTATGCGCTCGGCGCGCATACGGCTTCGCTCGGGCTCGCGTTCTACGATGGCAAGGCGTTCCCCGAGCGCTATCGCAATGGCGCGTTCATCGGCCAGCACGGCTCGTGGAATCGCAAGCCGAGAAGCGGCTACAAGGTGATCTTCGTGCCCTTCGACAACGGCAAGCCCTCGGGACCGCCGGAGGATATCCTGACGGGCTTTCTGTCGTCGGATGGTCATGCGCTCGGGCGGCCCGTCGGCGTGGCGGTCGACGGCAAGGGTGCGCTGCTCGTCGCCGACGATGTCGGCAATACGGTATGGCGGGTCGCGCCCGCCGCGAAGTGAATGGCCGCGAAGAAGCCGCAAAGCCGCGCGCGGAGTCTGTTCGCGCTCGCGGAAAAACAGATCGTCGGGCTCTACGATGCGGGCGTGATGTCGCCGGCGGTGCTGCATCATGTCGTCGCGGCGTATGCGGATAGCGGCGTCGACTGGAACGAGGACGGCGCACTGCAAACCGTCGATGGACATACGGTGCACGAAGCCGTCGTGCTCGTCATGATGCCCGGCCGCGCGCTGAAGAATGCGCGCAAGGATTTCTTGTCCGTGGTCGACCATCTCGCGGGCAGCGAGCCTCGGACGCAAAACGAAGGAGCGCAAGACGACGAAGACCTTCTGAGTCAGTTGAGCGGCCATGCATCGCCTTCGCGTTCGAAGACGCGGGACGCGAAGAAGAGCACGCAAACTGCGGAGCCGAAGCGTGCTGGCTTCAACCCGCTCGTCGGCGCGCGAGCCGTGCGGAAGTAACGAAAGCGCCACGTGCGCTCAATGCGGCACGCCCGGTGCGATCAATGCCAGCAAATCGTCCATGTCGAAGGGCTTGGCGAGAATCGGCACGCCCAGATGCTTCGCGCGCTCCAGTTCGTCGGCATAACCCGTCATCAGCACGAGCTTCTGCGATGGCAGGCGCTGCATGATCTGCTCGGCCAGATCGATGCCGTTCATGCGGCCAGGCATCTGCACGTCCGACAGCACGAGGTCGAAGCCGTAGCCCTCGCCCAATAGCGCAAACGCGGCGTCCGCGCTCTCCTCGTGATGCACCGTGCAGCCGAACACTTCGAGCACCGCCGTCACGCCCGCCGCGACATCCGCGTTGTCCTCCACCAGAAGCGCCGACGTGCCCCGCAACGACGCCTCTCCATTCGACGCGAGCACGATCGATGTCGCGTCGACATCGGGCGGCACGTAGGCTTTCGATTCCCTCGGCGCCGGTCCATGATGGCGCGGCAGATAGAGCCGCACGGTCGTGCCAGAACCCGCCACGCTCGTGATGCGCGCAGTGCCGCCTGCCTGCTCGCACGCGGCGAGCACCTGCGTGAGACCGAGGCCCGTGCCCGCGACGCCCTGCTTCGTCGTGAAGAGCGGCTCGAACGCGCGTCTCTGAACCTGCTCGGTCATGCCTTCGCCGTTGTCGGTGATCGAGACGAGCACGTATTCGCCATCGGGGATATCCGTCTCCGCGCCGCGCACGCGCGCGTTCTGGCAGCGGATCAGAATACGCCCGCCGTGCGGCATCGCATCGTTCGCATTCACCGCGATATTCACGAGCGCGAGTTCCAGCTCGACCGGATCGGCCATCACGTTCCACAGATCGGGCGACAGCTCCAGCGTCACCATCACGGACGGATGCACCGACTTCTTCACGAGATCGAGCACGCTTCTCAGCCAGTCGGCGGGATCGACGAGTTCGTGTTTCAGCGGCTGCTTGCGCGCGACGCTCATCAGCCGGCGCGCGAGCGATTCGGCGCCGGCCGCGGCGCGTTCCACCGCGAGCACTTCGCTCTCGACGTCGTTGAAGTGCTTGCGTCGCGCAAGCTCCATATTCGATCCGACCACCATCAGCAGATTGTTGAAGTCGTGCGCGACATTCGCGACGAGATTGCCGAGCGCGCCCATGCGCCGCGATTGCCGGCTCGACGCTTCGATGGAAAGGCGCGTCGCGACTTCGGCCTGCCAGCGCTCCCATGCGGCCTGCTCGGCATCGAGGCGTCGAATGGAGAACGCGATCAGTAGCCACACCGCGATGCACGGCACCAGCGCGATCCCCGCGACGAGCGCGAGATTGTTGCCCCAGCGCGCTTCGACGGCGGAGGACGCATAACCGGTCGCGACATAGAGCGGATAGTCGCCCACGCGTCTGAAGGCGAGCAAGCGGTCGACGTGATCGATGCTCGAGCGCATGCGCATGCTGCCGTAGAGTTCGTTGTTGCGCAATGCGTCGGTAAACGGCGTGTTCATTGCAGGTTGCGTGCTGTCCGTGCTCGCCGGAAAGCGCGCGAGGATGTTGCCGTCGCGCCGATACAGCCCGATGACGACCGCGCGATCGCCGGACGCGAGCTCGCGATAGAAGTCGGTGAAATAGCCGCGCTTCAACGCGATCGACACCACGCCGAGGAACCGGCCGTTGCCGCCGATGCGCCCCATCGTGGTCGTGAACACGTCCGAGCGCGCCACCTTGCCGCGCAACGGCAGCGAGAAGTACGTCACGGGCGCGACCGCGCGCGCGGACTGAAAATCGTCGCGCTCCATAATCGATACGGCGGGCGACGGATACCATCGGCTGTTCGCGAGCAGCGCGCCTTTTTCGCCGAACACGGAAATCGCCGCGATCTGCGCGAGCGGGTCGCTCATGTCGTCGAGCGTGCGATGCAGCGCTTCTTCACGGCCCTTGATGAGCGCGTCGTCGCTGTCGCCGAGCAGATCGACGATGCGCGTCTCCAGTTGCTGATTCAGGTCGAAGACCTTCTGCGCATGCTCGTTGGCGACGCGCGTCAGGCGCTCGGTCAGTTCCTGCGCTTCGGCAAAACGGCGCTGATGATCGTAGTAGCCGTATATGCAAAGGCACGCGAGCGGAATCAGGACCGACGCGCACAACACCAGCAGCAACATCTTTCGCATCGACGCGAAATTGCGGGCGGGCAGCGGCAGATCGAGTGTCGCGGTCTCTGTGGAGTTCAAGCGTTGCGCCTTCGAGGAAGTCGACCGCTATATCCTAACCGGCGCGCGCCCGGAACGATATGACCAATGAAAATAGCGCCGGCCAGGCACGGTCGTTCGACGCAGCCAGTGCGTCAGCCGACGCAAGCTTTCATTCCCGTTCAGCGAAGCGCATGTCTGCGCCAGTCGTCGTAGGGCGTGACGGGCAGCGCGCGTTTGTGACGGGTCGCGTCGTAGAAACGATAAATGGTCGTGTAGACCTCGTCGGAAACATGCTTGCCTTCGAGAAAATCGTCGATGTCGTCGTAGCCGATGCCGTAGCTGTCTTCGTCGGGCTTCATCGGCGTGAGCGTCTCGAGGTCGGCGGTCGGCACCTTTCGCGCGACTTCGATGCCCGCGCCGAGCGCTTGTGCGAGCGCGCGCACGCGGCGCTTGTTCAGGCCGTAGAGCGGCAGCACGTCCGCACCGCCATCGCCGAACTTGGTGAAGAAACCCATCAGCGATTCGGCCGCGTGGTCCGTGCCGATCACGACGCCCGAATGCGCGGCAGCCACCGCGTATTGCGCGATCATCCGCTGGCGCGCCTTGATATTGCCGAGCACGAAGTCCTCGTGCTTCTCGTCGCGATACAGCACGCCCGATGCGCCCAGCGATTCGCGCATCGCGTCGGCGGCGGGCTTGATGTCGACGGTGAGCGTCTCGTCGGGCCGGATGAACGCGAGCGCGCGTTGCGCATCGGCTTCGTCGCGCTGCTCGCCGTACGGCAGGCGCATCGCGATGAAGCGCGCGTCGACGTTACGCGCGCGCAGACGTTCGACCGCGAGTTGCGCGAGGCGTCCGGCCGTCGACGAATCCACGCCGCCGCTGATGCCGAGCACATAGGTCTCGAGTTTCTGCGCTTCGAGATAATCGGCGAGAAAGGCGATGCGGCGTTCGCGTTCCGCGTCGAGATCGAAGACCGGTGGCACCTTCAGTTCTTCGATGATGCCGGGCTGGCGGGAGACGTAATCGTTCAACATCGTGTGCTCGCTTGGCTGCAGGACTTCGCTACGCTACCGCAAAGCGCGAGCCCTTGCGTCAGCCCGCCATTTCGCGGTCGGGCGTGGCCGAGATGCGATGGATCGCGAGATCCGCGCCATTGAACTCGGCTTCGCGATCGAGCCGCAGACCGACCGTCATCCTGATCGCGCCGTACACCGCCGCTCCGCCCGCGAGCGCGAGCGCCACCGCGCCCACGGTGCCGATGACCTGCGAGCCGATCGACACCCCGCCGATGCCGCCGAACGCCTTCTGTCCGAAGATGCCCGCCGCGATGCCGCCCCACGCGCCGCACATGCCGTGCAGCGGCCACACGCCGAGCACGTCGTCGATGCGCCAGCGGTTCTGCACGCATGTGAACATCTGTACGAAAAGCACGCCCGCCACTGCGCCGACGATCAGCGCGCCGAGCGGATGCATCAGGTCCGAGCCCGCGCATACCGCGACGAGCCCCGCGAGCGGTCCGTTATACGTGAAGCCCGGATCGTTGCGGCCCGCGAACCACGCGGCCAGCGTGCCGCCGACCATCGCCATCAGCGAATTCACCGCGACGAGGCCGCTGATCTTGTCGACGGTCTGCGCGCTCATCACGTTGAAGCCGAACCAGCCGACCGCCAGCACCCACGCGCCCAGCGCAAGAAACGGAATGCTCGAAGGCGGATGCGCGGCGATGCGCCCGTCCTTGTGGTACCGCCCGTGACGCGGCCCGAGCAGCAGCACCGCCGGCAACGCAACCCAGCCGCCGAACGCATGCACCACGACCGAGCCCGCGAAATCATGAAACGGCGCGCCGAATGCATGCGTCAGCCATCCCTGAATGCCGAAGCGCTCGTTCCACGCCACGCCTTCGAGCAACGGATAAATGAAGCCGACGATCACGCAGGTCGCGAACAATTGCGGATTGAACTTCGCGCGCTCCGCGATGCCGCCCGACACGATCGCGGGAATCGCCGCGGCGAAGGTCAGGAGGAAGAAGAAGCGCACGAGCGCGTAGCCGTTGTGCTCGGCGAGGATATCGGCGCTGTGCATGAACTGCACGCCATACGCGATGTTGTAGCCGATGAAGAAGTACGCGAGCGTCGACACGGCGAAGTCGACCAGGATCTTCACGAGCGCGTTGACCTGATTTTCGCGGCGCACCGTGCCGAGTTCGAGGAACGCGAAACCTGCATGCATCGCAAGCACCATGGCGGCGCCCAGCAGCAGAAAGAGAGTGTCGGTTCCGGATTGAAGTGCCTGCATGATTCGAGCGGTCGGTCTGAAAGAGGCGCTGATAAGGCAAGTTCCGGACCAAGTTGGCGCAGCCAGCATCGAAACGGTGCAGACGCCATGCGCGATGCGGATGAGCATGGTGCAACGTCGACCGGAAAGACATTTTTCGGTGCGCCCGATGTTGGTGCAATGCCCCGCCGCATTGCATCGAATGCACCTTCATCGAGCCAAAAATTTCAGCCCGATGGGTAATCGTAGGGCTATCGCAAGCCTGCGATCGAGTGCGCGCTCGCGCCATGCGGCGACTATTCTGGAATCTGGTCCGCGCAATATTGGAGTGGTCCGTGACCTCTCGCATCGAACGGCTCGGCGAGCATGTGCGCATGGAGTTGCATGCGGGCGATCTGCGCGTCGTCACGGTCGTGCTCGATCGGCCCGCGCGGCGCAATGCTGTCGATCGTTCCGTTGCCGACGCGTTGCGCGAGGCGTTCGAGCGCTTCGACGCGGACGATGCGCTCCACGTCGCCGTGCTGTGGGGCGCGGGCGGCACGTTCTGCGCGGGCGCGGATTTGTCCGCACTCGGCGACGATGCGCGTCGCAACGAGATCCATCCCGATGGCAGCGGCCCCGGCCCGATGGGACCGACGCGGCTCGCGCTGACGAAACCCGTGATCGCGGCGATCGCCGGTCATGCGGTCGCGGGCGGGCTCGAACTCGCGGCATGGTGCGATATGCGCGTCGTCGAGGAACGCGCGGTGCTGGGCGTGTTTTGCAGGCGCATCGGCGTGCCGCTGATCGATGGCGGCACGATACGGCTGCCGCGTCTCATCGGCATGTCGCGCGCGCTCGATCTGATCCTGACCGGGCGCGCGATCGATGCGCACGAAGCGCTCGCCGTCGGCCTCGCCAATCGCCTCGCGCCGCCGGGCGAAGCGCGCAGCGTCGCGGAAGCGCTCGCCTGCGAGCTGGCAGCGCTGCCGCAGGCCGCGTTGCGCGCCGACTTGCGCTCGGCGCGCGAGAACGCGTTCGATGCCGATCTCGCGCGGGCATTGCAGCGTGAAGGCGCGAACGGATATCGCGCGGTCTTCGATGAAGGTCTCGACGGCGCGGCGCGTTTCGTCGCGCGGGACTGAAAGGACAGCGACATGGACTCAGTGTTCGAGAACCGTAGGGCAGCGGGCCGCGAACTCGCGCAGCATCTCTTCGCTTATGCGGGCCGCGATAACGTCACCGTGCTCGCCCTGCCGCGCGGCGGCGTGCCGGTCGCGTATGAAGTCGCGCGCGCGCTGCATGCGCGGCTCGATGTGCTCGTCGTTCGCAAGCTCGGCGTGCCCGTGCAACCGGAGCTCGCCATGGGCGCGATCGCATCCGGCGATACCTTTTACCTCGACGAGCGCATCGTGCAATACGCGGGCGTCACGAAGGGCGAACTCGATAGCGTGATCGCGGAGGAGCGCGCCGAGCTTGCGCGGCGCGAGCGACTCTATCGCAGCGACATGCCGCCGCTCGATGTGAGCGGCCGCGTCGCGATCATCGTCGATGACGGCATGGCGACCGGCGCGACGATGAAGGCCGCGGCCATGTCCTTGCGACACGCGCAGCCTTTGAAGATCGTCGCGGCGCTGCCGGTCGCACCGCTCGATTCGGAGGCGCGCGTGGAAGAAGTCGTCGACGAGTTCGTCTGCGTGATGCGGCCGCATCGATACTTCGGCGTCGGGCAGTTCTACATCGACTTCGATCAGACGAGCGACGACGAAGTGCGCGAACTGCTCGATGCGGCGCGCAAGCATGCTTAACGAAGCCAGGGCGGTTCGTGGGCTTCCTGTGTCTTGCCGTATTTTTCGCGCGCGGCTTTCAGCGCTTCCTTGTCGATGACGCCTTCGTCCACGAGCGACTTCAGCGCGGCGATGACGATCGACACGCGATCCACTTCGAAGAATGCGCGCAACGCCTGACGCGTGTCGCTGCGGCCGAAGCCATCCGTGCC
Source organism: Caballeronia sp. J97 (assembly GCF_905220305.1). Lineage (NCBI taxonomy): Bacteria > Pseudomonadati > Pseudomonadota > Betaproteobacteria > Burkholderiales > Burkholderiaceae > Caballeronia > Caballeronia sp. J97. The sequence goes on along the minus strand of NZ_CAJMZL010000048.1, from coordinate 19,978 downwards.
CAGCGTGACGTAGCGCCGCGGCACATGGGCGCGAATCAGTTCGGGCACGGCGCGCACATAGTCCGTCGCCGCGATCACGGGACCGCGCGATCCTTCTAGCGCGCGCGTGACGAACGGCACGTTCGCCTCGTCGTCATTCAAGCGCGCGAGACGCTCGCACGACGCGCCATCGCGATGCAGTTCCGTATAGCTGGTCACGCTCCACACGGCGGCATCGATGTTCCAGTCCTCTTTCAGCATCGCGCGCGCGGCGATCGCTTCGTTGAGAATCGCACCGGAGCCGAGCAATTGCACTTGTGCATCGGCATCGCCGCCGATGCGATAAATGCCGCGCAGAATGCCCTCACGCGTGCGGGCGGCGAGCGCACCGCCGGGCGCGGAAGGCTGCGCGTAATTCTCGTTGGTCACCGTGACGTAGTAGAACATGTCGTTCTGGCGGTCCATCATCTCCTGCATGCCTTCGTCGACGATGGCCGCGACTTCGTAAGCGAACGCGGGATCGTAGGCGCGGCAGTTCGGAATCGTCGATGCAGAAAGATGGCTCGTGCCGTCCTGATGCTGCAGGCCCTCGCCGCCGAGCGTCGTGCGCCCCGCCGTCGCGCCGATCAGAAAGCCGCGCGAACGTTGATCCGCCGCCGCGAAAATCAGGTCGCCGATGCGCTGAAAGCCGAACATCGAGTAGTAGATGTAGAACGGCAGCATCGGCAGATCGTGGACGCTGTACGAAGTCGCCGCCGCGATCCAAGACGACACCGCGCCCGCCTCCGAGATGCCCTCTTCGAGAATCTGCCCGCGCGTGTCCTCGCGGTAATAGAGCATCGAGCCCATGTCTTCCGGCTCGTACAACTGGCCGAGCGGCGAATAGATGCCCACTTGCCGGAAGAGATTCGCCATGCCGAAAGTGCGCGCCTCGTCGGCGACCACCGGCACCACGCGCGGCCCGAGCGTCTTGTCCTTCAGCAGACTGCCGAGCATGCGCACAAAGGCCATCGTCGTCGACATCTCCTTGCCGGATGCATCGAGCGCGAACTGGCCCCACGTATCGAGCGCCGGCGGAGTGACGCCCTGCGACGCCTTCGCGCGACGACGCGGCAGATACCCGCCCAATGCTTCACGACGCGCATGCAGATAGCGCATCTCCGGCGTGTCATCGGCGGGCTTGTAGAACTTGAGCTGCTCGACGTCATCGTCGGAGAGCGGGAGGCGGAAGCGATCGCGGAACTGCTTGAGATCGTCGAGATCGAGCTTCTTCTGCTGATGCGTCGTCATGCGGCCCTGTCCGACCGCGCCCATGCCGAAGCCTTTCATGGTCTTCGCGAGAATCACGGTCGGCTGGCCCTTGTGCGAAAGCGCCTTCGCGTAGGCCGCGTGCAGCTTGCGCACATCGTGACCGCCACGGCGCAAGCGGTCGATATCTTCATCCGACATATGCGCGACGAGCGCGGCGAGCTCGGGGTTCTGTCCGAAGAAGCGCTCGCGGTTATAGCGGCCGTCGTTCGCGGAGAAGGTCTGGAACTGGCCGTCGACGGTATGCGCGAACGCGCGCAACAAGGCATTGCTGCTATCGCGCGCGAACAGCGCGTCCCAGTCCGAGCCCCATAACACCTTGATCACGTTCCAGCCCGCGCCGGTGAACTGCGCTTCGAGCTCGTCGACGATACGTCCGTTGCTGCGCACGGGACCGTCGAGCCGTTGCAGATTGCAGTTGATGACGAACACGAGGTTATCGAGCTGCTCGCGCGCCGCGAGCGACAGCGCGCCGATCGATTCGGGCTCGTCCATCTCGCCGTCGCCGAAGAAGCCCCACACCTTGCGCCCTTCCGTGCGCAGCAGATCACGGTTCTGCAGATAGCGCATGAAGCGCGCCTGATAAATCGAGTTGATCGGGCCGATGCCCATCGAGCCGGTCGGGAACTGCCAGAAATCGGGCATCAGCCACGGATGCGGATACGAGCACAAACCCGGCCCCGCGATCTCGCGCCGATAGTGCTTCAGATGCGCTTCGCCAAGGAAGCCTTCGAGAAACGCGCGCGCGTAGACGCCCGGCGACGAATGCGGCTGAAAGTAGACGATATCGCCGCCGTTGTCGGCATTCGCGGCTTTGAAGAAATGATTGAAGCCGACTTCGAACAGATCCGCCGCCGACGCATAGCTCGCGATATGTCCACCGAGTTCGCCGTATGCGCGATTCGCGCGCACGACCATCGCGAGCGCGTTCCAGCGCAGCACGGCGGCGAGCTTTTCCTCGATGTCGAGATTGCCGGGATAGGGCTGCTGCTGCGATACGGGAATCGTGTTCGCATAAGGCGTCGCGCGCGCCCGCGCCGATTCGACGCCCACCGACAAGGCGTGCTCCGCGAGCCTGTCGAAGAGATATTGGGCGCGCTCGCGACCGACATGCGCGACGACCGCATCGAGCGCCTCCAGCCATTCGGCCGTTTCGCCGGGATCGGTGTCCTCACGTCCCTTGGCAATCGAAAGAAGCTGGGTAGTACCGCTCGACAAGTCGGTCATGGGGCGACTCCGCTTTAGCTGAAGGATGGTTCAAGCATATCCATTGATCCGCAGAATGTGCGTCCCATTTGGCTGCATCCGCGGTTTGCGGTAGTGTGTTTATTCTTCGAAAACGCCAGAAACCGGAATCTTTCGACTATGACGGCAAACGCCAGGCAGCGCCTCGACCGCATCGACATCGGCATACTGAATCAGCTTCAGCAAAACGCGCGCATCACCAATTCGGAACTCGCGCGGGCGGTCAATCTCTCGCCGACGCCCTGCTTCAATCGCGTGCGCGCGCTGGAAAAAGCCGGGCTTTTCAAGCAGCACGTCACCTTGCTGAATCCGGAAGCGCTCGGTCTTTCCATCAATGTCTTCATTCAAGTCAGTCTGGAAAAACAGATCAAGGACGCGCTCGCGCGATTCGAGCAGGCGATCAGCGAACGGCCCGAAGTGATGGAGTGTTATCTGATGACGGGCGATGCCGATTACCTGTTGCGCGTCGTCCTGCCGGACGTGGCCGCGCTCGAGCGCTTCATCCTGGAGCGGCTCACGAAAATGCCGGGTGTCTCCAATATTCGTTCGAGCTTCGCGCTCAAGCAGGTGCGTTACAAGACCGCACTGCCCTTGCCCGCATCCGGGCTGACGCTGCCCGACCCGAATGCCGACGAAGCAGAATGGACGTGATCGTTTCGCGCGAGCGGTCGATCCTTCCGATCAAACTTAAACGTTCCTGTAATTCTTGCGATGACGCGGTGCGTCGTCTATAACTCGTGTGGCCTACGCGGTATGTTTTCCCGGATCGATCTATTCCTTTGTCGAACTGCCACGCGCGCGAGAAAGACATGAACCTAGAAACCGTACGTGTATTCATCATGACACGAGGCGTCGACTTCGCGATCATGGTCATCGGCGCGATTGCGCTGTGGATCATCGGGCGATGGCTCATCAACCTCGTCACGAGCACGATGCGCAAGCTTCTTTCGCGCAACGGCCGCGTCGATCCGACGCTCGCGCATTACCTCGGCTCCATCGTCGGCGTCATTCTCAATCTGCTGCTCGTACTCGCGATTCTGCAGGTCTTCGGCGTTCAGACCACCTCGTTCGCGGCGCTGCTCGCGGGTCTCGGCCTTGCCATCGGCACGGCATGGGGCGGGCTGCTCGCGCACTTCGCGGCGGGCGTGTTCATGCAGGTGCTGCGGCCCTTCAAAGTGGGCGACTTCGTGACGGCGGGCGGCGTAACCGGCACCGTGACCGAGCTCGGCCTGTTCGGCACGACGATCACGACGCCCGACAACGTCGCAGCGATCATCGGCAATAACAAGATCTTCTCCGACACAATCTGGAATTTCAGCCTGCTGCCGCATCGGCGTGTCGAATTGACGGCGAAGATCGCGAACGGCGTCGATCCGCTCGACGCGATCGCGCGCCTGAAGGACGCGATCGCGAAGATCCCGAACGTGGCGACCGAGCCGCCGCCGGATGTCGAAGTGCTGTCCTTCACGCCGGAAGGGCCGCTCTTGTGCGTGCGTCCATACACCAACACGAGCGACTATTGGCAGGTCTATTTCGACACCAATCGCGCGATCATCGAAACGTTCAAGCAAGCTGGCTATCCCACGCCGGAAACGCCGCTCGTGCGCCGCGTCGTGAACTGATTTTCACGCGCGATTGCTGAACTAGAATGAGTGGAACCGGCGCTGCCCGCGCCGGATCACCGGTCGCGCGCGGGAGGATGCCATGCCGACTTATCAATACCGTTGCCAGGATTGCGGCGAGACCTTCGAGCACGCGGAGCACATCGTCGAGCACGCCACGGTGCAGCTCAAATGCCCCAAGTGCGGCAGCGAGAAAGTTGCGCACGCGCCCGCGCCCTTCGTCGCGAAAACCACGAAGAAGAGCTGAAGCGCTATGCCGCGCGGAATCGCACCTCATGCGACGGCAGGCCGCCCAGACCCTGCGCGACGTGATCGATGAACGCGCGCAGGCGCGGCGCTTCGTGACGGCTCGGCGGCCATAGAATCTGGAACACGCCTTCCGTGCGCGTATGCGTGCCGAGCACCGCGCGCAACAATCCGCCTTCGAGCGCGCCCTTGGCGACGAAATCCGGCACGCAGGCGAGCCCCAGGCCGGAGATGCACGCAGCGAGCACGGCTTCCATGTCGTTGAAGGTCAGCGTCGCATGCGGATCGATGGCGAAGGTGTGATCGTCGCGCGCAAAGCGCCAGGGCTCGGCGCGGCCGCTCACCGGCGAACGGAAGCGGATGCACGCGTGGCCTTCGAGGTCGGCGGGCGTCGCGGGTTCGCCGTGACCCGCGAAATAGGCGGGCGCACCCACGACGACCGGACCGTATTGCGCGAGCGGCCGCGCGAGCAATTGCGAATCGGCGAGACGTCCCGTGCGAATCACGGCGTCATAACCTTCCTGCGTGACATCGACGACGCGATCGCTGAAATCGATATCGAGTTCGATATCCGGATAGCGCCGCCTGAATTCCGGCACCAGCGGCATCAGCAGACGGCTGCCGAGCGTCGGCGCGCTGATGCGCAGCCGTCCGCGCGGCGACGAGGTCGAATGGAACAGCTCGCTTTCGGCTTCTTCCAGATCGGCGAGCATGCGTTTGCAGCGCGCGAAAAAGCGCGCGCCTTCATGCGTGAGGCCGATCCTGCGCGTCGTGCGATTGAGCAGTTGCACGCCGAGCTTCGCTTCGAGCCGCATCACGCTCTTGCCCACCGCCGAAGCCGACAGCCCGAGCGCGCGCCCCGCCGCCACGAAACTGCCCGATTCGGCCGCGCGCACGAACGCCACCATGCTGGAGAGACTTTCTGTCGAAGGAGGCGCGCCGGAGGAAGCGCCCGTCAGAGAGCCGTGCGAAGCCTGCGATGGAACGGTCGTCATATTCATGAGCTGGCGAGAAGTAAGGCGCGACGGATTGCGCCTTCTCTTGCATGAACGTCCGCGACGCCGATTTATTCCGTCGACTCGATGCAGCGAGCGCTTACCAGACGAATGGCACGAGCCGATAGCGCACGCGTCGCGCATACTGCGCATAGCCTTCGAGATGCGCGACGAGCTCGCGCTCCTCCATCACCGTGCGCCAGACGAGTCCCGCCAGCAGCAGCACCGAGAACGCAAGTCCCCACCACGAGCCGAGCACGAGCGCGCTCGCCGGAATCATGATGCAGGCGGCCGCATAGAGCGGATGGCGCACCACCGCATACGGCCCGCTCGAAATGACGCGATGCCCGCGCTCCGTCTGAATCTTCACGACGGGCGCGAGAAACGTGTTCTCGAGAAACACGCGCGCGACGAGCCAGAACGACACGGCGACGAGCGCCGATCCGGCCGAGGCGAGCCACAGCGGCATCGCGGACCAGCGAAAGCGGACGGCGTCGAGACCCATCAGGACGAGCCACGCGCACCACAGCATGCCCATCACGATGAGGAACACTTTGTCCCAGAGCGGTTGACCGGGCTGGATCGGCGAGCGCATGCGCTCCGCGAGCAAGGCGGGATCGCGCCGCGCGATGAGCACGGTCACCACGCCGCCGCCTCCGAACATCAGGCACATCCACGCCCAGCCCGCGCCCCATTCGAGCGTGCCTGCCGCGCCGAACAGCAACGCGATGAACAACGCGGCTTCGACGATGAATGAGATCGCAACTTTCGACGCGAGCCGCATGACGTGACGCGGCGCGTCAGCCGTTCAGTTCCTCGTGCAGCGCGACATACTCCTGGGCGAGCTTGTGACGCGGCTCGAAGTAGATCATCGGGCGCGCGTGCTGATGGCTCTCGCGAATTTTCACGGAGAGCGACAGATGCGAATTGAGCACGGGCAGATCCTCGCCGCGCAATTCGTCGACGAGTTGCTGCGGCAGGCTCGCGCGTGGCTGAAACTGGTTGATGACGATGCCTTCGACACTCAGATCCGGATTGTGATCGTGGCGGATTTCCTGAACGTTATCGAGCACCGAATAAAGCGCGCGGCGCGAGAAGTCGTCGCAATCGAACGGAATCAGACAGCGCTCGACCGCGATCAGCGCCGAGCGCGTGAAAAAGTTGAGCGCGGGCGGCGTGTCGACATAGACGGCGTCGTATTGTTGCAAGCCCTTCAATGCATCGCGCAGCTTGTAGATCTTGTAGCGCGATTCGAGCTTGCTTTGCAGCGCTTCGAGATTCGGGTGCGACGGCACGATGTCGAGATTCTCGAACGGCGTCGAATGGATGAAGGACTCGAACGCCGGTTCGCGAAAGCTATAGCTCAACGCGGATTCGAAGAAGCTCGCGAGATTCGGCTGCGCGTCGCGGGCCTGCGCGCCCAGCAGATATTGGCTCGCATTGCCCTGCGGATCGAGGTCGACGACCAGTGTGCGCAGGCCGCGCGAGGCGCTGATCGCGGCAAGATTGCAAACGATGGTGGACTTGCCTACGCCACCCTTTTGATTGAAGACCACACGGCGCATCGGGTTTTTCATCCTCGGTTTGTGAACGCTCGTTCTTTTACGCGTTCTGTCTGGGTCGATCGGTTCCCGGGGTGTGATCTTATCGCATCAAAATGACACGGGGTTTGGGTGGCTTGCTTGGGTGCTTTTCGCCGGATCGTGTGGTCGCGTCGGGCAATTGGCATTGCTTTGTGCGGGGCGGCAGTCACTTTCTTTGCTTACTTTGCTGCTGTGTTCACCACGGCTCTCGTGGAATCCCGTATTCGCGTCGGTCTATTAGCACTGCCCCTGTGCGGGGCGGCAGTCACTTTCTTTGCTGCTGCAAAGAAAGTAACCAAAGAAAGCAGCTCTCCCCATCCAAAGTACTCCACACCGGCCGCGGCACAGGCGATTGGCCTAATGGTCCACCAGTAGCGAGTGCCCTCACAAGCAGAACACGGCTTGGATCGCGCACGATCCGTCTCATCGCACAGCAATCCTTGCGGGTTCAGCACGAAATAGCGCCGGCCCGCTTCGCGGCCGACCGGTCCATCGGGTCTGCGTGTGCTTCTTTGCTAACGCTTCCATCTCACTGCATGCGCAGCCCGCTGGTTTCCCTTGTGGGCCCGGCGGCAGCGCGTAGCGCTGTGCCGATGCTCTTTTGTGCTGAACCAGTGTCCTTGAACGACTGGCTTGTCAGACCGTGTGCGAGCCAAGCCCTGTTCTGCTTGTGAGGGCGCTCGCTACTGGCGGACCATTAGGCCAATCGCCTGTGCCGGGGCCGGCGTGAGGTACTTTGGATGGGGATAGCTGCTTTCTTTGGTTACTTTCTTTGCAGCAGCAAAGAAAGTGACTGCCGCCCCGCACAGGGGCAACGCCAATAGACCACTAAAAAATCGGGATCCGGCGAAAACCCCATCAAGGAAACGCCGGAATAGTAGGATCGGCCCCTTCCACATCCGCCTCCGGATGATGACTCTTCACGAGCGCCTCGATTTCCTCGACGCGATCCTTCGGCACATCGACCATCATCAGCAATTCGCCGTCTTCAATCGCGTGCTCGAAACGCCGCAAGCGCGTATTCGGAATGCCCACGCCGATCATCGTCGCGGCCCAGGCGCCGAAACCCATGCTCGCGAGCGTCATGCAGACGACCGCGCCGCCCGCAATCGTCAATCCCGCCGGCGGAAACGCCATCGCGACGAGTCCGGCGAGCGCGCCCGTCACGCCGCCGGCAGCCGTTCCGCGGGCGAGCGCCGGCAAAAGATCGGTGCGTTGAACGAGCGTCGCCTGCGGCAAGTCCTCCAGCGGTTCATGAGGCCGCGCGAGCACATGAATATGCCGCCATTCGATTCGCTTCAGCAGCAGTTCGTCGATGATCCCCTTTGCGCTCGCCACACTCGGGAGCAAGAAATAGATGCGCCTCATGTCGCACCTCCCTATCGGATCTTTATAAATCCAATATAGACGACACGCACAGGAACGCTTTGCAGCGTGCGCAAACGCTTACGGTTATCCGACAGTCTGGCGAATGCGCGCGCCGTGCTCATCGAAGAAGTAGATGCGTTCGCGGTTCACGCGCACACCCGCAGCGCCGCCGATCTCGCCCGCGAACGTATTCGGCACCTTCACGATCATCTGTTGCTCGCCGACGTTCATCGTGACGAGCGAGTGATCGCCGATCAGTTCGACCGAATAGATGCGCCCCTGCCATTCGCCCTCACCTGGCGCGACCAGCGAGCATTCCTCCGGACGCACGCCGAGCGTCGCTTTGCCCTCGTGACGAATCGACGTCGCAAGCGAGACACCGGACGCATCGAAGCGTCCTTGCGTCAGCGCGCCGCGCAGAAAATTCATCGGCGGCGAACCGATGAAACCCGCGACGAACAGATTCGCCGGATCCGAATAGATGCGCGCGGGCGTATCGAGTTGCTGCAGCGCGCCCTTGTCGAGAACGGCCACGCGATGCGCGAGCGTCATCGCCTCGATCTGATCGTGTGTCACGTAGATGGTCGTGATGCCGAGCTCGTGCTGCATATGCTTGAGCTCCGCGCGCATGTGGCCGCGCAGCTTGGCATCGAGATTGGAGAGCGGCTCGTCCATCAGAAACGCCGCGGGCCGCCTCACGATCGCGCGCGCGAGCGCCACACGCTGACGCTGCCCGCCCGACAACTGCCGCGGCAATCGCGACAGCAACGGCTCCAGTTGCACGCTCGCGGCCACTTCACGCACGGCGGCATCGATCTCGGCCTTCGGGCGCTTTCTGACGATGAGCGGATATGCAATGTTCTCGAACACCGTCTTGTGCGGATAGAGCGCGTATGACTGAAACACCATCGCCACATCGCGGTCGCGCGGCAGTTGATGCGTGACATCGGTTTCGCCGACGAAGACCGCGCCTTCCGTCGCGGATTCGAGCCCGGCGACGATGCGCAACGCCGTCGTCTTGCCGCAGCCCGATTCGCCGAGCAGCACGAGAAATTCGCCCGCCTGCACGTCGAGCGAAAGGTCTCGCAGCACGCGCGTGTCGCCGAACATCTTGCCGACGTTCCTCAACGACACGCTCTTCGACTGGCGCGCCGCCGCGATCTTCGAGAGGCGAGCGTCGTCGACCTTCACCGCCTCGCTATCCATGACCGTCATCCTTTCACGGCTCCCACGAGAATGCCCCGCACGATGAAGCGCTGCAGCGTGAGCGTCAGCAACATCACCGGCAGGATCATGATGAGTATCAGCACCGACATGTTCCACCATTGCGGCCCGCGCGTCGCGTTCTGCGCGGCGACGAGCAGCGGCATCGTCTGCGCGTTCGCGGTCGTCAGAAAGAGCGCGAAGAGGTACTCGTTCCACGCGAGGATCAGCACGAGCAGGCTCGTTGCGACGAGTCCCGGCGCGACGAGCGGCAGCACAATGCCGAAGAGAATCGAGAAGCGCGTCGCGCCGTCGATCTGTGCGCTTTCTTCGATCTCGCGCGGCACGCCGTCGAAGAAGTCGAACATCAGCCAGACGACGATCGGCAGGTTCGCGGTCGCATAGGTGATGATGAGCGCGAGATGCGTGTCGAGCAGGCCGGCATCCTTGAAGATGAGATAGATCGGGATCACGGTGACGACGGGCGGCAGAATGCGCTGCGACACGACCCAGAACAGGATGTCATCGTTGTTCAGATGCCTGCGCGCGCGCCGCACGATCGGGCGCAGGGCGAGGAAGAAGAGCGCGAGCGCGACGGCCATCGCGATGCGCAGATCGACATGCCCCCATGCGACCGCCGCGATCAGCAGCGCGATCAACAGCACACCGAGACCGACCGCCGCGACCGGCGGACGATACGCGATGCGCGCGAGCGCATATGCGGCCATCGAGCCGAGAAAGACCGATGCCGCCGTGCCGCACGTCGCGATGATCAGCGAATTCATATAAGGGCGATACGTGTCCGGCCCGAGATCGACGAAGATGTAATGCCATGCATCGAGATGCGGCTTGAAGTCGACGAACGGAATGTAGAGCGGCCCCGTCGATACATCGACCGGCAGTTTGAACGAGGTTATCGCCATCCAGTAGAGCGGAAACAGAACGACGATCGACCATACGCCGAGCAGCAGATAAGCGATCGCCTTTGCGCCGATCGGCAACTCATCCAGACGCGCGGGCACGAACCAGCGTTTCAGCGAACTCATCGCTACTCTCCTCGCGCGCGCCGCACGACGAACTGGAAGAACGACACGCACGCGATCGTCGATACGAAGAAAAGCATGTACGCCACCGCCGATGCGCCGCCGAGATTGAGCGCGCGCCATTCGATGAATGCGTGCAGCGTCATCGATTCCGTTGCGATGCCGGGGCCGCCGTTGGTCAGCACGTTCGGCAAGTCGACGATCTTGAACGCCTCGATCAGGCGGATCAGCACGGCGCTCGCGGCCACCGGCGCGATCGACGGCCAGGTGACATCGCGAAACACGCCCCAGGCCGATGCGCCGTCCAGTTGCGCCGCCTCGATCTGCTCGCGCGACGTGCCTTCGAGCGCGGCGAGCATCACGAGGAACATGAACGGCACCCATTGCCACGTATCGCCGATCACGACCACGAGCCGCGCGAGCCACGGGTCCGCCGCCCACGCGATCTGCCCGAGGCCGAGCCACGACCAGATCGGGGCGAGCGGTCCGACCGACGTATCGGCCATCATGCGGAACATGTACGCGATGCCGACAGGCGTCACCATCAGCGGCAGAAAGAACAGCAGGCGAAAGAAGCGGCCGCCCGCGAGCGGCAGCGTGCATAGATACGCAAGCCCGAGCCCGATGAAAAATTGCAGCGCGACGCCGAGCACGACATAGAAGATCGTCACCATCAGGCTGCCTAGCGCGCCGCCGCCGCCGAGCGTATTCGCCGCGAGCCACACGAGCGCGAGGAATGTCGCGGCGGCAATCACGCGCCCGAGCGCGCCCATGATCGAGCGCCGGCCGCTTCCGACATAGCGATAGAACCAGAAGATCACCGCGAGCACCGCGATCGCGATGGTCGCGATGCTCACGATTCCCGGCGCACGGAACACGCCGGTGAAGTGATATTGCTGGCTGCCGGAGAAGAGCCGCACATAGTTGCGCAGGCCCGTGAAGGTCAGTTGATATCCGCCCTCGCCCAGCTCGAAACGCGTGAGCGAAAGATAGGCCGAAGTCACGAGCGGAAAGATCGAGAACGCGAGAATCAACAGCACGGTCGGCAGCACGAATACGAAGGGCGCCTGCCGGTCGAGCCAGTTCGCGACACGCGCGCGCGAGCCTCGCTCGTTTGCGACCGCTGCCGATGCATGCGACGGCGTATTCATCGAGTCTCCATGGTGAAGCGAGCGCGTCGCGCACCGGCGCGCTCGCCTTCCTCTTCACTTCGCGCCGATCGACGCCTTGTACGCGCGCAACTGCGTGTCCTTGCCGAGATCGTCGGTGATTTCGCTCCAGCCCGTGTCGATGGCTTTCATCGTCGCGTCCGCATCGATTTCGCCCGCGACGAAGCGCGCGACCGCCGTATCGAGCACGACCTGCTCATAGCGCTGATTTTGCGGAATGCGCAAATCGATGATCATGTTCGGGCTTTGCAGGCTCTGCTGAATCGCGCCGAGATACGACTTCGCGGCCGCGTCGCTCATGCCGGCTTTCTTCCATGCCGACATGTCCGTGAACTGCGAACGCCGGTAAGGATTGAAGCCCGATGCGCCGATCGTCACATCCACGTTCGACTGCGCCGGCTGACTCATGAACGAGAGGAACGCATAGGCCGCGTCTTTCACCTTCGGCTTCGCCTTCGCGTTGACGCCGCCCGACCAGCCGCCGAACGCCGCGAACGGTGCGTGATTCACGCCGTCGATCGCATACGGGCACCTCGTCTTGTCGCACGGCACGAGCTTGCCCGTGTCGCGGTCGACGACCTTGCGAGAGCCCGGCAGAATCACCGCACCGACCTTGTCGATCACCTTCGACTGTTTCGGATCGATTGCGAGCACGCCGACATCGCCCCAGTCGAGTGTCAATGCGCAATGACCGGAGATGAATGCACTGCGCGTATCGCCGACATCGAGATTGATTTCGTTGGGCGGCCCGTAGGTTGTCGATTCCTTGTAGACGCGCAGCGCTTCCTTGAAGCCGTCGTTGTTCACGAGCGACTTGAAGTTACGCGGATCGAAGAACGCGCCTTGCGCCGTGCCCTTCGATTGCAGATAGCCGCCCGCGATGGAGATGATCGCCCAATAAGCCTGCGCGTTGCGCTTCTTCGAAATGCACGAGCCCGCGACCGGCTTGCCGTCGCCGCCGAATACCTTGCCGTTGGCGGCCTTCGCGATGTCGAGGTAGTCGTCCCAGGTCTTCGGCGGCTCCTTGCCGAGTTGCTGAAGAATATCCGTGCGGTAATAGACCATCTGAAAATCGCCATCCAGCGCGACGAGATAGGTCTTGCCGTTGAACTTCTGCGAGAAGTCGACGAAGAACGGCATCACGTCGTCCTCCTTCAACGCCGCGTCTTTCGCGACGCGCTGCGTCAGGTCTTCGAGAAAGCCGCCTTTCGTGTAATCGACCATCCATTGCGGCGCGAACACGGCGGCATCGACGGAGTTCGTACCGGAAGCCCAGTCCGTCAATAGCTTCTGATAGAGATCGGAGAACGGCACCGTCAGCACGTTCACCTTCGCGCCCGTCAGCTTCTCGAACTCGGGCGCGCGGCGCTGCAGCGGCTCGGCGATCTGCGGACCGACGAAGGTCATCACGTTGACGGTCACGCCCTTGAAGTCCTCGGCCGCCATCGCCGGCGCTGCGGCGAGACATGCGGCCGCGAGCGCGGTCACCGCGCCCACTTGCTTGATCAGGTTCATCGTGTGTCTCCTCCATTGCGGTTGACTACGCTTCTTGTCTTCCTTGTCTCCTACTCCCTGAACAGGTCCGGTCTTTCAGCGGAGAAGCGCCGCAATTCCGCGACGACTTCATCCAGATGCCCATGCATCGCGCGCGCGGCGGCATCGCCATCGCGCGCGCGAATCGCATCGGCAATGCGCCTGTGCTCCGCGAGCGTATGTGCGTGGCGCTCGGGACTCGCCATCAGACGGCGCGCACGATCGAGCGCATTGCGCGATGCCGCGACAATTTCCTTCACGCGCGGCAGATTGATTGCATCGAGAAGCAGTTCATGAAACGCGAGATCGAGCAGATGAAACTCGCGGCGCAGACCTTGCTGCACGGCATCGCGTTCGCGTTCGAGATTAGCGTCGAGCGCATCGAGCGTTGTGTCGTCGCAAGTGGCGGCGAGCGTGCGCACGGTCTCCACTTCGAGTGCGCTGCGGATGAACAGATGCTGTCGTATGTCGTGCATGACGATAGGCATGACGCGCGTGCCGCGTTGCGGCAAGACTTCGACGAGGCCCACGGCCGCGAGCTTCGCCAGTGCGGACGAAACCGGAAAGCGCGATACGCCCATGCGCTCGCACACCGCGAGCTTGTCGATCATCATGCCGGGCTCCATCGCCAGATTGACGATGGCCGCGCGCAGCGCCTCCTCGACGGCGTCGGTGAGGCTGCCGCGCTCTGAACCGTGCAATCGGGGCAACGCGCGGTAAGGGTCGGCGGCGAGGCTGTTTTCATTCGTCGATGAGCTCACGCCGCCCTTGATTTCGCACTAACATGCTAGCAGGCTAGGAGGCGAAACAAGCCTTGTCAATGTCGTTTGCGCGAGTGCATTGCAGCATATCCGTACCTTCATGAAAGGCTCCGTTCAACGAGGAGATGAACATGACCCGCATCACGAAACTCTTCGTGCGCGATATCCGCTTTCCCACTTCGAGATCGCTCGACGGCTCGGACGCGATGAATGCCGCGCCCGACTATTCGGCCGCCTACGTGATCCTCGAAACCGATGCGCCCGGACTCGCCGGTCATGGCCTCACGTTCACGATCGGGCGCGGCACCGAAGTCGTGGTCGCGGCGGTCGAGGCGCTCGCGCCGCTCGTCGTCGGCAAGACCGTGGAAGACATTGCCGCGGACATGGGCGGCTTCTGGCGCGCGTTCACGTCGGACAGTCAGTTGCGCTGGATCGGGCCCGAGAAAGGCGTGATTCATCTCGCGACCGCGGCGGTCGTCAATGCCGTATGGGATCTCTGGGCGAAGAGCGAGCAGAAGCCCGTGTGGAAATTGCTCGTCGACATGAGTCCGGAGGCGCTCGTGAGCTGTCTGGACTTCCGCTATGTGACCGACGCCATCACGCCCGCCGAAGCGCTCGCCTTGCTGAAGCGCCTGCAAGGCACGCGCGGCGAACGCGAAAAGGAAATGCTCGCGCAAGGCTTTCCGGCCTACACGACATCCGCCGGGTGGCTAGGTTACGACGACGACAAGATTCGCCGGCTCGCGCGCGAAGGCGTCGCGGCGGGCTGGACGCATTTCAAGCAGAAAGTCGGCGGCAGTCTTGAAGAAGATATCCGGCGCGCACGCATCCTGCGCGAGGAAATCGGCCCGGACCGCAAGTTGATGATGGACGCGAATCAGGTCTGGGAAGTCGATGAAGCCATCGCGAACATGCGCCGTCTCGCGGAATTCGATCCGTGGTGGATCGAAGAGCCAACAAGCCCCGACGATGTGCTCGGCCATGCCGCGATACGCAGGCGCCTCGCGCCGATGATCGGCGTCGCGACCGGCGAGCATTGCCAGAACCGCGTGATCTTCAAGCAGTTGCTGCAAGCCGAGGCGATCGACTTTTGTCAGATCGATAGTTGCCGTCTCGGCGGACTGAACGAAGTGCTCGTCGTCCTGCTGATGGCCGCGAAGTTCGGCGTGCCGGTGTGTCCCCATGCAGGCGGCGTCGGCTTGTGCGAGTATGTGCAGCATATTTCGCTGTTCGATTACATCTGCGTTTCGGGCTCGCTCGATCATCGTGTCCTCGAATACGTCGATCATCTTCACGAACATTTTCTCGATCCCGTCGTCATCAGGAACGGACGATATATGCCGCCGCAGGCACCCGGCTACAGCATCGAGATGCATGCGGCATCGCTCGAACGATACGAGTTCGGCAAAGGAGAAGCATGGCGCGAATGAACACCCCTTCATGGCAGGACGTGGTTGCTCAAAGCGAACGCGCGCTCGCATGCGGCGCGCTGCGTTCGTTCGATACGGCGCAAAGCGTCATCGAAGACGGCGGCGTGCGCTTTCTCGTGCGCCAGGCCGCGAATCTCGCGCGCAAGGAGCAGGCATCGAAGCTCGCGGCGAAGTCCGCCGCCGATGCGGCGAGCGAATGGCGCGATCCGTTCTCGCCGTGCGAGGAAGCCTTGCGTGTCGGCGATATCGGCGAGCGGCACTTTCTGTTGCTGAACAAGTTCAACGTGCTCGCGCATCATCTGCTCATCGTGACGACGGACTTCGAGCCGCAGGAGTCGCTCATCGGCGAGGATGATTTCGCCGCGCTCCTCGCCTGCCTCGATCGCTTCGACGGGCTCGGCTTCTACAACGGCGGCAAGGTCGCCGGATCGAGTCAGCCGCACAAGCATCTGCAGATGGTGCCCCTGCCGCTCGATGGTCACGCATTGCCGATCGAAGCGGCCATCGAAGCGGCGCGCACGAACGGCATCTTTCGCGTGCCGCAACTCGCGTTCGCGCATGCGGCCGCATGGCTCGACGACGACAGCGCCGCCAACGTGCGCGCAACCTATCTGCAACTGCTGGATGCGATCGGCGTACAACCGCTCGATGTAATAGGGGTCGCGCATCAGGGCGCGCCCTACAACCTGCTCGTCACGCGCCGCTGGATGCTCGCCGTGCCGCGCAGCGTGTCGCATGTCGAAGGCGTCGCGGTGAATGCGCTCGGTTTCGCGGGCTCGCTCTTCGTACGCGATGACGCGCAACGCGACGTCATCGAAACGCTCGGTCCGATGAAGCTGCTCGCAAGCGCAACGATCTCTTGAAATCGGCTGCGGCGGCCCGCATGTCGGCTTCCAGACATCGGGAGTTCACAGCACATGGGAAGCCGGCCTCAATTCATCGACGATCTTGCGCGCGGCGCACAGAACGCCGCGCCCGCCGCCGCGCTCGACGATACCGCCCTGCTCGACGCCTATTCGCGCACGGTCATCGGCGCGCTCGAGCGCGTCCAGCAAGCGGTCGTGTTCATTTCAGTCGAGCGCCAGCTCGCCGACCCGCGCGGTGCGCGGCGCAACGTCGGCGGCACGGGCTCGGGATTCATCTTCACGCCCGACGGTTATCTGCTGACCAATAGCCATGTCGTGCACGGTGCGACACATATCGTCGTCACGCTCGCGGATGGCGCGCGCTTCGATGCGGATCTCGTCGGCGACGATCCCGCGAGCGATCTCGCGGTGCTGCGCATCGGCTCGCCGGAGCCGCTGCCGCACGTCGAGCTGGGCGATTCGGGCAGCCTGCGCGTCGGCCAGATTGCGATCGCGGTGGGCAATCCGCTCGGGCTCGCGCAAACCGTCACGACGGGCGTCGTGTCCGCGCTCGGCAGAACGCTGCGCTCCACGTCGGGCCGCATGATCTACGACGTCATCCAGACCGATGCCGCGCTCAATCCCGGCAACTCGGGCGGCCCGCTCATCAACTCGGCGGGACAGGTGATCGGCGTGAACACCGCGATCATTTCCGGCGCGCAAGCGATCTCCTTCGCGACCGCGATCGATACGGCGAAGTGGGTCATCATGCAGATCTTCGCGCATGGACGCGTGCGGCGCGCGTATATCGGCGTGGCGGGGACGACGACGCCGATCTCGCGGCGCGTGCAGCGCTTCTTCGAGCTCGCGTCCGCGAGCGGCGTGCATGTGATGGAGATCGTGAAAGGCAGCCCGGCCGCGCTCGGCGGATTGCGCACGGGCGATCGCATCGTCGCGGTGGATGGCATCGCCGTCGATAGCGTCGACGGCCTGCAGCGCGCGCTGGACGCATCGCGCATCGACAAGACGGTGAAGATCGCGGTGCTGCGCGGCACGCAGAAGCTCGATATCGACGTGACGCCGGTCGAGCAGACCGGTTGACGCTGCAGCGGCGCATGTCGTCAAGCCCATGCGCCGCCACGCACGTCGCTTCGCTTCATTTTCTGCTGCCGGTCTCCCGCGCCCGTTCCCCCGCGTGCCCCGTATCCCGTTCGCGCGCCTCGGCGAATGCATCCGCCAGGCGCTCGCGCAATGCAGCGGCATCGCGCCGCAATGGCTCGTTGGTCGACGCGACCATCAACGCATCGATGCGCCGCAGCCAGTACTCCGGCCGCATGACAGCATATCGCGTGGATTCGCCGCGCCCGTTCGTCGCGACGCGCTCCAGCTCCGCGATCATCCGCGAAATGTGCGCGAGTTCGTCCTGCGCGTGTTGATCGACGCTCACAGGGTTCTCCTCCCGGGTCCCGCGTCTCGATTGCAGCGCGGGTTCACCCATGCTAAACGGCACAGCCGAAAGGTTTATTCCAGCCGTGAAAGCAAACGAAGTCACGATGCGGTCCGCGCCTTGCGCTATCTGCGATGTCTCGACGGCTATGTGCGCTAACAGCCGGTCGCGCTCGCGTGGCTCCGGCTTAATGTGAAAGCAGCAGGCAGCGTTCGCGCGCACGGGCCGCCCCGTCGAACGACCCTGCCCTGTCGGGGAAGGTCCTAGAAAAAGGATTGCCATGACCACGCACAAGAAAAACCAGACGGCCATGCGCCGCGAAGCGTTCCGTTGCACGGGCGCACAACTCGATGCCATCTTGCGATTCGCCGAGGAACGCAAGCTCGATCATCAGCCGTTGCATATCGTCGTAGCCGAATACTGGCGCTATCAGGCGCACGCGAAAGCGGCCTGATCGTTCGTATTTCCCGCGGGTTTCGATGCATCGTCCGTGCGGGCCATGCGGCGCTATTGTCCCGAAAGCACCCGCTGCTTGAGCACCCAGATCGCGGTGGGCACCGCGTAATAGCCGCTGACATTGCCGGTGACGAGCTTGCCCGTCAACTGAATGCGCGCGTTCTCCGTGGGCGTCGCGTCGATGATCTGCACCGCCGACACGTTCGACTGTTGCCGCCCGCCTTGTCCCGTGCCCGCGCTCAGCACGCACACCGGACTCGCCAGCGAAAGCACCCACGCGGACTTCGCAGATGCATCGCCTTCATGCGCGGCCTGGCGCGTTGCCGTGCCTTCGAGCGTGACGACATCGCCGTCGTTATAGCAAGGCGCCGCCGCCGCGGAGCCAGCCATCAGCACGAGCAACCAAGCACTGGCTTTCGCAATCATGCGAACCTCGCGAAGAGCGCGTCGCAAACGCGCGGATCCGGGAAAGAAGTTCAGCTACTTTAGGTGATAGCCGTGGGGGTCGCAACCTGCGGCCAATGCGTGATCGCCGCCTCTCCTTTCAAAACCATCATGCGGGAACGCGCGTTGCTGAAGTTCTTCTGACGAATCGAAGAGCGCGGATCACGAATCGAACACCGCGCACGGATGACATCAGTTGCTTGGTCTGCGAAGCGCTGCGGACCAACAGAGGGGGCGACGATGAATCAGGTCATAGTTGGCGTGTTCGGTTCCTATCGGGACGGACACGACGCGCTACGCGCATTGCAACTCGCAGGCTTGCGGCGCGACGACGCGCATCTTTACCGGGCGGGACGCGGCGAAATCGACATCGATGCATTCCTGCCGCCCGCGCACGACGAGGACGATGCAGAATATGTCGCGCATGGCGAGCATCAGGGCGTGATCGGCGCGCGCAACCGGTTCGCGCCGCAGGAGCCGGTTCCACAGCGCCCAGGCACGCTGCCCGCCAGCGATGACGCCGCGCCGCAGCGCACCTTGCTCGTCATCCGCATCACCGATGACATCAAGCCGGGGGCCGTCGGCGAAGTGCTTCATGAGCACGGGGCGATCGCGGTGAAGGACGCGAGCGGCCACTGGCGCTTTTCGCCGTTCAGGAATCCGACTGGCGTCTGAGTGCGCGCGTGTCAATGCATGCCCGGGTGAGGCTTGCGCACGGCGGACCGCATATCGGATTCGGTGCGTTCGTCCTCTTCGGTCGCATCGTCCTGCAAGGGCTCATTGGCGAGATCGCGCGCTTCCTGCGCCGCCGCGGCCGCGCGCAGCCTTCGACAGTGCGCCGAATGGCGGAATGTCGCGAGCATGCGGACGACTTCGCGGGTTCTCGTTCTCATTGTTGCCTCCCTCGAAGCAGTTGAGAAACTACTTTAAGTGTAGGCGGCAAATCCTCAGGTGCAAGGCGATCGAGCGAAATAATAGGCGCGCGTGAAAAAGCCGGACGGATGCTCGCGCACACGTCCGGCTTTGGGTCACTGCTGCAGCTACTCACTTTTACGTCACGGTTTGATGCTACTGCGGGTACTGTTGATACATTTGCTGCTGTAATTCTGTTGCTGTGCTTCTGCTGCTTCATTTCTATTGCCGTACTTCTGTTGCTTCATTTCTACTGCGGTATTTCTGCTGCCGTACTTCTGCTGCCGTACTTCTGCTGCCGTACTTCTACTGCTGCACTTCTGCTGCTGCACTTCTACTGCTGCACTTCTACTGCTGTACTTCTACTGCTGTACTTCTACTGCTGTACT
>NZ_CAJMZL010000047.1:0-40686 GCF_905220305.1 Caballeronia sp. J97 | reverse complement strand
TTTTTTGTTGGAGAGGGCGTCCCGCGGACGCAGTCAGAACAGATTGCGCCGGTCCGGATCGTGCAGCGGATCGGGCGTTTTCTGCGTCAGGCGCAAGATGCCCTGCTCGTCGAAGTAGAAGTTGTACATCAGATACCAGACGTTCGCTTCCATGTAGCGATAGGTCCAGACCTCGCGCTTCATGAGCGGGAAATACGAGGTCTCCACTGGCCGCCCGAAGTTGACGAGTACGTCCTTCTTCGTCCAGGTGCCGATCTGCGCCTTGTAGAACTCGTTCTCGTCGAGCACCTGTCTGACGTTCACGATCTTGCCGGAGGCGTCGATATCCGCGGCGGTGGTGAATTCGCCGAGCGGCTGCGTCGGCCACATCAGGCGCTTGCCGCCGTCGGGCAAATCGTAGACTTCGCGCGGCGGGCCGAGCCGGGCGATGACCGTCGATGCATCGGCGCCCGTCTGATAGTTTTGCCACGGCTGTGCGCAGGCCGACAGAAGGAGCGCGGCGCCCGCGCATGCAAGCGACACGCGCATGCGGTTGAGTGTGTGCAGCATTGAAGCCTCCACGTGCTTGCTCCTCGCGGCGGCGAGCAGCGTTTGTTCGACGTTTCCAGTGATTTTGACACGCGCGCGCGGCAAAGCATTCTCCGATACCCCGCGGCATTCGCGCCGATCTGTCGGCAATGCGGGCTTGCGCGGTGCGCCCGGTGCGGCCTATGATCCGCGCTTTCGACGGATCGGCGGCAACCCATGAAGAGCGGAATCAGCGTGCGGGCGATGCGATGGCTGCGCATCGCGACATCGGCGTATCTCGCATTGTCCATGACGGCGCATGCCGCCGACTTGCCACCCGTGAAGCTGGCGCTGATCGAAGGCATGTCCGGCCCGTTCGCGAATGCCGGCGCGATGGTCGAGCGCAATCTGCGTTTCGGCGTCGAGCGCGTGAACGCGCAGGGCGGCGTGAAGCTCGCCGACGGCATGCATCCGCTGCAACTCGTCGTGCTCGATGGCCGTGGCAGCAGCGAGGCGAGTCTCGTGCAACTGCGCGCGGCGATCGACGAGAAGATCGGCTTCGTCATGCAGGGCAACAGCTCGGCGGTGGCGGCGGCGCTCGTCGCGGCGATCGACAAGCAGAATGCGCGCGAACCGGATCGCCGCGTGCTGTTTCTCAACTATTCCGCCGACGATCCCGCGCTCACCAACGATGCGTGCAGTTTCTGGCATTTCCGCTTCGACGCGCACGCCGGCATGCGCATGGACGCGCTCGCCGATGCGCTGAAAGACGATCGCGCGGTCAAGAAGGTCTATCTGCTGAATCAGGATTACAGCTTCGGCCACGACGTGAGTCGCGAGGCACAGCGCGCGCTCAAGGAGCGGCGACCGGATATCGCGATCGCGGGCGACGAGTTTCATCCGATCGGCCGCGTGAAGGATTTCGCGCCTTACATCGCGAAAATCCGCGCGAGCGGAGCGGATGCGGTGATCACCGGAAACTGGGGCAACGATCTGACGCTGCTCGTGAAAGCCGCGCGCGAGCAGGGGCTAGACACGAAGTTCTACACGTTCTACGGCAACAGTCTGGGCGCGCCGGCGGCGCTGGGCGATAGCGGGGTGAAGCGGGTGATCGCCGTGGCCGACTGGCATCCGAACGTGGGCGGCGCGGCGTCGGACGCTTACTATCGCGCGTTTCGCGCCCGCTATCCGGCCGCCGCGGACGATTATCTGCTTGCGCGCATGCCGCTGATGGTCGAAATGCTCGCCGCCGCGATGACGCGCGCGAAAAGCGCGGACCCGCTCGCGGTGGCGCGCGCGCTGGAAGGCATGAAGTTCGACGGCGAAGGTTTCCATCCGATGGCCATGCGGCCCGACGATCATCAGGTGATCCAGCCCCTATACGTGATCGAGATGGACAAGGCGGGAACGAAGGGCGTCGGTTTCGACAACGAGGGCTCGGGCTACGGTTTCCGCACGCTTCTCAGCGTCCCGGCCGACAAGACCGCGCAACCCACGACGTGCCGAATGGCGCGCCCGGCGCGCTGAATCCCTGGTTCGCACCGAGCGGAAGTCCTTCAGCGAGACACTGCGCTGTGCTATACTCTGCGCTTCGTTTTTGGCGCATTGCCGGAAACGATTCATTTTGTGCAAATCCACGGCACGGCCTTTCTTCCGTGACCGCCTGTCTGAAACATAGGAAAAGCAAATGTCCGTAGCAGAAATCAAGAAGTCCGACATCGTCGCTGAATACGCCCGCGGCGCAAACGACACCGGCTCTCCCGAAGTGCAAGTCGCACTGCTGACGAGCCGCATCAACGAACTGACCGTCCACTTCAAGTCGCACTCGAAGGATCACCACAGCCGCCGCGGTCTGCTGCGCATGGTGAGCCGTCGTCGCAAGCTGCTCGATTACCTGAAGGGCAAGGACGCAGATCGTTATCGCTCGCTGATCGAGAAGCTGGGTCTGCGCAAGTAAGTGGCGCCAAGCGTGGCTTTGCGGCCAACGTTCTAATGAAGTGCCTGTGTCAGTCCGCTGATACAGGCACTTTGTTTTTGTGCGTTTCGCTCGTGAAGTGGTGCCCGATCACGTTTTCGGCAATCGGTGCCTAGTAATCGCCCGATCGTCGGCAGTTTCAGCAGTTCATGTGCTTTACCCGGATGAATTCATCCGGTCCGACACTCGGTCCAGCCTCGCAGCGGAGCTTTGTGTCATTCCAGCGCGACGACGTCCGTCGCGGCGCATCGCGCTGGAATGGCATAACACACCTCTCAAGCGTGGCTCCGGACCTTCCCGCACGCGCCAGATCAACGGCGCGGCGCAATCGTAGAAGGAGTCGAAATGTTCAATAAAATCGTCAAAGAATTTAAGTGGGGGCAGCATAACGTCCGCCTCGAAACGGGCGAAATCGCCCGTCAGGCGAGCGGCGCGGTGATCGTCGATGTAGAAGATACCGTCGTGCTCGCGACCGTCGTCGGCGCGAAAACCGCCAAGCCGGGCCAGGACTTCTTCCCGCTGACCGTCGACTACCTCGAAAAGACCTATGCCGCCGGCAAGATCCCGGGCGGTTTCTTCCGCCGCGAAGGACGTCCGTCGGAAGGCGAAACGCTCATCTCGCGCCTGATCGATCGCCCGCTGCGTCCGCTGTTCCCGGAAGGCTTCTACAACGAAGTGCAAGTCGTGATTCACGTGCTGTCGCTGAACCCGGACGTTCCGGCCGACATCCCGGCGCTGATCGGCGCGTCCGCCGCGCTCGCCGTGTCGGGCCTGCCGTTCAACGGTCCGGTGGGCGCGGCGCGCGTCGCCTACATCAACAACGAGTACGTGCTGAACCCGACGCGCCCGCAGATGAAGGAATCGGCGCTCGATCTGGTCGTCGCGGGTACGGAGCGCGCGGTGCTGATGGTGGAATCGGAGGCGCAGCAGCTTTCCGAAGAAGTGATGCTCGGCGCGGTCGTGTTCGGCCACGAGCAGATGCAGACCGCCATCGACGCGATCCACGAGCTCGTGCGCGACGGCGGCAAGCCCGAGTGGGACTGGCAGCCGGCGCCGAAGAACGAAGCGCTCATTTCGCGCGTGACCGAAATCGCCAAGCCGGAACTCGAAGCGGCTTACCAGTTGCGCAACAAGCAGGCGCGTTCGACCAAGCTGAAGGAAGTCTACGCGGCGACGTCGGCGAAGCTGGCGGAAGAAGCGGCAGCGAGCGGCTCGGTCGCGGCGGATGCGGCGACCGTGGGCAACGTCCTGTTCGATATCGAAGCGAAGATCGTCCGCTCGCAGATCCTGAACGGCGAGCCGCGTATCGATGGCCGCGACACCCGCACCGTTCGTCCGATCGAAATTCGCACGGGCGTCCTGCCGCGCACGCACGGCTCGGCGCTCTTCACGCGCGGTGAAACGCAGGCGCTGGTCGTCGCCACGCTCGGCACGAAGGGCGACGAGCAAAGCATCGATGCGCTCGAAGGCGAATATCGCGAGCGCTTCATGCTGCACTACAACATGCCGCCGTTCGCGACCGGCGAAACCGGCCGCGTCGGTTCGCCGAAGCGCCGTGAAATCGGTCACGGGCGTCTTGCCAAGCGCGCGCTGGTCGCGTGCCTGCCGAGCGCCGACGAATTCGGCTACTCGATCCGCGTCGTGTCGGAAATCACGGAATCGAACGGTTCGTCGTCGATGGCTTCGGTGTGCGGCGGTTGCCTCGCGCTGATGGACGCCGGCGTGCCGATGAAGGCGCACGTCGCGGGCATCGCGATGGGCCTGATCCTCGAAGGCAACAAGTTCGCGGTTCTGACCGACATTCTCGGCGACGAAGATCACCTCGGCGACATGGACTTCAAGGTGGCCGGCACGTCGCAAGGCGTCACGGCGCTGCAGATGGACATCAAGATTCAGGGCATCACGAAGGAAATCATGCAGGTCGCGCTCGCGCAAGCGAAGGAAGGCCGCATGCACATCCTCGGCAAGATGACCGCCGCCGTTCCGCACACGAACACGGAGCTGTCGGACTACGCGCCGCGCATGATCACCATCAAGATCAATCCGGAAAAGATTCGCGACGTGATCGGCAAGGGCGGTTCGGTCATTCGCGCGCTGACGGAAGAGACGGGTACGACCATCGACATTTCGGACGACGGCGTCGTGACGATCGCGAGCACGAGCGCGGAAGGCATGGCCGACGCGAAGAAGCGCATCGAGAACATCACGGCGGAAGTGGAAGTCGGTCAGGTCTATGAAGGCCCCGTGCTCAAGCTGCTGGACTTCGGCGCGATCGTGAACATCCTGCCGGGCAAGGACGGTCTGCTGCATATCTCGGAGATCGTCAACGAGCGCGTGAAGGACATCAACGACTATCTGAAGGAAGGCCAGATCGTGAAGGTCAAGGTCATCCAGACGGACGAAAAGGGTCGTGTGCGTCTGTCGGCGAAGGCGCTGCTGAACGAAGGCGCGCAGCAAGCAGAACCCACGCACCCGCAGCAGTAATGCGGTAATGTGTAGACGGCCGGCCGCTGATGCGAGCCGGCCGTTTTCATGTATGACGCTTCGGATGCTATGCATTGTCCGACGCGTCGCGGGACTCGATGGCAGTGTGAAGCGTGGATGCTTCCGGCGCGCGCAGTGCCATCCGGTTCGAATGCACACTGATGCTGGTCGGCACAGGGAGAGGATATGAAGGCCATCGAAATCACTGAGTTTGGCGCACCCGAAGTCCTGAAGCTGGGCGAACGTCCGATGCCCGCGCCGGGCAAGTGCGAGGTGTTGATCAAGGTGGCTGCGTCCGGCGTGAACCGGCCCGATGTGTTCCAGCGCAAGGGCGCCTATGCGCCGCCGCCGGGCGCATCGGATCTGCCGGGGCTGGAGGTTGCCGGTGAAATCGTCGACGGCGATTTCGATCCCAGGCACAACCCGTTCGGTCTGAAAAAAGGCGATCGCGTATGCGCGCTGCTCGCGGGCGGCGGATATGCCGAATATGCGGTCGCGCCGCTCGAACAATGTCTGCCGGTGCCGAAGGGTTTGTCGGATATCGAGGCTGCATCGTTGCCGGAAACCTTCTTCACCGTGTGGAGCAACGTATTCGAGCGCGGTCAATTGGGCGCGGGCGAGAACGGCGAAGAAGAGACGTTGCTCGTGCAGGGCGGATCGAGCGGCATCGGCGTGACGGCCATTCAAATCGCGAAAGCGCTCGGCTTTCGCGTCTTCGCCACGGCCGGCACCGATGAAAAGTGCCGCGCGTGCGAGGCGCTCGGCGCGGAGCGGGCGATCAACTACAAGACGGAGGATTTCGTCGAAGTGGTGAAGTCGCTGACGAACGATCGCGGCGTCGACGTGATCCTCGACATGGTCGCCGGCGACTATCTTCAGCGCGAGCTCAAGGCGCTGGCCGACGGCGGGCGCATCTGCGTGATCGCGCTGCTCGGCGGCGCGAAGGCGGAGATCAATCTGAACGACGTGCTGCGCCGGCGTCTCGTCATCACCGGTTCGACACTGCGCCCGCGTCCCGTCGCATTCAAGGCGAAGCTCGCGGCGAAGCTGAAGGAGCGTGTCTGGCCTGAAATCGAGGCAGGGCGCATCAAGCCTGTCATCCACGAGGTCTTCCCGGCGCACGATGCCGCCGCCGCGCATGCGTTGATGGAAAGCAGCACGCACGTCGGCAAGATCGTGCTCGACTGGCGCGAGAACGCGTGATGTTTTATGTGAGGCACGGCGCCTCACGTTGCGTCCCGCTTTTGACGGTTTGACCGTCTTCGTCGTAACACAGTAAAATCGCCTGTTTTGCAAGCAGTTTGCGGTTCGAAGCGGTTCATTTTTATAACAGGCGGCTCCTGCAAGCCGCCGCCGACTGACGAGACATATGTCCAGAGAACGAGCAAAACTGGTGGTGGGCAACTGGAAGATGCACGGTCGCATCGGGGACAACGCGACCTTGCTGACCGAAGTCGCCGCAGGCGCATCGGCTTTGCAAAAGGGCGTGAGCGTCGGCGTGTGCGTGCCCTGTCCTTATCTCGCGCAATCGCAGGCGCTCTTGAGCGGCTCGGTGGTGCGGTGGGGCATTCAAGACGTGTCGGCGCATACGGGCGGTGCATTCACCGGTGAAGTCGCGGCCGAAATGGCAGCGGATTTCGGCGTCACGTACGCGATCGTCGGGCATTCGGAGCGACGCGCGTATCATCGCGAAAGTCCGGAGCTGGTCGCATCGAAGGCCCAGCGCGCGATCGAAGCGGGAATCACGCCGATCGTTTGTGTCGGCGAGACGCTCGAAGAACGTGAAGCGGGCACGACCGAAGAGATCATCGGCACGCAGCTCGGCGCCGTGTTGCTGATGCTCACGGAAGAGCAGGCGGCCGGCATCGTGGTTGCGTACGAACCGGTCTGGGCGATCGGCACCGGTAAAACCGCGCGGCCCGGTCAGGCACAGGACGTTCACGCATTCCTGCGTCACAAGCTGCTGGAGAAGGGCGCATCGGTTGCGAACGTGCCCCTGTTGTACGGCGGCAGCGTGAAGCCGGAGAACGCAGAAGAGTTGTTCGGGCAAAAGGACATCGACGGCGGGCTGATCGGCGGCGCGTCGCTGAAGTCGAAGGATTTTCTGGCGATCTGCCGGGCAGCGCAAACCGTGACGCATTGAGCATCGAACGGCGAGCGTGCAGGGCAGGCGAAAGAGCATAGTGCGACACGAACGTGTCACGGAAACATCGGGAATCGGGTGAGTTGAAATGCTGTATTTGAAGACATTGATTATCGTCGTCCAACTGTTGTCGGCGTTGGGCGTTATCGGCCTCGTTTTGCTTCAGCACGGCAAAGGTGCGGACATGGGTGCGGCCTTCGGCAGCGGCGCATCGGGCAGTCTGTTCGGCGCGACGGGCTCGGCAAACTTTCTGTCGCGCACCACGGCGGTTCTGGCCGCCGTCTTCTTCGTCACGACGCTGGCGCTGACTTACCTCGGAAGCTACAAGCCGCAGACGTCCGCGGGCGTGCTGGGCGGTGCGGCTCCCGTGCCTGCCTCGGCACCGGCCGCGGCTGCATCGGCGGCTTCTGCGCCTGCTTCTGCACCGGTCGCATCTTCCGCGCCGGGCGCTGACGTGCCCAAATAACGACAGAACAGATTTTTCGCGAAATTTGCATTTTGTGCGTTGAACAATTCATAGGGCCCAGTTATAATTCAAGTCTTGAAGCGATTCGCGGCAATTAAGAAGTAGTTTTCCCGGATTGCAGTACAGTGCCGACGTGGTGAAATTGGTAGACACGCTATCTTGAGGGGGTAGTGGCGAAAGCTGTGCGAGTTCGAGTCTCGCCGTCGGCACCAAAGTTATCCAATGCCAGCCGCATGCATCGCTTCGGCTGGCATTGTCACTTCTGGAGTACGCTTACGTTTTCACAGCAGCATCGACATCGTCAAAGCGCTTGTCACAGTGTGCTGATATCGTGAGCGATCCCAAGTGAATTCTTACGCCGGGTGGTCCGTCCTGGCTGAAGGCCCCAATCAATAACAGACCACATCTACCGAACTGAGGATAGCCTTGAACCTCGCACCCTATTACCCCGTCTTCTTGTTTCTTGTGGTGGGCCTTGGTTTAGGTATAGCGCTGGTCAGTATTGGCAAGATCCTCGGTCCCAACAAGCCCGACACCGAAAAGAACGCACCGTACGAGTGCGGCTTCGAAGCATTCGAAGACGCGCGTATGAAGTTCGATGTGCGTTACTATCTCGTCGCGATTCTTTTCATCATTTTCGACCTTGAAACGGCGTTCCTGTTTCCGTGGGGTGTTTCCCTGCGCGATATCGGCTGGCCCGGCTTCATCGCGATGATGATTTTTCTGCTCGAATTTTTGCTCGGTTTCGCCTACATCTGGAGAAAAGGCGGACTCGACTGGGAATGACAGTTAGATCACCGGATTCATGGGCGGCTTTGGCTGGCTGCTCATCTGGAGTGGAAAACAAATGAGTATCGAAGGGGTCTTGAAGGAAGGCTTTGTCACCACCACGGCTGACAAGCTCATCAACTGGACGCGCACCGGCTCGCTGTGGCCGATGACGTTCGGTCTCGCGTGCTGCGCGGTCGAGATGATGCACGCGGGCGCCGCCCGTTACGACCTGGACCGTTTCGGCGTGGTGTTCCGTCCGAGCCCGCGCCAGTCGGACGTGATGATCGTGGCCGGCACGCTGTGCAACAAGATGGCGCCTGCGCTTCGTAAGGTGTACGACCAGATGGCCGAGCCGCGCTGGGTCATTTCCATGGGTTCGTGCGCGAACGGCGGCGGCTACTACCACTATTCGTATTCCGTCGTGCGCGGCTGCGACCGGATCGTGCCGGTCGATGTGTACGTTCCCGGTTGTCCTCCGACCGCCGAAGCCCTGGTCTACGGCGTGATCCAGTTGCAGGCGAAGATTCGCCGCACCAACACCATCGCCCGTCAGTAAGGGCCTGAGTCTCCCCAAACTATGGCAAGCAAACTCGAGACCCTCAAAGCGAACCTCGAGACGGCGTTTGGCGGCCGTCTCCAGAGCATTACCGAGTCGCTGGGTCAGGTGACGGTCGTCGTCAAGGCGGCCAACTATCTGGACGTCTGCAAGCAGCTGCGCGATGACCCGTCGCTGCGCTTCGAGCAACTGATGGATCTCTCCGGCGTCGATTATTCGACCTACGGCGACGGCGCCTACGACGGTCCCCGTTTCGCGGCCGTCAGCCATCTTCTTTCGATCACGAACAACTGGCGCGTGCGCGTGCGCGTATTCGCTCCGGACGACGAAGTGCCCATCGTGCCTTCCGTGGTCGATATCTGGTCGTCGGCGAACTGGTACGAGCGTGAAGCGTTCGACCTCTACGGCATCGTGTTCGAGGGCCATCCCGACCTGCGCCGCATTCTCACGGACTACGGCTTCATCGGCCATCCGTTCCGCAAGGACTTCCCGATCTCCGGTTACGTGGAAATGCGCTACGACCCGGAAGAGAAGCGCGTGGTCTACCAGCCGGTGACGATCGAACCGCGTGAAATCACGCCGCGCGTGATTCGCGAAGATCGCTATGGCGGTCTGAAACATTAAGAGAACGCCATGGCAGAGATCAAGAATTACACGCTGAACTTCGGCCCGCAGCACCCGGCAGCGCACGGCGTGCTGCGCCTCGTGCTCGAACTCGACGGCGAAGTGATTCAGCGCGCCGATCCGCACATCGGTCTGCTGCATCGCGCGACTGAAAAGCTCGCCGAGACCAAGACTTTCCTGCAGTCCGTGCCGTACATGGACCGTCTCGACTATGTGTCGATGATGGTCAACGAGCACGGCTATGTGCTCGCCATCGAAAAGCTGCTCGGCATCGACGTGCCGATCCGCGCGAAGTACATCCGCGTGCTGTTCGACGAAATCACGCGCGTGCTGAACCACCTGATGTGGATCGGATCGCACGCGCTCGACGTCGGCGCGATGGCCGTGTTCCTGTACGCGTTCCGCGAGCGCGAAGACCTGATGGACGTCTACGAGGCGGTGTCCGGCGCGCGCATGCACGCGGCCTACTATCGTCCGGGCGGTGTCTATCGCGATCTGCCGGATGCGATGCCGCAATACAAGGCATCGAAGATCCGCAACGCGAAGGCGCTCGACAAGATGAACGAGACCCGTCGGGGTTCGTTGCTCGACTTCATCGAGGACTTCTTCAACCGCTTCCCGCGCTGTGTCGACGAGTACGAAACGCTGCTCACCGACAACCGCATCTGGAAGCAGCGTCTTGTGGGCATCGGCGTGGTGAGCCCGGAGCGCGCGTTGCAGATGGGCCTGTCCGGCGCGATGCTGCGCGGTTCGGGCATCGAGTGGGATTTGCGCAAGAAGCAGCCGTACGAAGTGTACGATCAGCTCGACTTCGATATCCCCGTCGGCGTGAATGGCGATTGCTATGACCGCTATCTGGTGCGCGTCGAAGAGATGCGCCAGTCGACGCGCATCGCCCAACAGTGCATTGCGTGGCTGCGCAAGAATCCGGGCCCTGTGATGGTCGATAATCACAAGGTTGCGCCGCCGTCGCGCGTCGGCATGAAGAGCAACATGGAAGAGCTGATTCACCATTTCAAGCTCTTCACTGAAGGCTTTCACGTGCCGGAAGGCGAAACGTACGCGGCAGTGGAACATCCGAAGGGCGAATTCGGCATCTACCTGATTTCGGATGGCGCGAACAAGCCGTATCGCCTGAAGATTCGCGCGCCGGGCTATGCGCATCTCGCATCGCTCGACGAAATGGCGCGAGGCCACATGATCGCCGACGCCGTGACGATCATCGGTACGCAAGACATCGTGTTCGGCGAGATCGATCGCTGATTTCATCGCCGCTTGCGCGGTGTGCTCATCGGGCCGCCGCGCATGAAACGCCAAAGCAATAACAGGAACCCGCAGGAACGCCAGGTCTGCCGCAATACGAAGGGCGCGGCAGGTTTTCGTTCGGTAGGAATTGAAAGAGTCGTGTCTGAAAATGATCTCAGCTGAAGGCCTGAAAGAAATCGATCGCGCGGTCGCAAAGTATCCCGCCGAGCAAAAGCAATCGGCGGTGATGGCGGCGCTCGCTGTCGCTCAGGAAGAGCATGGTTGGCTCTCGCCCGAAATCATGCAGTTCGTGGCCGATTACCTGAGCATGCCGCCCGTCGCGGTGCAGGAAGTCGCCACGTTCTACACGATGTACGAACTGAAGCCGGTCGGTAAGCACAAGATCACGCTCTGCACGAATCTGCCTTGCCAGCTCGGTCCGGACGGCGGTTCGGACAGCGCCGCCGAATACCTGAAGCAAAAGCTCGGTATCGATTTTGGCGAGACCACCGCGGACGGCAAGTTCACGCTGAAGGAAGGCGAGTGTTTCGGCGCCTGCGGCGACGCACCCGTGATGCTCGTGAACAACCATCGCATGTGCAGCTTCATGAGCCGCGAGAAGATCGACCAGTTGATCGAGGAACTTTCGAAATGACGTCACTCCACGATCGTCACATCAAGCCACTGATCCTCGCTGGCCTCAACGGCGAGAACTGGCATCTCGAAGATTACGTCGCGCGCGGCGGCTACAAGCAACTGCGCCGCATTCTCGAGGAAAAGATCCCGCCCGAGCAGGTGATCGCCGACGTCAAGGCGTCGGGTCTGCGCGGCCGCGGCGGTGCGGGATTCCCGACCGGTCTGAAGTGGAGCTTCATGCCGCGCCAGTTCCCGGGGCAGAAGTATCTCGTCTGCAACTCGGACGAAGGCGAGCCGGGCACGTTCAAGGATCGCGACATCCTGCGCTGGAACCCGCACGCGCTGATCGAAGGCATGGCCATCGGCGCGTACGCGATGGGCATCACCGTCGGCTACAACTATATCCACGGCGAGATTTTCGAGGTCTATCGCGTGTTCGAGGCGGCGCTCGAAGAAGCGCGCCAGGCCGGCTATCTCGGCGCGAACATCCTGGGCACGGGCTTCTCGTTCGAGTTGTATGCGCACCATGGCTACGGCGCGTACATCTGCGGTGAGGAAACCGCGTTGCTCGAATCGCTGGAAGGCAAGAAGGGTCAACCGCGCTTCAAGCCGCCGTTCCCGGCGAGCTTCGGCGTGTACGGCAAGCCCACGACGATCAACAACACCGAGACGTTCGCGGCCGTGCCGTTCCTGCTGGAAATCGGCCCGCAGAATTACCTCGAGCTCGGCAAGCCGAACAACGGCGGCACGAAAATTTTCTCTGTGTCGGGCGACGTGAATCGTCCGGGCAACTACGAAATTCCGCTCGGCACGCCGTTCTCGACGCTGATGGAGCTGGCGGGCGGCGTGCGCGGCAAGTCGGTCAAGGCCGTGATTCCGGGCGGCTCGTCCGCGCCGGTCGTGCCGGGCGAGATGATGCTCGCGACCGACATGGACTACGATTCGATCGCGAAGGCCGGCTCGATGCTCGGTTCGGGCGCGGTCATCGTGATGAACGAAACGCGTTGCATGGTGCGCTCGCTGTTGCGCCTGTCGTACTTCTACTATGAAGAGTCGTGCGGTCAGTGCACGCCGTGCCGCGAGGGCACGGGCTGGCTGTATCGCGTGGTGCATCGCATCGAGCACGGTCTCGGGCGCAAGGAAGATCTGGATCTGCTGAACTCGGTCGCCGAGAACATCATGGGCCGCACGATCTGCGCGCTCGGCGATGCGGCGGCGATGCCCGTGCGCGGCATGCTCAAGCACTTCTGGAACGAATTCGAATATCACGTCGAGCACAAGCATTGTCTCGTCGGCGGGCACGCACATCACGCGAGCACCGAAGCGCTTACCGCGTAATCAGGCGCGCAGTCAGATGCGCGACAAGGGTCGAGAGACCGGGGTTGAGGATCTTAATCCATCATGGTTGAACTAGAAATTGACGGCAAGACGGTCGAGGTGCCTGAAGGCAGCATGGTGATCCAGGCTGCGCACAAGGTCGATACGTACATCCCTCACTTCTGCTATCACAAGAAACTGTCGATCGCGGCGAACTGCCGGATGTGCCTCGTCGAAGTCGAGAAGATGCCGAAGGCCGTTCCGGCCTGCGCCACGCCGGTGTCGGCGGGCATGATCGTGCGCACCACCTCCGACAAGGCCGTGAAGGCCCAGCAGTCGGTGATGGAGTTCCTGCTGATCAACCACCCGCTCGATTGCCCGATCTGCGATCAGGGCGGCGAGTGCCAGTTGCAGGATCTGGCCGTCGGTTACGGAAAGTCGCAGTCGCGCTATAACGAAGAGAAGCGCGTGGTGTTCCACAAGAACGTCGGTCCGCTCATCTCGATGGAAGAGATGTCGCGCTGCATCCACTGCACGCGCTGCGTGCGCTTCGGCCAGGAAGTCGCCGGCGTGATGGAACTCGGCATGCTGGGTCGCGGCGAGCATTCGGAAATCACGTCGTTCGTCGGCAAGACGGTGGACTCGGAACTGTCGGGCAACATGATCGACCTGTGTCCGGTCGGCGCGTTGACGAGCAAGCCGTTCCGCTACAGCGCGCGGACGTGGGAACTGTCGCGCCGCAAGTCGGTGAGCCCGCACGATTCGGTCGGCGCGAATCTCGTCGTGCAAGTGAAGAACAACCGTGTGATGCGCGTTCTGCCGATGGAGAACGAAGCCATCAACGAATGCTGGATCTCGGACAAGGACCGCTTCTCGTACGAAGGCCTGAACGGCGACGAGCGTCTCACCACGCCGATGCTCAAGCAAGGTGGAAACTGGATCGAAACCGACTGGCAGACCGCGCTCGAATACGTCGCCAAGGGTTTGAAGGGCATCAAGGCGGATCACGGCGCGAACGCCATCGCCGCTCTGGCCACGCCGCACAGCACGGTCGAAGAACTGCATCTGCTGAAGGCATTGGCCGAAGGCGTCGGTACGCCGAACGTCGACTTCCGTCTGCGCCAGAACGATTTCTCGGCGCCCGTGGGCGTCGGCGCGCCGTGGCTCGGCACGAAGATCGCGGATCTGTCGACCATCGACACCGCGTTCGTCATCGGCTCGTTCCTGCGCCGCGACCATCCGCTGTTCGCCGCGCGTCTGCGTCAGGCAGCGAAGAACGGCGCGAAAATCACTTTCCTCAATGCCAGCAACGACGACTCGCTGATCCCGACCGCGCATCGCCTGGTCGCGGCGCCGTCCGCATGGCTCGATCAGCTCGCGGGCATCGCGGCGGCGGTGGCCGAGGCGCGCGGCGTCGCGCTGCCGGACGCATTCGCGGGCCGCGATGTATCGGCAGCGGCGAAGGATGTCGCGGCATCGCTGTCGGCGGGCGAAGAGCGCGTCGTGCTGCTCGGCAATCTGGCGGTCCAGCATCCGGACTTTGCACAGATTCAGGCGGCGGCCCAGTGGATCGCGGACAATACCGGCGCTACGCTCGGCTTCCTCACGGAAGGCGCGAACTCGGTCGGCGCGCATCTCGTCGATGCATTGCCGGGCGAGGGCGGTCTGAACGCACGCGAAGCGTTCGAGCAGCCGCGCAAGGGCTATGTGCTGCTGAACGCCGAGCCGGAATACGACACGGCCAATCCGGCGCAGGCCATCGCCGCGCTCAAGGCTGCGGAAATGGTCGTCGTGATGTCGCCGTTCAAGCACGGCATGGACTACGCGGACGTGCTGCTGCCGATCGCGCCGTTCACGGAAACGTCGGGCACGTTCGTCAACGCGGAAGGCACGGCACAGTCGTTCAACGGCGTCGTGCGCGCGCTCGGCGACACGCGCCCCGGCTGGAAGGTGTTGCGCGTGCTGGGCACGATCCTCGGCTTGCCGGGCTTCGAGTTCGACACCGCCGAAGAAGTGCGTGTCGCGGCGCTCGGTACGGGCGACCTGAGCGCGCGTCTGTCGAACAAGACGACGGTGCAGGCGAAGCGCGCCGCATCGAACGTCGCGCTGAATGGCAGCGGCCTGCAGCGTCTCGCCGATGTGCCGATCTACCACGCCGATGCGCTGGTGCGCCGCGCGCCGTCGCTGCATCTGACAGCGGCCGCACGCGATGCGAACGTGGCGGGTCTGCCGACCGCGCTCTTCGACAAGCTCGGCCTGAAGGACGGCGAAGCAGTGCGTATCAAGCAAGGCGACTTGTCGGTGACGCTGCCCGCGGTCCGCGATGCGAATCTCGCGGAATCGGTGGTCCGCGTGTCGGCGGGCACGACGGCTGGCGCCGCACTCGGCGGCCTGTTCGGTGAACTGGTAGTGGAGAAGGCGTAAAAATGGGCTTGTTCGATACGATCAACGCAGGCGGCACGCAGCTTCTGGGCGTCGCATGGCCGACGGTGTGGGCGATCGTCCGCATCCTCGTGGTTTCGGTGGTCATCCTGCTGTGCGTGGCGTACCTGATTCTCTGGGAACGCAAG
Organism: Caballeronia sp. J97; assembly: GCF_905220305.1. Taxonomy (NCBI): domain Bacteria; kingdom Pseudomonadati; phylum Pseudomonadota; class Betaproteobacteria; order Burkholderiales; family Burkholderiaceae; genus Caballeronia; species Caballeronia sp. J97. The sequence goes on along the minus strand of NZ_CAJMZL010000047.1, from coordinate 25,392 downwards.
CTCATCGGCTGGATGCACGTGCGTCTCGGCCCGAACCGCGTCGGCCCGGCCGGTCTGCTGCAACCGATCGCAGACGTGCTGAAGCTTCTGCTCAAGGAAGTCATTCAGCCGACGGCGGCCAGCAAATGGATCTACATGATCGCGCCGATCATGACCGTGGTGCCCGCGTTCGCGGTCTGGGCGGTGATTCCGTTCCAGGCCAAGGCGGTGCTCGGCGATATCAACGCGGGTCTGCTTTACGCGATGGCGATCTCGTCGATCGGCGTGTACGGTGTCATCCTCGCTGGCTGGGCGTCGAACTCGAAGTATGCGTTCCTCGGCGCGATGCGCGCCGCGGCGCAGATGGTGTCCTACGAAATCTCGATGGGCTTCGCGCTCGTCGTGGTGCTGATGGTCGCGGGCACGCTGAACATGTCCGACATCGTGCACTCGCAGCAGCGCGGCATGTTCGCCGGCTGGGGCGTCAACTTCCTGTCGTGGAACTGGCTGCCGCTGCTGCCGATGTTCGTCGTGTACTTCATTTCGGGCATCGCTGAAACGAACCGTCATCCGTTCGACGTCGTGGAAGGCGAATCGGAAATCGTCGCGGGTCACATGATCGATTACTCCGGCATGGCGTTCGCGCTGTTCTTTCTCGCCGAGTACATCAACATGATCGTGATCTCGGCGATTGCGACGACGCTGTTCCTCGGCGGCTGGGACGCACCGTTCGGCTTCCTGTCGTTCATTCCGGGCGTATTCTGGTTCGTCTTCAAGATTTTCCTGCTGCTGTCGGTTTTCATCTGGGCGCGTGCGACTTTCCCGCGTTACCGCTACGACCAGATCATGCGTCTCGGCTGGAAGGTGTTCCTGCCGGTGTCGGTGATTTGGGTGGTCGTGGTCGGCTTCTGGATCATGTCGCCGCTCAACATCTGGAAGTAAGAGACAAGAGCGGACGAAAACATCATGAACGCTATTCAGAACTTCTTCAAAACCTTCTTCCTCACCGAGCTGCTGAAAGGTCTCGCGCTGACGGGCCGTTATACGTTCCAGCGCAAGATCACGGTGCAGTTCCCGGAAGAAAAGACCCCGATCTCGCCGCGTTTCCGCGGCCTGCACGCACTGCGCCGTTATGAGAACGGCGAAGAGCGCTGTATCGCCTGCAAGTTGTGCGAAGCGGTGTGCCCGGCGATGGCGATCACGATCGAATCGGAAACGCGCGCGGACAACACTCGTCGCACGACGCGTTACGACATCGATCTGACCAAGTGCATTTTCTGCGGTTTCTGCGAGGAAAGCTGCCCGGTCGATTCGATCGTCGAGACGCACATCCTCGAATATCACGGCGAAAAGCGCGGCGACCTGTACTTCACGAAGGACATGCTGCTCGCGGTGGGCGATCGTTACGAAACGGAAATCGCCGCGTCGAAGGCGGCTGACGCGCCGTATCGTTGATATGCGTTCGATGCCGGAGTCATGCGGTCCGGCATCGCACCCGCGCGATTTTGTTGTTGCTGTTTGGCACACTGCGGCGCGCGCCGAGGTCGTGTTCTGTCCGTTCAAGGGGAGAGCAGGCCACGAGCGCCGACACACCATGCCTGATGATGGCCTAACGATGAACCGGTAATCATGGAATTCACAACCGTACTGTTCTATATCTTCGCGCTGCTGCTGACCGTGTCGGCGCTGAAGGTGATCACCTCGCGCAACCCGGTGTCGTCCGCGCTCTTCCTCGTGCTCGCGTTCTTCAACGCGGCCGCGATCTGGATGCTGCTGCAAGCCGAATTCCTCGCGATTCTGCTGGTTCTCGTGTACGTCGGCGCCGTGATGGTGCTGTTCCTCTTCGTCGTCATGATGCTCGACATCAACATCGATGTCCTGCGCAAGGATTTCAAGCGCTTCGTGCCGCTCGCGAGCATCGTGGGCGCGATCATCGTGATCGAAACGGCGCTGATCCTGTGGCATGGCTACGGCGCGACGACCACGCCGCTGCGCGACGCAACGGCCGGCGCGGGCGTCTCGGGCGCGGCGCTGATGCCGAACACGCAGTTGATCGGCAAGGTCATCTACACCGACTACATCTTCGCGTTCGAAATCGCGGGCCTCGTGCTGCTGGTCGCGATCATCGCGGCGATCTCGCTCACAATCCGCGACAAGAAGGACAAGAAGACGCAAACCGTCAGCCAGCAGGTCAAGGTGCGCCGCGAAGACCGCGTGCGCCTCGTGAAGATGCAGGCGGAAACGCAGGCGCCCGACGCCGCGACGGAACCTGCCGTGACCGGCGACATCGGCGCGGGCACGGTCGACAACAAGGGCTGAGCGCGAAGGAGAAATCGAATATGTTGAGTCTTGCCCATTACCTCGTGCTCGGTGCGATCCTCTTTGCGATCAGCATCGTCGGCATCTTCCTGAACCGCCGCAACGTCATCATCATCCTGATGGCCATCGAATTGATGCTGCTCGCGGTGAACACCAATTTCGTCGCGTTTTCGCACTATCTGGGCGATGTGCACGGCCAGATCTTCGTGTTCTTCGTGCTGACCGTGGCCGCGGCTGAAGCCGCGATCGGTCTCGCGATTCTCGTGACCCTGTTCCGTAGCCTCGACACGATCAACGTCGAGGACCTCGATCAGCTCAAAGGTTAATTTCAGGCTAGGCTGTTATGTCCACGACACTCAATGAAAACCTCCTGCTCGCGGTTCCGCTGGCGCCGCTGGCCGGCTCGCTGATCGCGGGGCTGTTCGCGAAATGGGTAGGGCGCAAGGGCGCGCACAGCGTCACGATTCTCAGCGTCTTCATTTCGTTCATTCTTTCGGCGATCGTCTTCAACGACGTGATCCACGGCGCGAGCTTCAACGCGACCATCTACGAATGGATGAACGTCGGCTCGCTGAAAATGGAAGTCGGCTTCCTGGTCGACTCGCTGACCGCGATGATGATGGTCGTCGTGACCTTCGTCTCGCTGATGGTGCACATCTACACGATCGGCTACATGGCGGACGAGGAAGTCGGCTACGAGCGCTTCTTCTCGTACATCTCGCTCTTCACGTTCTCGATGCTGATGCTCGTCATGAGCAACAACTTCCTGCAGCTGTTCTTCGGCTGGGAAGCGGTGGGCCTCGTGTCGTATCTGCTGATCGGCTTCTACTTCACGCGTGAAAGCGCGATCTACGCCAACATGAAGGCGTTCATCGTGAACCGCGTGGGCGACTTCGGCTTCCTGCTGGGCATCGGCCTGCTGCTCGCGTTCTCGGGATCGCTCAACTACGGCGATGTATTCGCGCAGGGCGACAAGCTCGCGACCATGACGTTCCCCGGCACGCAATGGGGCCTGCTGTCGGTCGCCTGCATCTGCCTGTTCATCGGCGCGATGGGCAAGTCGGCGCAATTCCCGCTGCACGTGTGGCTGCCCGACTCGATGGAAGGCCCGACGCCGATCTCCGCGCTGATTCACGCGGCGACCATGGTGACGGCCGGCATCTTCATGGTGACGCGCATGTCGCCGCTCTTCGAACATTCGGATGCGGCGCTCTCGTTCGTGACGGTCATCGGCGCGATCACGGCCTTGTTCATGGGCTTCCTCGGCGTCGTGCAGAACGACATCAAGCGCGTGGTCGCGTACTCGACGCTCTCGCAGCTCGGCTACATGACGGTCGCGCTCGGCGTTTCGGCCTACCCGGTCGCCGTGTTCCACCTCGGCACGCACGCATTCTTCAAGGCGCTGCTGTTCCTCGGCGCGGGCTCCGTCATCATCGGCATGCACCACGATCAGGACATGCGCAACATGGGCGGCCTGCGCAAGTACATGCCGGTCACGTGGATCACGTCGCTGGTCGGTTCGCTCGCGCTGATCGGCACGCCGTTCTTCTCGGGCTTCTACTCGAAGGATTCGATCATCGAAGCCGTGAAGTACTCGCATCTGGCGGGCTCGGGCTTCGCATATTTCGCGGTGGTTGCGAGCGTGTTCGTCACGTCGCTGTACTCGTTCCGCATGTATTTCATGGTGTTCCACGGCGAGGAGCGTTTCCGCGGTCCGAAGCATCCCGACTCGCCGATGGGCCAGGCCGAAGCGCACGGTCATGGTCATGACGACGGGCACGGTCACGACGATCACGGCCATGGTCCGCACATCCCGCACGAGAGCCCGTGGGTGGTCACGCTGCCGCTGATCCTGCTCGCGATTCCGTCGGTCATCATCGGCGCGATCATGATCGGCCCGATGATCTACGGCGATTTCTTCTCGCACGGCGTCGTGTTCGACAAGGTCATCTTCATCGGCGAGAACCATGAAGGCCTGAAGGAAATGGCCGAAGAGTTCCACGGCTGGGCCGCGATGGCGCTGCACGGCATCATCACGCCGGGTCCGGTGTGGCTCGCCGCGCTGGGCGTGATCGTCGCGTGGTTCTTCTACATGAAGCGTCCGGATCTGCCCGCGGTCGTCGCGAAGACCTTCCGTCCGATCTATGTGCTGCTCGACAACAAGTACTACTGCGACAAGATCAACGAGGTCGTGTTCGCGAAGGGCGCGGTCGCGATCGGCCGTGGTCTGTGGAAAGAGGGCGATGTGGTCGTCATCGACGGCATCGTCAACGGCAGCGCGCGGTTCATGGGCTGGTTCGCCGGTGTGATCCGCTTCCTCCAATCCGGTTACATCTATCACTACGCGTTCGCCATGATTATCGGCATGCTGGGGCTCTTGACCCTGTTTGTGACGCTCGGCGGCAAATAAGGCGAGGGGACCTATGCACTCTTTTCCGATTCTCAGTGTCGCGATCTGGCTGCCGATCATTTTCGGCCTGCTCGTGCTCGCAGTTGGTAACGATCGCAACCCGGCGCCCGCGCGCTGGGTCGCGCTGATCGGCTCGGTGCTCGGGCTGATCGTCACGATTCCGCTCATCACCGGCTTCGATACGTCGACGGCCGCGCTGCAGTTCGTCGAACAGTCGAACTGGATCGAACGCTTCAACATCACGTATCACCTGGGCGTCGACGGCATCTCGATGTGGTTCGTCGTGCTGACCGCGCTCATCACGGTGATCGTCGTCATCGCCGGCTGGGAAGTGATCACCGAGCGCGTGTCGCAGTACATGGCCGCGTTCCTGATCCTCTCGGGCATCATGATCGGCGTCTTCTCGACGGCGGACGGGCTGCTGTTCTACGTGTTCTTCGAAGCCACGCTCATTCCGATGTACATCATCATCGGCGTGTGGGGCGGCCCGAACCGCGTGTATGCGGCGTTCAAGTTCTTCCTGTACACGCTGGCCGGCTCGCTGCTGATGCTGGTCGCGCTGCTGTACCTCTACACGCAGACGCACACGTTCGACCTCGCCACGTGGCAGGCCGCGAAGCTCGACATGACGCCGCAGGTGCTGCTCTTCATCGCGTTCTTCCTGGCCTTCGCCGTGAAGGTGCCGATGTGGCCGGTGCACACGTGGTTGCCTGACGCGCACGTGGAAGCACCGACGGGCGGCTCGGTCGTGCTGGCGGCGATCATGCTGAAGCTGGGCGCGTACGGTTTCCTGCGCTTCTCGCTGCCGATCGCGCCGGACGCAAGCCACTTCCTCGCGCCGGTCGTCATCACGCTTTCGCTGATCGCCGTGATCTATATCGGTCTCGTGGCGATGGTGCAGTCCGACATGAAGAAGCTCGTCGCGTATTCGTCGATCGCGCACATGGGCTTCGTCACGCTCGGTTTCTTCATGTTCGGCGCGTCGAGCCAGCTCGCGGTCGAGGGCGCGATCATCCAGATGATCTCGCACGGCTTCGTGTCGGGCGCGATGTTCCTCTCGATCGGCGTGCTGTATGACCGCGTTCACTCGCGCCAGATCGCCGATTACGGCGGCGTCGTGAACACGATGCCGAAGTTCGCGGCGTTCGTGATGCTCTTCGCGATGGCCAACTGCGGCCTGCCGGGCACCTCGGGCTTCGTCGGCGAATTCATGGTGATTCTCGCGGCGGTGAAGTACAACTTCTGGATCGCCTTCCTCGCGACGTTCACGCTGATTCTCGGCGCGGCCTACACGCTGTGGATGTACAAGCGCGTGTACTTCGGCGCAGTCGCGAACGATCACGTCGCGAAGCTCAAGGACATCAACGGCCGCGAATTCCTGATGCTTGCCATCCTCGCGCTGTTCACGCTGTACATGGGCCTGCATCCGAAGCCCTTTACCGACGTGATGCACGAATCGGTCGCAAACCTGCTCTCCCACGTCGCGCAGTCCAAGCTGCCGCTCGCTCAGTAATGTCGTGCGGAGGAACTAAAAGATCATGCAAAACGCCTCTATGAGTATCCTTTGGCCTGACGCAGTCCTGATGGCCGCGGTCGTCGTGGCCTGGTTGAACGACACGGTCTTCGGCCCGAAGAGTCGCGGCACGACGTATCTGATCGCGCTCGTCTCGACGATCGTCTGCGGCGTGTGGTTCGCCGTGACCGCGCTCAATCCGACGCCGGCTTACTTCTTCACGCGCATGTACATCGTCGATCCGTTCGCGAGCGCCATGAAGGCGGTGGTGTGCCTCGGCTATGCGGTGTCGATCATCTACTCGAAGAAGTATCTGGAAGACCGCGACCTGTTCCGCGGCGACTTCTTCCTGCTCGGCCTGTTTTCGCTGCTCGGCCAGTGCGTGATGATCTCGGGCAACAACTTCCTCACGCTGTATCTCGGCCTCGAACTGATGTCGCTGTCGCTGTACGCGGTGATCGCACTGCGCAAGGACGCGCCGCAATCGAACGAATCGGCGATGAAGTACTACGTGCTCGGCGCGCTCGCGTCCGGCTTCCTGCTGTACGGCATCTCGATGATCTACGGCGCGACCGGCTCGCTCGAACTGAACGAAGTGCTGAAGGCCGTCGCCTCGGGCCGCATCAACGACGCCGTGCTGCTGTTCGGCGTGATCTTCATCGTCGCCGGTGTGGCGTTCAAGATGGGCGCGGTGCCGTTCCACATGTGGGTGCCCGACGTGTATCAAGGCGCGCCGACCGCGATGACGCTGCTCACCGGCGGCGGCCCGAAGGTCGCGGCATTCGCGTGGGGGCTGCGCTTCCTGGTGATGGGCCTGCTGCCGCTCGCCGTGGACTGGCAAGAGATGCTCGTGATTCTCGCGGCGCTCTCGCTCATCGTCGGCAATATCACGGGTATCGTGCAGAAGAACATCAAGCGGATGCTGGCTTACTCGGCCATTTCCAATATGGGCTTCGTGCTGCTGGGTCTTTTGGCCGGCGTGGTCGACGGCAAGGTGACGGGCGCGGCGGGCGCATATAGCTCGGCGATGTTCTACAGCATCATCTATCTCGTCACGACGCTCGGCACCTTCGGCGTGGTCATGCTGCTCGCGCGCCGCGACTTCGAAGCCGAAATGCTCGAAGACTTCAAGGGCCTGAACCAGCGCAGTCCGGTGTTCGCGTTCGTCATGATGATCATGATGTTCTCGCTCGCAGGCATCCCGCCGACGGTCGGCTTCTACGCGAAGCTCGCCGTGCTCGAAGCGACGATGAACGCCGGTCTCACGTGGCTCGCCGTCCTCGCCGTGATGACCTCGCTCGTCGGCGCGTTCTATTACCTGCGTGTCGTCAAGCTGATGTACTTCGATGCTCCGCAAGATGCTTCGCCGATCGCCGCCGGCGGCCTGAACCGCTCGCTGCTCGCGTTCAACGGCCTCGCCGTGCTGGTCCTCGGTCTGGTGCCGGGTCCGTTGATGAGCGCGTGCCTCACGGCGATCTCGCATACGCTGCCGCTGTAATGTCGGCGGCAGGCTGGTTCATCGTGCTGTTGGCGCTCGTACTCGCCAACGTGCCGTTCCTGAATCAGCGCCTCTTCGCCATCGTCCCGTTGCCGCTTCCGGCGCCGACGGGACGCAAGGCGGCGAAGAAGAGCGCGTGGATTCGCATCGGCGAGCTCATCGTTCTTTACTTCGTGGTCGGCGCGCTCGGCTTCACGCTCGAAGCGCGCGCCGGCAACCGATTCAGTCAGGAATGGCAGTTCTATGCCATTACCTTCAGTCTCTTCGTCGTGTTCGCCTTTCCGGGCTTCACGTATCAGTATCTCGTCAAACGCCGCTGACGGCTTCGCGCCGTTAGCGGCTTGTTTGCTTCAAAAGCACAAGGCTCAAGATGGCAGATCAATCCTCGATTCCCGGCAAGGACGACGGCCTCATCGAAAAGAAGGTCGAAAGCGTCACCCTGCACGAGGGCAAATTCCTCACGTTGAAATGTGACACCGTCGAATTGCCCGACGGCAAGCACGCGACGCGCGAATTCGTCGAGCATCCGGGCGCGGTGATGATCCTGCCGGTCTTCGACGACGGCCGCGTGCTGCTCGAACGTCAGTTCCGTTACCCGGTCGGCCGCGTGCTGCTCGAATTCCCGGCGGGCAAGCTCGATCCCAACGAGAACGAGCTGACGTGCGCAAAGCGCGAGTTGCAGGAAGAGACCGGCTACACCGCGCGAGAATGGACGTTCCTCACGCGCATCCATCCGGTGATTTCGTATTCGACCGAGTTCATCGACATTTACCTCGCGCGCGGCCTGAAGGCGGGCGACGCGAAACTCGACGAAGGCGAGTTCCTCGAAACCTTCATTGCCGATGAAGTGCAGTTGATGAACTGGGTGAAGGACGGCAGCATCAGCGACGTGAAGACGATCATCGGCGTGTTCTGGCTCGAGAAGATCCGCTCCGGCGAGTGGAAACCGGGCGAGATGGTCCCGGACTGAGCGTTCGCCCGACGGATGCGTGCAAAAGCGGCCTCGATAGCCGCTTTTGTCGTTTTTGCGTCATCGAAAGCGTGAGGCGATACGAGCGGCTAGAATGAATGTTTCGCGATGCGGCGAATTTGGACATTCGTCCAATTTTACGAACGACCGTTCATAAAACGCGTTTTTGAGATAAACTTCACCGAAGCCCCATCAGCATGAAGGTCCTCGATTTAAAGTGCTCGCACGAACATCGGTTCGAAGGCTGGTTTGCCTCGACCGAAGAGTTCGAATCGCAGTTGTCGCGCAAGCTGGTTGCATGTCCGGTCTGCTCGGCAACCGACGTGAGCCGCATGCCGTCCGCACCGCGCCTGAATCTGTCGTCGGCGCGAGGCGAAGCGGCGCCCGCGGCCGCACAGGCGCAGGCCGTGCCTGAAGCGGCGACATTGCAGGCGCGCGCGCTGCAGTTCATGCGCGAGTTGATCGAGAAGACCGAGAACGTGGGCGATCGGTTTGCCGAGGAGGCGCGGCGCATTCATTACAACGAGGCGCCGGCGCGCAATATTCGCGGCGTCAGTACGCCCGAGGAAACGCATGCCTTGCTCGAAGAAGGAATCGACGTGATGCCGTTGCCTGTTCCGGACGCATTGAAAGAGCCGCTGCAGTAAGCGCTGCGCGTGGCGTCTCTTCTGGCTCTGGACCGGGCCATGAAGGAGACACCGCGCATGAACCTCGGTTATACCCCCGCCGACGACGCCTTTCGCGCCGGCATCCGCACCTGGCTCGAAGCCAGTCTTCCGCGCGCGTTGCGCGACAAAGTTCTCAACCACAAGCGTCTGAACCGCGATGACTACGCGAGCTGGCACAAGCTGCTCGCGGCGCGCGGCTGGTCGGCGGTCGCGTGGCCGAAGGAATACGGCGGTCCCGGCTGGGACGTGACACAGCGTCATATCTGGGACGAAGAGTGCGCCCGCGCGGGTGCGCCGATGGTGCTGCCCTTCGGCGTATCGATGGTCGCGCCCGTGCTCATGAAGTACGGCAACGCCGAGCAGAAGTCCCGCTATCTGCCGCGCATTCTCGATGGCACCGACTGGTGGTGTCAGGGCTACTCGGAACCTGGCTCGGGCTCCGATCTCGCGTCGCTGCGCACGCACGCCGAGCGGCGCGGCGATCGCTACATCGTGAACGGGCAAAAGACCTGGACGACGCTCGGCCAGCACGCCGACATGATGTTCTGTCTCGTGCGGACCGATCCGGAAGCGAAGAAACAGGAGGGCATCTCGTTCCTTCTGATCGACATGAGGACGCCTGGTATCACCGTGCGGCCGATCATCACGCTCGACGAGGATCACGAAGTCAACGAGGTCTTTTTCGAGGACGTCGAGGTGCCGGTGGCGAATCTCGTCGGCGAGCAAAATCGCGGCTGGACCTATGCGAAATATCTGCTCGGGCACGAGCGCACCGGCATCGCGCGCGTCGGGCAATCGAAGCGCGAGTTGCTTTTCCTGAAGCGTCTTGCGCTCGATCGCAACAAAGGCGCCAAGCCGCTCCTGCACGATCCGCTTTTCGCCGCGAAAGTCGCCGCGCTCGAAATCGAGCTGATGGCGCTCGAAGTAACGGTTCAGCGTGTCGTCGCGAGCGAAGCCGGCGGGAAAGGGCCAGGACCGGAAGCATCGATGCTGAAGATCAAGGGCACCGAAGTGCAACAGGCGCTGACCGAACTGATGGTCGAAGCAGTCGGCCCGCAGGCAGCCGCGTTCGATCCCGCATACCTCGAAGGCGCGCACGCGCGAAGCATCACGGGCGACGACGATGCCGCGCCGCTCGCGGCGTACTACTTCAACTATCGCAAAGCCTCGATCTACGGTGGCTCGAACGAGATTCAAAAGAACATCATCGCGCAGATGATTCTGGGACTTTGAGGAGCGGCGCATGGACTTCACCTTCGGCGATGAACAGCAGCAGTTCCGCGATGCGCTACGTCGTTATCTCGACAAGGAATATGCGTTCGACGCGCGGCAGAAGATCGTCGCATCGGAGGCGGGTGTCGGCGAGCAGCATTGGCGCGCATTTGCCGAGCTCGGTTTGCTCGCGCTGCCGGTTCCCGAAGCGCAGGGTGGCTTCGATGGCGGCCCGGTCGACATGCTCGTCGTCATGCAAGAGCTCGGACGCGCGCTCGTCGTCGAGCCGTATTGGGCGACGGCCGTGGGCATCGAAGCGTTGCGTCTCGGCGCGCATGCCGGCGATTTGCTCGAACGCGCGGGCCGCGGCGAAATTCGACTGGCCGTCGCGTTCAACGAGGCGCATGCGCGCTACGATCTTTTCGATCTCCGCACGACCGCGACCGGAGAAGGCGATCGCTTCACGCTCGAAGGCACGAAGTCGATGGTCCAGCACGGTGCGCAGGCCGACTACTGGATCGTGCCGGCGCGCGTGCGCGGCGAGGTGGCGCTTTTCATCGTCGGAACGGATGCCGCGAATGTCGGCATCACCGGGTACCGCACGATCGACGGTCAACGCGCCGCGACGCTCACGTTCGACAAGGCGCCCGCGATGCGCCTCGGCGGCCGCGACACCGGCGCCGCGACTTTCGAGCGCATCGCCGATTACGCGACCTTCCTGTTGTGCGCGGAAGCGCTCGGCGCGCTCGACGCGCTCAATCGCGCCACCGTCGATTACGCGAAAGAGCGTCAGCAATTCGGCGTGCCGATCGCGCGCTTTCAGGCGCTGCAGCATCGCATGGTCGACATGCTGATTCACACGGAACAGGCGCGCTCGGTTACCTGTCTCGCCGCCGCGCGCTATCGCGACGACGATGCCGCTGCGCGCGCGCAAGCCGTCTCGGCCGCGAAGGCCCGCGTCGGGCAAGCCGCGCGCTTCGTCGGACAACAGGCGGTGCAATTGCACGGCGGCATGGGCATGACCAATGAAATGCCCGTGGCGCACTGGTTCAAGCGCCTGTCGATCATCGAGACGACGCTCGGCGACGTCGATCATCATCTCGCACGCTTCACCTCGCTTCCCGCATTTTCAGTGACCGCAGATTGAAGCTCATCAAGGAGCCACGCATGAAATACGCCTATGAGGATTTCGAAATCGGCAGCGCCGTGCAGTTGAGCGCGCACACGTTCACGAGAGAGGAAATCGTCGGATTCGCCGAGCGTTACGATCCGCAGCCTTTTCATCTGTCGGAAGCGGCGGGCGAGGCTTCGCATTTCGGCGGCCTCGTCGCGAGCGGCTGGAACACGTGCTCCGCGATGATGGGCATCCTCGTGCGCGACATGGTCGGCGATTCCACCTCGATGGGCTCGCCCGGTCTCGACAACATCCGTTGGATCAAGCCCGTGCGCGTCGGCGATACGGTGCGGCTCACCGTGCGCGTGCTCGACAAGCGCGTGTCGAAGAGCAAGCCGGATCGCGGCATCGTGCAGACGCGCTGGGAGGCGCACAATCAGAACGGCGAGCTCGTGCTCACGGTGGATTCGGCCGCGCTCTTCGGCCTGCGCAATCCGGGCGCGCAGGCATGAGCGCCGCGGCGTTCATCGCGCGGCACGCGTTCCGAGGCGGCTTCCTTATTCGGCGTACTTGCCGAACTCCAGCTTCGCGATCGCATTGCGATGCACTTCGTCGGGGCCGTCGGCCAGGCGCAGCGTGCGCGCCGATGCGTACGCATACGCCAGCGGGAAGTCGTCGCTGACGCCGCCCGCGCCGTGTGCCTGGATCGCCCAATCGATGACCTGACACGCGACGTTCGGCGCGACGACCTTGATCATCGCGATCTCGCCGCGCGCGCCCTTGTTGCCGACGGTGTCCATCATGTATGCGGCCTTGAGCGTCAGGAGCCGCGCCTGCTCGATCATGATGCGCGCTTCGGCGATGCGCTCCTGCGTCACGCCATGCTGCGCGATCGGCTTGCCGAACGCGATGCGCGTGAGCGTGCGTTTCGTCATCAGTTCGAGCGCGCGTTCAGCGAGTCCGATGAGACGCATGCAATGGTGAATGCGTCCTGGGCCGAGCCGGCCCTGCGCGATCTCGAAGCCGCGTCCGGCGCCTAGCAGCATGTTCGTCGCCAGCACGCGCACGTTGTCGAGCGTGACGTCCATGTGTCCATGCGGCGCATCGTCGTAACCGAAGACGTTCAATGGCCGATGCACCGTGATGCCGCTTGCGTCGGCGGGCACGAGAATCATCGATTGTTGCGCGTGCTTCGGCGCATCGGGATCGGTCTTGCCCATCACGATATACACCTTGCAGCGCGGGTCGCCCGCACCCGAGGACCACCATTTGTGGCCGTCGATCACGTAATTGTCGCCATCGCGCCTGATGCTGCAACGGATATTGGTCGCGTCCGATGACGCGACTTCGGGCTCGGTCATCAGGAACGCCGAACGGATTTCGCCGCGCAGCAGCGGTTCGAGCCACTGGGCCTTTTGCGCATCGGTGCCGTAGCGCTCGATGGTTTCCATGTTGCCGGTGTCGGGCGCGCTGCAATTGAAGACTTCGGGCGCCCACGGCACACGGCCCATGATTTCGCATAGCGGCGCGTATTCGAGGTTCGTCAGGCCCGCGCCACGCGCCGATGCGGGAAGAAAGAGATTCCACAGTCCTTGCGCGCGCGCTTTCTCCTTCAGGCCTTCGATCAGGCGTGTCGGAATCCATGCGTTGCCCGCCGCGCGATTCGCGGCGACCTCATCGGCATAGGCGCGTTCGTTCGGATAGATGTGCGCGTCGAAGAAAGCGAGCAGCGTTTCGCGCAACGCCTGCACCTTGGGCGTGTAGTCGAAGTTCATGCGTGAGTCTCCACTTATGCGCCGACTTTTTGCGCGTATTGCCACGCGAGTTCGGCCATCGGCCGCGCGCGCTTGCCCGCATCGACGGCTTGCGCGCTCGCGGCCGTGCCATCGACGACGCGCTTCATGATGCCTTGCAGGATCGCCGCGATGCGGAACATGTTGTATGCGAGATAGAAGTTCCAGTCGCCTTCGATCGTGAATCCCGTGCGCTGGCAATAGCGCTGCACATAGTCGGCTTCGTCGGGAATGCCGAGCGCGGCCCAGTCGAGTCCGGCGATGCCACGAAACTGCGACGGATCGACATGCCACGCCATGCAGTGATAGGCGAAGTCGGCGAGCGGATCGCCGAGCGTCGACAATTCCCAGTCGAGCACGGCGAGCACGCGTGGCTCGGTCGGATGAAAGATGAGATTGTCGAGCCGGTAATCGCCATGCACGACGCTGACGCGCGTGTTGCGCGCTTGCGGAATGTGCTGAGGCAGCCAGTCGATCAGGCGATTCATCGCATCGATCTTCTCGGTCTCCGATGCGACATATTGCTTGCTCCAGCGTCCGATCTGGCGCTCGAAGTAGTTGCCCGGCTTGCCGTAGCCCGACAGACCGGCGGCTTCGACATCCACCGTATGCAGCGCCGCGATCACGCGATTCGTTTCGTCATAGATCGCGGCGCGCTCGGCGGGCGTCATGCCGGGCAGCGATTGATCCCACAGCACGCGTCCCTGCACGAACTCCATCACATAGAACGCGCGGCCGATCACGTTTTCGTCCTCGCAAAGCGCGAGCATGCGCGCGACGGGAACGTCGGTGGAAGAGAGCGCATCCATCACGCGATACTCTCGCTCGATCGCATGCGCGGACGGCAGCAGCTTCGCCGCGGGCCCGGGCTTCGCGCGCATCACGTAACTGCGCGTGGGCGTGACGAGCTTGAACGTCGGGTTCGACTGGCCGCCCGCGAACTGCTCGACGGTCAACGGGCCGCTGAAGCCGTCGATATTGGCCGTGAGCCACGACACGAGCGCATCGGGGTCGAAGCGCTGCTTGTCCTGCACGGGGCGCGTTCCTTCGAACGCGGAGAAATCGGACTGCTTTTGCGTCTCGTTGTCTTGCATCGTCTCCTCCAGGCTAGTGCTTCAGTTCATGTCGCCGGCCTTGTAGCGTACGAATTGCGCGTAGAGCAGTTCCATCGTCGTGTTACGCACGTCGGCGTGCAGCGGCGAGGGCGGCGAATGGTTGATCGCATGCACGACCCAGTCGGCCGGCTTGTCGCCGACATCGAGCGCGTTGATGCAGCCTGTCGCCTGCGACAGATGCCCGAAGAACGCGCGCCCGCCGGCGCTGATCGCGTGCGACAGCAGCGCGCGATTGACGCCGCCGTGCAGCACGAGCAACACCGTGTCCCACGAGCGATCCTCGCGCAAGCGCGTCACTGCGGGCAACGCGCGGTCGAGCAACTCGCCGATCGTCTCGCCGCCGAGAAATTGCGTGTCTTCGGACACGAGGCCATCGAACACTGACAGAAACGCGCGCTCGATGTCCGATGTCGTGAGGTCTTTGAGCTTGCCGCCGCGAATTTCCTGCCACTCGGGCCAGGTTTCGATGTCGACCTGCTGACCCGTCGCTTCGAGAACGCGCCGCGCGGTCTCCATGGTGCGCGGCAGTCCGCTCACGATCACGCGATCGAAGCGGACTTTCTGCGCGGCGAACTCGCGGCCCGCCGCGCTCGCTTCCTCGCGTCCGCGCTCGTTGAGCGGCACGCTTTCGGGATCGATCGCGCGGCCGCTGTCGTCGAAATACGTGACGTCGCCGTGACGCATCAGAAAGATGCGCCGGCGCTTCGGCAATTCGTAGTGAGCCATGAGCTTAACGATAGTTCGGCTGGCGCTTGTCGAGGAACGCGGTGATGCCCTCGAGCGCGTCGCCGTGATGAAGCGCGTCGACGAAACTGTCGCGTTCCATGTCGAGATGCGCGGCGAGCGGCTGCACGTCGGCGGCGTTGATGAGCGACTTGATGCGCGCCATCGCTTTCGGCGACACGCTGCCGAGATCGTCGGCCCATGCGATCGCTGCATCGAGCGCGATGCCTTTCTTCGTCAGCCGGTTCACGACGCCGACTTCATGCAGGCGCGCCGCGCCGATCGGCTTTGCTTCGAGCAGCACTTCGCTCGCGAGCGTGCGCGGCAGCGCGCGTGACAGAAACCACGATGCGCCGCCATCGGGCGTCAGGCCGACGCGCGCATACGACATGACGAACCGGGCGTCATCGGCGGCGACGATCAGATCGCATGCGAGCGCCAGCGAAAAGCCCGCGCCCGCCGCCGCGCCTTCGACGGCCGCGATCACCGGTTTCGTCGATGCACGCAGCGCGCTGATCCATTCCGCCAGCATGTCGATGCTTGCGCCTTGCACCGATGGATCTTTCGCGCGGTTCTCCAGCAGGCGATTCAGATTGCCGCCCGCGCAAAAGAAGTTGTCGGCGCCGGTCAGCACGATCGCGCGCACGGTGTTGTCGCGCTCCGCCGTGTTCAATGCCTCGATGCCGGCGGCGTACATGTCCGGATGCAACGCGTTGCGCGCGCCGGGATTGGACAACTTGAGCACGAGCGTGGTGTCGCTGCCCGCGGGACGGTCTGTCAGTAGTTCGGCGCTCATCTGAGCTCCTCGATATGGGTAAGCGAAAGTCCGAGCTGCGCGCGCCGCGCGAGCCACGGCGTGGGCCGGTAGCGCGGGTCGCCGAGCACGGCGTGAATGTTGCGCAGGATCGTGAGGATCGTGCTCGCGCCGAGCGTGTTGCCGAGCGCGAGCGGGCCGTGCGGATAGCCCAGGCCGAGCATCACCGCGAGATCGATGTCCTCGGGCGTCGCGATGCCCTGCTGCGCGATATCGCAGCCGATGTTCACGATCGTCGCCACGACGCGTTGCGCGACGAAGCCGGTCGAATCGCGGATCACGGAGACGGGCACGCCGTCGAAGGCGAAGAGGGCGTGCGCGGCGTCGCGCATCGCCGGTAAGGTCGCGGGCGTCGTCATGATCGTGCGGCGCGCGACGGTGTCGAGCGGGAAGAGCGTATCGACGGCGACGACGCGCGTCGCATCGAGGTGTTCGTTGATCGCGGCCGTGGTCGCGTCGAAGCCGAGCGGCGTCACGACGAGCAGCGAATCCGGCCCGGGCGTGTGGCCGGCGTCGATGTGCACGGAGCAATCGCATTTGGCGATCAGCTTCAGCACTTGCTCGCGTCCTGCGTGCGAGGCGCGGCTGATCCAGACGCGCGTGGGCAGCCGCGTCGGCGCGGCGGGCTCCGGCTGTACGTCCTGCTTGCCGTCGACGTACCGATAAAATCCGGCGCCCGCCTTGCGTCCGATGAGCCCGCCCGCGAGCCGCGTGCCCGTGATCGGCGACGGCTTGAAGCGCGGCTCCTCATAGAACTGGTGGTAGATCGATTCCATCACAGGATGTGAAACGTCGAGCGCGGTGAGATCGAGCAGCTCGAATGGTCCGAGGCGAAAGCCCGCCTGCTCGCGCATGATGCGGTCGATATCCGCGAAGCTCGCGACACCTTCGCTCGCCACGCGCAGGCCTTCCGTGTTCATGCCACGCCCGGCGTGATTGACGATGAAGCCCGGCATGTCCTTCGCGCGCACCGGCGTGTGGCCCATGCGCCGCGCGAGGTCCATCAGCGCATCGCCCGCGCGCGGGTCGCCGCGCAAGCCGTCGATGACTTCGACGACGCGCATCAACGGCACGGGATTGAAGAAGTGAAAGCCCGCGACGCGATCCGGATGCGCGCATCCGGCGGCGATCGCGGTGATCGACAGCGACGACGTGTTCGACGCCAGAATGCAGTGCTCGCCGACGACCGCTTCGAGTTCGCGGAACAACTCGCGCTTGATGTCGAGATTCTCGACGATCGCCTCGACGATGGCGTCGCAATCCGAAAGCTCGCTCGTGTCGCCCGCATCGCGGATGCGCGCGAGCGCCGCGTGCGCGTCGGCTTCCTTGAGTTTGCCCTTGGCGGTGAGCTTGGCGAGCGTGTCTGACAGATACTCGCGCGCCGCGGCGAGCGCCTTGGGGTTCGTGTCGTAGATATGCACGTTCAGCCCGCCGAGCGCCGCGATCTGCGCGATGCCGCGCCCCATCGCACCACTGCCGACGATACCGAGCGTTTGAATCGTGTATGCGTGCTGACTCATGATGCGGTCCTGCTCCTTTGGGATGGGAACGCGCGTGGCGCGGGTTTGATGCGGCTCGGCAGACGCGCCGTCGCTCAGAGTCTGGCGAGCCGTTCGAGCGCGAGCGCGAGCGTCTCTTCCTTCTTCGCGAAGCAAAAGCGCACGACGCCCGATTCATGGCTCTCGTGATAGAACGCCGACACCGGAATTGCCGCGACGCCGATTTCGCTCGTGAGCCATTGCGAGAACTCGGCTTCGGGCATGTCGCTGATGTTCGAATAATCGACGCACTGGAAGTACGTGCCTTCGGACGGCAAGAGCGAGAAGCGTGTCTTCGCGAGGCCCTCGCGGAAGAAATCGCGCTTTTTCTGATAGAACGCGGGCAGGTCCAGATAGGGCCTCGGGTCTTCCAGATAATGCGCGAGGCCGATCTGCATCGGCGTGTTCACGGTGAACACGTTGAACTGATGCACCTTGCGAAATTCGGCCGTCAGCGCGGCGGGCGCGGCCACGTAGCCGACTTTCCAGCCCGTCACATGAAACGTCTTGCCGAAGCTCGACACCACGAAGCTGCGTTTCGCCAGCTCCGGATAACGCGCGACGCTTTCGTGCGGCGCGCCGTCGTAGACCATGTGCTCGTAGACTTCGTCGGAGACGATCAGCACGTTGGTGTCGCGCACGATCTCTTCGAGCTTCTTCATGTCTTCCGCGTGCCACACGCGGCCAGTCGGATTGTGCGGCGTGTTGATCATCAGAAGGCGCGTCTTCGGCGTGATCGCGGCGGCGATCTTGTCGAAGGGCAGCGCGTAGTCGGGTGCTTCGAGCGACACGAACACGGGCTTGCCGCCCGCGAGCTCGATCGACGGCACGTAGCTGTCGTACATCGGTTCGATCACGATGACTTCATCGCCCGGATGCACGCAGCACAGAATCGCGGTGAGCAGCGCCTGCGTCGCGCCGGCGGTCACGGTGATTTCAGTGTCGGCGTTGTACGCGCGGCCGTAGAGCGCGTCGATCTTGCGCGCGATAGCCTGGCGCAAGGGCGCGACGCCCGCCATCGGCGGATATTGATTGTGGCCGTCGCGCATGGCGGCCGCGACCGCATCGACGATGCGCGTGTCGCAATCGAAATCGGGGAAGCCCTGGCCGAGGTTCACCGCGCCTTTTTGCGTCGCGAGCGCGCTCATCACGGTGAAGATGGTCGTGCCCACATTGGGCAGACGCGACGGGAAGGAGAGCTCGGAGGGTGTCGGCGGCAATTCGTGCGTGGCGTTCATGGTCGGATGGACGTGGAATAGGGCTCGCGACTATTTTAAGACACGCTCAGCCGATGGCCGCCTGTGCCTCGAATTCGAGAACGAACGGTTTCGGCTCGGCGATGCGAAACGCGAAGTCGCGCGCGACTCGCCGGGCGAGTTTCAACACCGCGCGATCCTTCGAGACGAGCCACCTGGCGCCCGATGCATGCGCGAGCTCGAGAAATTTCTGGTCGTCGCGGTCCTTGCATTTGGGCAGCGGGTGCTCGCTTTCGTCGATGGCCGCCACGACGAGCGTCGACAGGCGCGCGACGCTCGCGAGCGCGGCGGCCTTGTCGACGGCCATGCGCACGAACTGCGGGTAGTCGAGCACGCGGGTGAGCTCCCGGAGGCAGCGTTCATCGATGAGCGCTTCGAGCGTGCGGGCTTCGAGCGCTGCGTGAATCGGGCGCGTGGCGGGGTCGTCGAACACGAGGATGTCGATCCACACATTCGAATCGAGCACCACGCGCGTCGGCGACGGCAGTGGCGCGGCGGAATTGTCCATTCGATACAATCAGGGGTTTATGCCAATGATCGCCGGCGGCGCGCCGGCGAGCCTCCATGATAATCGTTCTCTCGCCTGCCAAATCGCTCGACTACGAGACGCCCGCTCATATCAAGAAGCACACGCTGCCGCAATTCGTCGATGACGCCGCCGAACTGATCGACGGGCTGCGCGGACTCTCGCCGCAGCAGATCGGCGGAATGATGGGCATTTCGGACCAGCTCGCGGCGCTGAACTTCCAGCGTTACGCGGACTGGTCGACGACCTTCGGGGCGCACAATTCCAAGCAGGCGGTGCTCGCGTTCAACGGCGACGTGTATGAAGGTTTCGCCGCGAAGTCGCTGTCGGCGGGCGATCTCGATTTCGCGCAGAACCATGTCCGCGTGCTGTCGGGGCTGTACGGTCTGCTGCGGCCGCTCGATTTGCTACAGCCGTATCGGCTCGAAATGGGCACGAAATTTCCGAATGCGCGCGGCAAGGATCTGTACGCGTTCTGGGGCGAGCGCATCACGGCGGCGCTCAACGAGCAATTGAAGAAGCAGCGCGGCGCGCGCGTGCTGGTGAATTGCGCGTCGGAAGAATATTTCAAGTCGGTCAAGCCGAAGGTGCTCGCGGCGCCGGTCATCTCGCCGGTGTTCGAGGACTGGAAGGGCGGGCGTTACAAGATCATCAGCTTTCACGCGAAGCGCGCGCGCGGGATGATGGCGCGTTATGCGGTGGAGAACCGCATCGACGAGCCGGAAGCGCTCAAAGGCTTCGACAGTGAAGGCTACAAGTTCGATGCAAAGGCCTCGAACGACACGACTTACGTATTTCGTCGCCGCGTCGCGGAATAAGAACCGCGCGGCCAGCACGCAAGGAAACGCAGATGACTCTCTCCATTTCAAGCAACTTCGACGCGGGTGCGATCGAAGTCCTCAATTCCGACGAACCCGCCGACATCCGCCTGCGCATTCGGACCGATTCCCATGCGGACTTCGCGCAATGGTTCTATTTCCGCGTGTCCGGTGCGCGCGGCGAGCGCCTCGTAATGACCTTCGAGAACGCGGCGCAGTGTGCGTTTCCCGAAGGCTGGCGCGACTATGAAGCTGTCGCGAGCTACGACCGCGTGAACTGGTTCCGCGTATCGACGGAATACGACGGGCAGGTGATGAAGATCGACCACACGCCTGACTTCGATCGCATCTACTACGCGTACTTCGAGCCGTACAGCGAGGAACGCCATTCGGAGTTTCTCGGCGCGGTCCAGCAGATGCCGCTCGCGACGCTGACCGAACTGGGCAGCACGGTCCAGGGCCGTCCGATGTCGGTGCTGTCGCTCGGCATCCCGGACTTCGGCGACGCTGAACCGAAGAAGAAAATCTGGATCATCGCGCGCCAGCATCCGGGCGAGACGATGGCGGAATGGTTCGTCGAAGGGCTCGTGAAGCGCCTCGCGGGCTTCGGCGACTGGGCCGGCGATCCGGTTGCGCGCGCGCTCTTCGAGCGGGCCATTTTCCATATCGTGCCGAACATGAACCCGGACGGCAGCGTGCTTGGCAATTTGCGCACCAATGCAGCAGGCGCGAATCTGAATCGCGAATGGATGGAGCCGAGCGCCGAGCGCAGCCCGGAGGTACTCGCGGTGCGCGAGGCTATCGTGGAGACCGGCTGCGATCTGTTCTTCGATATCCACGGCGACGAAGCCATTCCTTACGTGTTCGTCGCCGGCTCGGAGATGCTGCCGGGCTTCACCGAGAGACAGGCAAAGGAGCAGAAGGCCTTCGTCGATTTCTTCAAGCAGGCGAGTCCGGACTTTCAGGACGTCCACGGTTACGAGTCGAGCAAGTATCAGACGGATGCGCTCAAACTCGCGTCGAAGTACATCGGCAACGAGTACAAATGCCTGTCGCTCACGCTGGAAATGCCGTTTAAGGACAACGCGAATCTGCCGGACGAGAGCGTTGGCTGGAACGGCGCGCGCAGCGCTGCACTCGGCGCTTCGATGCTTCAGGCCATTCTGTGGCACCTGCAGTCGTTCGGCGCCTGAGGGCAGACGATTTGCCGTCGATGTGAAAAGGGCGTGGCCGCTTCAGGTGGCCACGCCCTTTTAGATCGTGTCTTCAGTCTTCGTTGGTCGAAAGAAATCGGCTAGTGCTTCTTGGTCGTCTTCTTGGTCGACTTGGACGTGCCGGTTTTGCTCGCCGCCTTGGTCTTCGCGCCGTGCTTGCCTTTCGTGCTGTGCGTCGAGTGCGCTTCGGCGCGCGGGCGCAGTGGCGGCACGGGATCGTTCCAGCCGAAGGCGAGCATCTGGCTGCCGACATAGCCGCAGCGGAATTTGAGCGGCGTGGGATCGCGCTCGCCGTCTTTCGGCATGCCTTGACCTTCGACGGTCACGACGTTGTCCACTTTGATTCGCTGTTTTTTCTCGTCGAACGAATCGTTCCATGGCTCGATCGCCGAATGCGCGGCATCGAACGAGGCAGGCGGGAACTCGACGTGATCGAATGCCGAAGACGTACTGGCGATGAAGTTGCCATGCGCGGCGCAATCCGCGACGAGCGGGTTGGCCTTGAAGTCGGTGACGAAGTGGTGAATCAGTTCGTTGCGCTCGTCGAGCAAATCGGCAAAAGCGGACACCGCGCATGCCAACGATGCGCATACCGCCAACCGGCCGACGAGCCGCAGGAGCCGGCGCGGTGCGTAGTTACTTTCCATCAAGTCTGGCGCTAAGAAGACACGGGCAAGTAAGATGCGCCGTGTGGGGAAGGAGTTCAATCTTATCGTACTTTGCGCGCGTACCCATCGCCCGGAATCCGATATCCGACGCTCCCGACAGCAACGGGCCGATACGTGTTGAGAAACCTAGACGCGCGGACCGCGATCGAGGCGATAGCGGCGCACGTCGTACGTGGTGATCCACGCGGGTTTATACACCGTGATAAGAATGGTGAGCAGGCCCGTGAAGAGCGCTTCGCCGGCGCCCAGCAGCAGCGAGCCTCGCGTGAACGCCGGAGGCACGATGACAGGACCGCTCGCGAGCGCCATCTCGAGCAGGATGGTCGCACCGCATGCCGCCGCCACCGCGGCCGCGGCCGTGACGAACCCGTGCCCGGCGATGAAAGTGAAGAGATTGCGCGGTAACCACGCGTTGCTCAGACGCTGCAGCAAGGTCGACACTGCCACGGGCAACGCGCCGAAGAGGAGATAGGTGGTCGCCACCGAGAGCCAGGACGCATCGAGGACGACCGCGGCGAGACCTGTGGTCGCAGCCGTACCGATAAGCGCGAGCCGCCAGTCGAACAGCGTGACCATCAGCGTCGCGCCCAACAAATGGATGACGGGCCCGTCGTCGAACCATGCGTTGCACGCCCACAGCACCGAGATCGCGACGATGACGCCGAGCCACACGTTCTGCAGGGTAGCGTCCTGCAGACGAGCGAACGGACGCGGCATCAGCGCGAGCGCAAGCAGTCCCGCGGCGACGATCCAGCTGCCGACGGTTAGCCAAAGCGGTAGCGGTGTGTAGAAGAACCCCATGCCTTGCATATTACTCGCTGCACGCAAAACGTGTGCGCAAAGGACGGCCCCGTTCGCCTCGTTTGTTGCTAGAACGTTGATTCCGGCTCGGCTGCTATCGGCAATGCGGCAGCATCGCTGTCGAGAAGCGACGGATAGCGCGTTCGTGGCCGACGCAGCGGAATCACGCCTGGCTGACCCGACACGACGCGGATTGGTTTGTCGCCTCCGCTGCGCAGAATTTCGAGATGGGCGGTTTGCACGCCGTTGTAGATCGCGACTGCGGCTGCGCGATTCGTTGCGCCCAGTTGCTGGAAGATACTTGCAAGGTGGATTTTCACCGTGCCTTCGCTGATGCCGAGAGTCTTTGCGATCATCTTGTTGGTGCTGCCCATGTGGACGCAGCGCATGATTTGCTGTTGTCGGGGCGACAGCGTCGGATGATGGCGGATTCTGTGCGGCAACCGGGCGCTGTCTCGAGCACGGCGGGTCGTGAGTTCGAGCGTCAGTTCCGGGTCGACGACGTCCGGCGGAATATAGTGTCCCCCTACAAGCACCATCTCCAGTGCACGCAGTATCAGGAACGGGTCGAGGGCGCGCGGGATCACGCCCATCGCGCCGACGCTCATCAGAGCGTAGACCAGAGCAGCACCGCAGCGGTCGACCATGATGGCCGCAGGCACGTCGGGCGCGTCGTCGAGCAGGATCTGCAAGTCGCCGGTGCGCGATTCGGGCGCCCAGTCGATCACGATCATGTCGGGGGTGGAGCGTTTCAAGGCTGAACGGGCTTGCCTCCAATCCTTCGCCTCGGTGAATTGCGCGTGGCGCGCAACACGGCGCAGCAATGTTTTAAGGCCCGCCCGGCGCTCCGCGTCGGAACCAATAATGTTGATTATCATGCTTTACCTCTTGTCAATACACCCGTTGCCTCCCGGCTTCGGGACTCGGCGCCGGTGTAGAACGGCGTCAGTGGCTATATTTACAAATTTGAGGTGGTTTGCCCTCCTATCCGAACGGCATAGGCATAAATACACAAAACCCCGCACGAGGCGGGGTTCTTTTTGCGCTAGATGACTGCTTTTAGTCAGTTTTAATGGAAATGTGGCTGCGCTGGATCAGCATCCTCAGGCATCTCAGCATGAACGATTTCGCCGAGCGGATCGGCATACAGCGGCACGCCGCAGTCGTCGCAGAATTCCGGTTCGAAGCGTCCCGCATGGCGACGCACGTCCGAGACACCGGTTTTCTTCAACAACTCGACGATTTCTTCGACCGGGCCGTTGGCGCCCTCGAGATCGACCGGATCCTCGTCCATCCCGAGTTCCCCGTTTTCGCGCCCGTAGAGTGGCCACACGACTCCGTAGATCACATCGTTACTGCCGCGCCGCGTAAAGCCGATGCGATATTCGTCGATACGCCGTTCGCCGAAGCCCGCGATGACCGCGCGCAAGTCTTGCGGCGCGGCGCCGAGCGTGTCGAAGAGATAGCGGACGGCGGTGCGCACGGTATGGGGGCGAACTTGTTCGTCGGCATCGCGGCAGGCCGAGTAGTAGGCATCGGGAAGCAGGCACTCGAATTCACAGCCGGGCAGGATGGCGGCGAAGCTCGGCCCGCCCTGCGCGGTCCACTGCTCGAGGCACTGACCACGCTCTACGCGGTTGCCGTTGTCGTCCTCCTGCCAGCGGAAGAATGCCGCTTCGGCGGGCACAACGACTAAAGCCAGCAGGAATCGCGGATCGGCGAGGATCGGCGAAGTTTCTGGCAAGTCAGAGAGATTCAAGCGCGCGACGCTGCCGTTCATTACCGTTTGCAGTAACTGTTGCGCGAGACGCGACGTATCCACGTGGTGCCGCGGCAACTGATCGATGCTGTAGAGGTATGGCGCGACGGCCACGCGCGCGTCCGCAGCGAGGACGTGCGCTTGCATTTGCGTGCGCAGCGCGTCGACGGCCTCGCCTTTGAGCGTTCCAGACGGGATGGCGTAGCGCGTCCACGCCAGCACTGGCGCGGCAACGAGCAATGCTTCGTGTGGCGCGCCGTCGATGTCGACTTTGAAGGACTCGCTGTGCGTCTCGGCCATATCGGCGAGCGCGCCATAGGCGTCCGGATGATTTTGCTGCAGGTGGTCGAGGGCGGCGTCGAGCGTCGTCTGATTGCCGTTGCGTACGAGTTTGACGATGAGAGCGTCAAGGCGAGCTTCCCAGAAGCGATCCTCGACGCGGCTGCCGGACGCGAAGAGCGCGAGGGAGAGGCCGACGAGCTTGTCTGCATCCGGGGGAATACGTTTTGCGATTCGCGAGCGCATATCGATACTAGAGTGAATTGGTGCGGTGAACCTTTAATTGTAGTCGCTCGGCAGATGCTTTTATCGTGCCGCGTTGCAGTATGTAGAACGAGGCGAAGGGAAGGCGGTTCCGGAAGGTTAAACAAAATTTCGAAATTCCTCTTGCGGAGCTGGGCCTGC
>NZ_CAJMZL010000046.1:0-42006 GCF_905220305.1 Caballeronia sp. J97 | reverse complement strand
ATTGGGCGCATCGCGCGCAGCGGTCGATGCGGGCTATGTCCCGAACGACTTTCAGGTCGGTCAAACAGGGAAGATCGTCGCGCCGCAGCTGTATGTGGCGGTCGGTATCTCGGGCGCGATTCAACATCTGGCCGGCATGAAGGACAGCAAGGTGATCGTCGCGATCAACAAAGACCCCGAAGCACCGATCTTCAGCGTGGCCGATTACGGTCTCGTCGGCGATCTGTTCGCTGTCGTGCCTGAACTGACCGCGCTCGCCTGACATTCAATTTTCCGAGAGACTGAAGATGGATCGAACCCGTTATCGATGGCGCATTTGCGCTTTGCTGTTCTTCGCGACGACGATCAATTACCTCGATCGTCAGGTGCTGGGTTTGCTCAAGCCCGATCTGGCGCTGCGCTTTCACTGGTCCGAGACGGAATACAGCTACATGGTGGTCGTATTCACGGCGTGCTATGCAATCGGCCTGATTCTGTCCGGGAAACTCGTGGACCGGTTCGGCGTGAAGCTGGGCTACGGTCTGTGCGTGCTCGTATGGAGCATCGCGGCGTGCGGTCATTCGATCGTGCGCAATATGCTGGGGTTTTCGTTCATGCGCGGATTGCTCGGACTCGCGGAATCCGGCAATTTCCCGGCGGCGGTCAAGGCCGTGTCGGAGTGGTTTCCGCGCAAGGAGCAAGCGCTGGCGGTCGGCATCCTGACATCGGGAACGAGCATCGGGGCAGTGGCGGCGCCCGCGATCGTCCCGTGGCTCGCGGCGAATCACGGCTGGCAATCGGCGTTTCTGATCACGGGTCTGACGGGCTTCGTCTGGCTCGGATTCTGGTACGTGATGTACTACGCGCCCGGCAAGCACGCGAAGGTGTCGACCAGCGAACTCGCTTATATCTCCGAAGGCCGTGCCGATGCGCCCGCCGCGCAGCACTCAGAAAGCTGGCTCTCGCTGCTCAGGCTGCGTTCGACGTGGACGTTCATCGTCGGCAAGTTCATGACCGATCCGATCTGGTGGTTCATGCTCTTCTGGCTGCCGTCCTACTTCTCGTCACGCTATCACCTCGACATGAAGAACCTGGGCCTGCCGCTCGTCGTGGTCTATGTCGCGACATCGATCGGCAGCGTCTCCGGCGGCTGGTTCTCGTCGATGCTGATCGCGCGCGGCTGGGACGTGCGGCGCGCACGCGAGACCGCGATGCTCGTTCTCGCGCTGCTCGTCGTGCCGATCGCGTTCTCGTCGTGGATCGACGACATGTGGGCAATGGTCGGTCTCCTGAGTCTGGTCGCGGCCGCGCATCAGGGATGGTCGGCCAATCTGTTCACGACCGCGTCGGACATGTTTCCCAAGCATATCGTCGGCTCGGTGGTGGGCATCGGCGGCATGGCCGGGGCCGTCGGCGGGACGCTGTTTCCGTTGCTCGTCGGCGCGCTGCTCGATCGCTTCAATGCGCTCGGCAATCTGAACGGCGGATACAACGTGCTGTTCGCGATATGCGCGTCGGCCTATGTTCTTGCATGGATCATCATGCGTGTGCTGCGGCCGTCCGCGCGATCCGATGAACATCGCTTCACGGGAGTCGGTTCGATGGCTCGCCCGGAGTGATGACAAAGGTCGATGGAAGCCGACGGCGCTGCCCGGCATCGTGTGTCTCGTGGCTCGGATATCGACCGACCGCATCCGGCGGATGAATGAAGCGGCCGTTCCTATCGGCTCCCCGAGGTCACACTTCGCTGCGCTTGAGAAGGTAGTCGAGACCGCCCGCGCGGAACCATCGATAGCCGTACGGTTCCAGAACGACGGTATGCAGTCCCTTCGCATTGCCCCGGCTGTGATCGTCGGAAAGCAGGTTCACGAGCACGTCGTTCTCGCCGGCTCCGAGGCCGACCCGGAACTTCACGGTGCACGCCGCGGCGCTGAAGTTGTGCAGGCAGACCACCGAGTTGTTGCGCCAGTCGTAACGCAGCGCAAGCACGTCGTCGCGCGATGCCTTGAGAATCGCGAAGTCGCCCCAGCCTATCTCGGGCACTTCCTTGCGCATGCGGATCATTCTCTCGATCCAGTTCAGCAGCGAGTTCGGATCGCGGCGCTGACTCGCGACATTCACACGTTCGTAGCCGTACGGTCCGCCCGAGATCACCGGGCGAACGGGGCGCGCATGTTTCGTGAAGCCGCCGTGCGGCTCGGTCGACCACTGCATCGGCGTGCGCACGCTTTCGCGCTCGGGCAGGCGCAGGTCGTCGCCCATGCCGATTTCATCGCCGTAGCGCACGACGGGCGTTCCCGGCAGCGTCAGCATCAGGCTATACGCAAGCTCCAGCCGATGACGGTCACCGTCGAGCATCGGCGCGAGACGGCGGCGGATGCCGCGCTTGTAGAGCTGCATATCCGGCTCGGAGCCGAACGCCGCGAACACGGTTTCACGCTGCGTGGGCGATAGCCGCCCAAGGTCGAGTTCGTCGTGGTTGCGCAGGAATACGCCCCATTGCGCGGTTGCGGCGCGCGATTTGGTCGCGTCGAGGGCGTTCTTGAGCGGGGTGGCGTCCGCGCTCGCGAGCGCATGGAACGTGTTCTGATTGACCTGAAAGTTGAACATCATCTGCAATCGCTCGCCCGCGTCGCCGAAGTATTTCATGTCGGTGTCGGGTAGCACGTTCGCCTCGGCGAGAATGATCGCGTCGCCCTTGCGCCACTGCAGGAACTCGCGAAACGTGCGCAGCATGTCGTACTGTTCGACCGGCCGTTTCACCTGCGCGCCCTTGGTGGCGATGACGAACGGCACCGCGTCCATGCGAAAGCCCGAGACGCCGAGCTGGATCCAGAAGCCCATGATCTTGAGCAGCTCGGCCTGCACCAGAGGATTGGCCGTATTCAGGTCGGGCTGAAAATCGTAGAAGCGGTGGAAGTACCACATGGCCGCTTCCTTGTCGTAGGTCCACGTCGACTTCTGCACGCCGGGGAAGACCACGCCATCCTTCGCATTTGCCGGCCGCTTCTTCGACCAGACATACCAGTCGCGATACTTCGATTCGGGATCGCGGCGCGCCTCCCGAAACCACGGATGCTGATCCGACGTGTGATTCACGACGAGATCGATCATCACGCGCAGGCCGCGTTGACGGCACGCGTGCGTGAACTCCGTGAAGTCGCCGAGGGAGCCGTAGCGCGGATCGACGTTGTAGTAATCGGTGATGTCATAGCCGTTGTCGCGTCCGGGCGACGGCTGGAAGGGCATCAGCCAGATCGTGGTGATGCCGAGTCCCTGAAGATAGTCGAGCCGCCGCAGCAGGCCCCGGAAGTCGCCGACGCCATCGCCGTTCGCGTCCATGAACGTGCCGACGGACAGGCAGTAGATGATCGCGTTCTTGTACCAGAGATCGTTGACCATGCCGATCGCGTGAAGTTGATGAACGGGTGAACCAGACGGCTCGTCCTTGCATTGCCGTTTGTGGTGTGCAAGAAGCGTTCCGGCCGCATCGCATTTTGATATGACTTGTGGCGCCATCGGAGCGCGCCGCGCATGAGTCGGTCAGCGCGCCGCCACGCGTATCAGCCTGGCCGCCGGACCCGGCTTGACGGGCGCGTCTGCCTGGTCCGCGGCGACGCGCCACTTCGGAAACGTCCCGGCGCTGTCCACTTTCCACGGCTCACCCATTTCGTCGACGTATATCGCGCCCGCGCCTCGCCCGGCCGCCGATGTCCGGCGCAGCGCGTCCGGCGCATCGCGTTCGAACGACCGGCTGCCTTGCTCGTTGAAGACGGTCGCGAGCGGCCGCCGCGCCTGGCCCGACCGGCTGAGCGGCGCGGCGAGCGGTCCTTCGGGCGCGCGCAGCACTGCGTCGGCGGGCTTGCGGCCGGCGAGGATCGCGGCAAGCAGCGCGGACGGGCCACTCGACGGCGATGCTTCGTTGGTCGTATCGTCGGCACGCTTCGCGGGGGGCGCGCTCGGTGAATCGAGTGTGAGCGGTTCGCTCGCGCCTTCTATCTGCACGACGAGAATGACGTGCCAGTCGTCCGGCGTGTTCTTGTAGCGCGGCGCGAGCGCCACGAGACGCATGCGCGCGATGTCGAAGCCCGCGTCGCGCAGCAGCAGGTATTTGGCGACGGCGAAATCCTTGCACACGCCGCCTTCGATAAAGAACCGCGCCGGCGCGTAGTAGCTGCCGTCGGTTCCGTCGCGGTAGCGGATCTCGTTGACGAGCGCGTCGGCGAGCAGCACGGCTGACAGGTCGCCGGCCTTCGAGCGCTCGCCCTTCACCTGCGCAACGAGCCGGGTCCAGCCGGCGGGCTCGCGCGTCTGGTGGATGCGCAGCGCTTCGCGCAGACGCCCGACGCGGCCGATCGCCTCCGACGATGGTTCGAGCGTCCTGTCGGCCAGCGGCAGCAGGAAGATCAGGTCGCCGACTTGCGCCAGTTCCGGGCGCATCTTGCGATTCGCTTCCCACCACGTTCCGGTGCGCAGGCGCTCGATGCCGGCTCTCAGCGCTTGAGGTGTGGCCGTATCGCTGGCGCCCGCGTCACGCGTGCCGGGTTCATCGCGTTGCGATGCTGCGGGCAGGTCCGCGGCGCCCGCGACGGCGGGCAACAGCACCGCGGCTGCTAACGAGAACTGGAGAAGGCAGACGAGCAGGCGGGCGAGCGGCATGGGTTGACTCCTGAAAGCCGCACCGGGCGCCAACGTGCCCGGTGAACGGAAGCCTCTCATGCCGGTTCAGGCCATTCGGCGTAAGGCAACGCGGGTTTGAACCAACATTGCATGCGACGTGCCAATTTGCATCGACGCTCCAGGTCGTTGATTGCACGGGAAATTTTCGCTCGATATCGCGTGCTGCGACGGCCCGGTGGTTTCCGCAGACCAACGGACGCGCGCTATCTGTTGGCGGCGTCCGGACACATTTCTCCCGAGTCTCTTCAGTTCTTCAGTGGCGCATCGATCAACTGGCCGCGAGTGCAGCCGCATGAAGAGTTGCCGCCCTTATCGCTCATGCACACGCCGCGCGCATGAACTCGGGTATCTCGACGGCTTTGAGTTTTCCATCGGCCTGCTTGATACACAGCGCGCGTGTCGCGCGAAACTCGCAGATCAGCGCCTCACCGCGCACGATCCGGTGCCGCTGAATAAAGACCTTGCCGCGCCACTCTTCAGTCGACGTGTGAATGTCGAGCGTTTCCCCGTAAGTCGCCGATGTGTGAAAGCGGCTGTGGATCTCCAGCAGCGGTGCGCCCACGCATCCGGGGAGCGACGCGATTTCCCGCCAGGGCGGCAAACCACACTGCAGGAAATAGTCATGAGATGCGGCGTCCATCCAGCGAGAGAAATTGGGGAAAAAGACGATCCCCGCCGGATCGCAATCGCCGAACTGCACGTCGACACGAAAAATCGTTTCCTTGGTCACTGGTCTGCCCGATTAGCCGAAGGTTGAACCGGCGTATTGCCACGTCCGATTGCGAATCGCACGACATTGCGCACATGCGCCGCATGATAGCCCGGCCCGTCATCGTAACGCCGTTGCCGGCTACTTGCTAGATCGATCTACTTCGCTTAAAGTTTCGTGACCGGATTCCGCACATCATCATCGCGGGCCTACTGCTGAAGGCATGAACATGAAAAGGACTGCTGTCGTAACCGGCGCTTCGCGCGGAATCGGCCGCGCTGCGGCGCTGGCGCTCGCCGCCGAAGGCTTCGACATCGCCGCCATCGCGCTCGACGACGCGAACCGGCTTCATACGCTCGTCGCCGAGGTCGAGGCGCTCGGCCGGGCGTGCCTGCCCGTCGATCTGGACATCGGCGACATCGACGCCCACGCGAGCGTGCTGGCCGCGATCGTCGAACGCTTCGGCGCCATCGACTGTCTGGTGAACAATGCCGGCGTCTCGGTGCTCAGTCGCGGCGACCTGCTCGACGTGAGCGCGCAAAGCTACGATCGCTGCCTCGACATCAACACGCGCGGCACCTTTTTTCTGACGCAGGCCGTGGCCCGGCTCATGACGGCGCAGGCGCCGGCGGGCGAGGGCGCGCGCAGCATCGTGTTCGTGACGTCGTCGAATGCGGTGGTCGCTACCGTCGAGCGCGGCGAATACTGCATGTCGAAGAGCGCGCTGTCGATGGCGGCGCGCCTGTTCGCGCTGCGTCTCGCGCCTCACGGCATCGGCGTGTTCGAGGTGCAGCCTGGCCTGATCCTGACCGGGATGACCGCGCCGTCGAAGGCGAAGTACGACGAACTGATCGCCGAGGGCATGACCGCGACGCCGCGCTGGGGCCAGCCGGAAGACGTGGCGCGCGTGATCCGCACGATGGCGGCCGGCCTGCTGCCTTATACCGTGGCGCAGGACGTTCGCGTCGACGGCGGCCTGATGATCCAACGTTTTTGAGGTGAACGATGCGTGAGCTCAACGGGCGCGGCGATCTCTGCTGCATCAACACAGGCACGCTCGGCTATCGCGAGCCGATCGAAGTGACGGCCGGACGCATCGCCGAGCAGGGCTTCGGCTGGATCACGCCGTGGCGTCAGGAGATCGACGAGAACAAGCCGCAAGCCGCCGCCAGCGCGATCCGCGCGGCCGGCCTGAAGGTCGGCGCGTATTGCCGCACGGCGTATTTCGCGGCCAACGACGCCGCCGGCCGTCGCGCCGCGATCGATTCCAACCGCCGCGCGCTGGAGACGGCGGCCGTGCTGGGCGCGCCGGTGCTGGTCGCCGTCGTCGGCGGGTTGCCGCCCGGTTCGCGCGACATCGACGATGCACGCGAGCAGATCCTCGATGGCCTCGCCGCCTTGCAGCCGACGATGAACGAGACCGGCGTGCGCATCGCGCTGGAACCCCTGCATCCGGTGTACGCGGCCGATCGCAGCCTGCTCAATACGCTCGATCAGGCGCTCGACTGGTGCGACCGGCTCGACCCGTCGCGCGAGGGAAGCTTCGGCGTGGCCATCGACGCTTACCACGTCTGGTGGGACCCGGCGCTGATGCCCGCCATCGCCCGCGCGGGTGAGCGCATCCTCGCGCTGCACGTGTGCGACTGGCTGGTCGAAACCCGCGACCCGTTGCAGGACCGCGGGATGATGGGCGATGGCGTCATCGATCTCAAGCGGCTGCGCGCGGCCGTGGAAGCAGCCGGTTATGACGGCCCCGTCGAAGTGGAGATTTTCTCGCGGCTCGACTGGTGGACGCGCCCGGCCGACGAGACCTTGCGGATCTGCCGCGAGCGCCTGTTCGAGTGCTGCTGAAGAACACCGGAGCGCCTCAGCGCCCGGCGTAGACCGGCGGCCGCCTCTCCTGAAAGCTGCGGATGCCCTCCGCCGCGTCCTCGGTGGTGGCCGCGAGCGCGCCCGCCATCGCTTCCAGTGTCGAGCCGGTTTCCTCGCCGCTGGCCGCATTGATCAACTGCTTGGTCAGTTGCAGCGACACCGGCGCGCGCGCCGCCATGTCCAGCGCCAGTCGATGCGCACGCTCCAGCACGCGCTCCTGCGGCACGGCCTCGTGCACGAGGCCGCACGCCTGCGCCTCGGCGGCTGTCACGCGCGCGCCGCTCAAGGCGAGATACTTCGCGCGGCTCGCGCCGATCAAGCGCACCAGCCGTTGCGTGCCCGACCAGCCGGGGCACGTCGCGATCGATGCCTCCGGCAGCGCGAAACAGGCCTGGCCTGCCGCGATACGCACGTCGGCGGTGATGGCCAGTTCCAGCCCGCCGCCGAAGGCATGCCCGTTGATCGCCGCGATCACGGGCTGGCGCAGCCGCGCCCATTGGTCGAAGACCTGATGACCTCGACGCACCCAGTGGCGCCACATGTCCAGCGGTTTGAGCGCGGCCCATTCGTCGATGTCGGCGCCGGCGCAGAACGCCTTCACGCCGCCGCCCGTCAGGATGACCACGCGCGTCCGGTCGTCGGCCTCCAGTTCGCGGGCGGCATCTTCCAGTCGGTCCAGCATCGCGGGCGTCAGCGCGTTGAGCCTGGCCGGCCGGTCCAACGTGACGATGGCGACGGCCGCATCGCGGACGATGGAAACGAAGCGATCAGTCATGGCGTGCCTCGCGGGGTTTGAGTCGGAGTCCGAGGGGCGCATCGGTGAAGAGCGCCGCATCCATCGGGCGCAGATCCGGGGCGACCTTCAATGCGACCTCGGCCTGATCCAGAATGTCGCGCTGCAAATCCACGCCGGGTGCGATCTCGCGCACCGTCAGCCCGTCATCGAGGAGATCGACGACACAGCGTTCGGTCACGTAAGTGATGCGCTGCCCTCGGTCGCGCCCGACGCGGCCGCTGAACGTGATCTGCTCGGCCGTCCGGACGAACTTGCGCGTGCGGCCTTCCCGGACGATGTCGAGCCTGCCGCCGCCGGCTTCCAGTTGCGCGCCGGCCGTGAAAAAGCCCGAGAACACGATGCGGCGCGCATGCGCGGTGATGTCGACGAAGCCGCCGCACCCCGCGGTCAGATAAGGTTTCGACGCGAGCCGGGAGACGTTCACGCTGCCGTCGGCGTCGACTTGCAGAAAGGAAAGAAGCGCAATGTCGAAGCCGCCGCCCTGAAAATAGGTGAACTGATTCGGCGAGGCGACGATCGCGTCCGCATTCGAGGCGCAGCCGAAGGCGAACCCGAGCAGCGGCATGCCGCCGACCGCGCCCTGTTCGATGGCCCAGGTCACTTCGCCGTGCAGGCCTTCCTCCAGCAGGATGCGCGGCACGTTGGCGGAAATGCCGAAGCCCAGATTGGCCGCACAGCCGTGCGCGAGCTCCATCGCCGCGCGGCGGGCGATGACCTTCTCCGGTCCCCAGGGCGTGGGCTCGAACGCATCCATCGGAAGCGTGATTTCGCCGCTGATGGCCGGGTCGTAGGGCGTCTGCGTGGTCTGCCACTGGTCCGGATCGACGACGACGTAATCGACCAGCGTGCAGGGCACGCGCACGTCGTGCGGCCGCAGCGTGCCGGATTTCACCACGCGCTTGACCTGTGCGATCACGATGCCGCCGTTGTTGCGCGCGGCCAGCGCCTGATCGATGCCGCCCAAGAGCGCGCCTTCGTGTTCGTAGCCGAGGTTGCCCGCTTCGTCCGCCGTGGTCGCGCGGATGATGGCCACGCGCGGCGCGATCGCCGGAAAGTAGAGCCAGTCTTCGCCGTCGAAGGGCACCTTGCGCACGATCGGCCGCGCGGCCGCGGCGGCGTTCATCGCGCAGCCCTGCAAATCGGGATCGACGAACGTGCCCATGCCAACCTTGGTCAGCACGCCGGGACGCTTCGCGGCGGCGTCGCGGTGCATGTCGAACAGGATGCCGCTCGGGATGTTGTAGGCCTCGATTTCGTTGTCGACGATCATGCGCCAGATGGCAGGCATGGGCAGCGACGACGGGCCGCTCGGATACGAGCCCGCGAGCGTGCGCGCGAGCAGACCGGGCCGGGCGAGATGATCGATGCCCTTGACGCCGTACATGTCGCCCGCGGCGATCGGGTTGAGGGTCGTGAGGTTGCGCGGCTGTCCCTCGCGCTCGAAGCGCTCGCCGATCGCCGCGAGAACCTTGTCGGGGCAGCCGAGCGCGCTCGAGGAGCTGATGCTGAGCACGTCGCCGGTTCGCACCAGCCGGGCCGCCGCTTGCGCAGTGATGATCTTGCTCATGTCGAATGCCCGCCTAGCGATGGAGGTCGAACAGCGCTGCGCCGCGCTTCATCGCATTGCGGGCGATGATGCCGCGATGAATCTCCGAGGTGCCGTCGAAGATGCGGTAGACGCGGGCATCGCGGTAATAGCGCTCGATGGCCAGCTCCTTGCAGAAGCCCATGCCGCCGAAGACCTGCACCGCGCGGTCGACCACGCGCCCGAGCGTCTCGGAGGCCTGCACCTTGACCATCGAAATCCAGTCGCGCGCGTCCTGTCCCGCGTCCATCATGCTGGCGGTGTTGAGCAGCATCAGCCGCGCCGCGTTGATCTCCATCACGCTGTCCGCGATGAGCTGCTGAATCATCTGGAAGTCGCCGATGCGCGTGCCGAACTGACGCCGGTCGCCGGCGTACCCGATCATCATTTCGAGCACGTGCGTCGCCTTGCCGATGCCGCGCGCGCCGATCAACGCGAGGCGCACGCGGCCGAGCATGTTCATCGCCAGCCTGAAGCCGTCGCCCTGGCGCCCGATCAGGGCCATCGGCTCCAGCGGGACGTCGTCGAAAAAGAGTTCGTGATGAGGCGTGCCGCGCAGGCCCATCATCCGTTGATCGCGGCCGACGGTGAAACCGGGCAGATTCTTGTCGACCGCGAAGAGCGAGATTTCCTGCTCGCCGGTGCGGGCCGACACCAGAAAGAAATCGCTCCATTGCGCATCGCTGATGAAGTGCTTGCTGCCGTTCAAAACCCAGCCGAACGCGGTCTTGCGCGCCGTGGTTTCGATGCCCTGGGCGTCCGAACCCGCTCCCGTTTCGGTGATCGCGAGTCCGCAGGTGCGCGCGCCCTGAATCGCGGGTTTCAGCCAGCGTTCGATCTGTTCGCCCTCGCAGGCGAGCAGCGCGTCGTAGACGTTGCCGAAGGCGCGCCGCACGAGGATGTCGGAGCTGTGGCCGAACTGCTCCTCGCACAGCATCGTATCGACCGTGCTCAAACCGCCGCCGCCGAGCTCGGCGGGCATGTTCACCGCATACAGGCCCAGCGCGCGGGCCCGCGCCTGCAAGCCACGCGCGATCTCGGGCGCGAGCGCGCTTTCGTCTTCCACCTGCTGTTCGAGCGGCTGCAACTCGGACCGGACGAAGCGGCGCGCGGTCTCGATCATCATTTTCTGGGTGTCGCTCAGCGTGAAGTCCATCGATCTCTCCGATTCGCGATTCAGCCCGCGCTGGTCGCAGCGACACGCAGCGACGGGTGCAGTGATACTTCGAAGGGCATGCGTTCGAGCACGTCCCGGACGAGGTCCACGCCCGGTGCGACCTCGATCAGCCGCAAGCCCTCGGCCGCGAGCTCGAAGACGGCGCGCTCGGTGACGTAGAGCACCTGCTGGCCGTCCGCGCGGGCGCGCTTGCCGCTGAACGTGATGTGGCGCACCTGCTCGACCAGCTTCGGGACCGCGCCGTGACGCCGGATGCGCACCTGCCCGTCTTCCAGTTCGGCCTCCAGCCCCTTCGCCTCGAAAGTGCCGCAGAAGACCACCTTGCGCGTGCGCTGCGTGATGTCGACGAAACCGCCCGGACCGACGATGTTCTCACCCAGCCATGAGACGTTGACGTTGCCTTGCGCGTCCAGCTCCCCCATGCCGAGGAAGGCGATATCGATGCCGCCGCCGCTGAACAGGTCGAACTGATCGTTCGATTTCAGGATCGCGCTGGCATGGCGCGTCGCGCCGAACAGGTCGCCGCCCAGCAGCTCGCCGTTGTGCGATCCCTGCTCGATCACGGTCCAGCTGATGTCCACGCCCTCCGCATGCGCCACTGCGGGAATGCCGTCGGGCAGGCCGTAGCCGAAGTTCACGCACGCGCCGGGCTCCAGCTCCTTCGCGGCGCGCTTCGCGATGATGTAGCGGATGCCCTCGGGCAGCGGCGGCGGCGTGCGCGTGCCGGGCGCCGGCATCTCGCCGCTGATGGCCGGGTCGTAGTCGAGGGCGGTGGTCTGCTTCTGGCCGGCGTACACGCAGATATCGTCGACGAGGACGCCCGGCACGGTGACCGCGCGCGCCGGCGTGATCGGCGTCGCGGACACGTCGCGCACTTGCGCGAACACGCGCCCGCCGCTGTTGTGCGCGGCGAGCGCGGCGGCGAACGCGTCGATGTCGGCGGGCTCTTCGCGCGATGTCAGATTGCCCTGCATATCCGCCGTGGTGCCGCGCACGATCGCGAAGTCGATTGCGAAGGGCTTGTACCAGAGCAGTTCCTTGCCGCCCAGCGTGACGACTTCCACCAGATCGTCCCGTGCGCGGAGGTTGACCCGGCCGCCGCCGTGACGCGGATCGGCGAAGGTATCGAGGCCGATGTGCGTGACGAGGCCGTGGCGGCCCGCGCCCGCTTCGCGGATCAGCGTCTGGATTACGCCGGCGGGCAGCGTGTAGGCCTCGACGCGCTCCTCGCGGGCGAGCTTCTGCATCGGCCTGGACCAGGTCCAGTGGCCGCCGATGACACGTTTCACCATGCCCTCGTGCGCGAAGCGGCTGATGCCGCTCTTCACGCCGTCGCCGATACCGAGGCCGTGGATCAGCGTGAGATCGCACGGATGGCCCGTCGCGAGAAAGCGGCGCTCGATGGCCTCGGTGATGTGATCGGGCTCGACCAGTCCGCCGCCCGAGCCGCTCAGTACGACGACCGCGCCGTCGAAGATCGCCGCCGCCATGAAATCCGCATCGGTCAGGTGTGCACGCTTCATTTCATTTTTCCTCGTTGCCCGTCCGTGCGCCCGCACGGACCATCAGCACGTTGAGTCCGTCCTGGATCAGCACGCCGTCCTGGTTGTGTACTTCGACCTGCAAACGCACGATGCCGCGATCGGCGCGGCGCGTCAGGCGCTTGTCCAGCACGCCGATGCGCCCCTGGACCCGGTCGCCGATGAGCACCGGCTTGTGGAAGCGATACGTCCACTCCAGCGTCGCGACGGCGGCGAAGCGCGTCGCCGCGCGGTTCTTGAGGCCGTCCACTATCGCGAGGCACAGAAGACCATGCGCGACGCGGCCGGGAAAGCCGACGCCACGCGCGAATTCGTCGTCCATGTGGACGTCGAAAAAATCGCCCGAGATGCCCGCGAACTGCACGACATGGCTTTCGGTGACGACGATGCCCGACGTCGTGAAGGCGAGACCGGGTTCGATGTCGTCGAAGAGCAGGGGATCGCTCATGAGGGTGTCCTTATTAGTCGAACTCGGGCGCATACGGAACCCGCTCGCGATTGACGATGCGGTAGTTCGTTCCGGTCAGCGCGTCGATGCGGTTCATGTCGATGCTGGAGAGCGTGAAGTCCATCACGTCGAAGTTGGACTCGATGTTCTTGCGTTGCGTCGACATCGTGTTGATCGCCACGCCTTTCTGGAGAATCCAGCGCAGCGCGACTTGCGCGGCCGACTTGCCGTAGCGCGCGCCGATCTCGTCGAAGAGCGGATATCTGAAGATCTCGCCGCGCGCGACCGAGCAGTAGGACGAGAGCGGAATGCCGGTCTCGCTTGCCGTCTCCAGCAATACACGCTGGTTCAGGAGCGGATGAAACTCGACCTGATTGGCGACGAGCGGCAGCGCCGTCGCGGCTTTCGCGGCGCGCATCATCGCGGCGTTGAAATTGCTGATGCCGATATGACGCGTCAGGCCGGCGCGCGCCGCTTGTTCGAGGCGTCGCACGGAAGGCGCGACATCGCCGTTCGCCGGCGGCCAGTGCAGCAGCAGGACATCCACCCGATCGACCTTCAGCTTCGCCAGGCTCTCTCGCAGCGAAGGCATGAAGCGTTCGTCGGAATCGTTGGCGGGCGCGATCTTGGTCGTGATGCACAGCTCGTCGCGCGCAATGCCGATGGTGCGCAGCGACGTGCCGACACCGATCTCGTTGTCGTAGAGCTGCGCGGTATCGATCGCGCGATAGCCGATGTCGATGGCGCTTTGCAGCGCGTCCAGCAGCCGCTGCCCGTTCAGCGGCCAGGTGCCGAACGATCGTTGATGGGTGCGTTCGAAAAATATGTTCATGGCGTCATGGCATCAGAATGCGGCGGCGGTCTTCGCGAAGAACGCGCGGATGCCGAGCTCCGCGTCGGAACTCGTGCGCACCGCGAGCGCCGCCGCCGGATAGGCCGCGTGCGGGTCCTTGTCGTCATCGACGATCAGGGCCTTGGCCGATGCGGCGGCGCGCGGCGATATCCGGCACAGGCGCGCGGTCCATTCTTCCAGTCGGGCCGCCACGTCCTCAGGCGTGCAGACGGCATTGACGATGCCCCACTGCAACGCGGTCGATGGATCGATTTCACGCGACAGCAGTACCGCTTCGAGCGCGCGCCCGCGCCCCGCGATGCGTTGCAGCCGGTCGCCGCCCTCCCAGCCGGGAATCGCGCCGATCGCGACTTCCGGAAAGCGCAGCCGCGCGCCGGCGCTCGCGAGCCGCAGATCGCAGCACAACGCGAGCTCCAGGCCGCCGCCGAAGCACAGACCTTCGATGACCGCCACGGTCGGGCAGCGCAGCCGCTCGAAGCGCCGGAACACCGCGTTGCCTTCGCCGATCCATCGGGTCGCGAATGCCTGCGGGTCCAGCGCCGACCATTCGCGGATATCGGCGCCGGACGAGAACACGCCGCCCGTCGTGCCGCGCAGCACGACGGCGCGAATGCCGTCGTCCCGGCCAATTTGCGCGATGTGCTCGTCGAGCGCGGCGAGCATCGCGAAGTCGAGCGCATTGGCCTTGCCCGGATTGCTCAGTTCCAGCGTGAGCACCGCGCCCTCGCGGTGCGAAAGAATCTGCCCCATCGATGCCTCCTCAGTCTTGCGACACGCCGTAGCCAGCGAGGAACGTCTTCATGCGCGCGACCGCGAGTTCGGGCTGCCTGAGCAGTCCCGCCACGTCCGCCAGTCTGAACAGATCGACGAAATACGGCAGCGCACGCATGGCCTGATGTCCGGCCAGCATCGTCATGTGCGATTGATGGCCGTTCAGGAAGGCGAGGAACACGATGCCGGTTTTATAGAAGCGCGTCGGCGCGCGGAAGATGTGGCGCGACAGCGGCACCGTGGGCGCGAGAATCTCGAGGAAGCGCTCGCGCCGTCCGGCCGCCAGTTCGCCCAAGGCGGCGGAAGCGGCGGGCGCGATGCCGTCGAAGATGCCGAGCAGCGCGTGCGAATAGCCTTGCTCGTCGCCGGCGATCAGCTCGGGATAGTTGAAGTCGTCGCCGGTGTACATCTTCACGCCGTGCGGCAACAGGCGGCGCATGTCGATCTCGCGTTGCTTGTCGAGCAGCGACACCTTGATGCCGTCGACCTTCGTCGCGGACTCGGTCATCACCTGCAGTGCGATGTCGCGCGCGGCGCTCAGGTCGCCGGTGCCCCAGTAGCGGGCGAGCGCCGGATCGAACATGTCGCCGAGCCAGTGCAGGATGACCGGCTGATCCACTTGCGCGAGCACGCGGCGATACACCGAGACATAGTCGTCGGGCGAGCGGGCCACGCGCGCGAGCGCACGGCTCGCCATCAGGATCAGACGGCCGCCCGCGGTCTGGATCGCATCGACCTGCTGCAGATAGGCGTCGACGACGGCGTCGAGCGAATCGACCGAAGCGGGATCGAGATGGTCCGTGCCGCAGCCGTTGAAGATGGGCACGCGGCTGTCGGCGAGTTCCGCGCGCGTGCGCCGGATCAGTTGCAGCGACTCTTGCCAGCCGAGGCCCATGCCGCGCTGCGCGGTGTCCATCGCCTCGGCGATGCCCAGGCCGAGGCCGGCCAGGTAGCGGCGATATTCCAGCGTCTTGTCCCAGTCGATCTTGCCGCCGCCGGACGGATCGACGTCCGCGAACGGATCGGCGACCACGTGCGCCGCCGACAGCGCGATCCGGTTGAAAGGGGCGGCCGGGCGGATGCCCTGAAGCGGCGTGCCCGTGAGCGTGTAGCGTTCCAGCGCGCCGGCAGGCGTCGGCAGTTGTAGGATGTGCATATCGGGAGGGTTTGAGTGAACGTGAGCGTGCTTCACAGGCGCGCAATGGCCAGCGCGCCGTCGACGTTGAGCACGCTGCCCGTGGCGAACGCCATCTGTCCGGAGACCAGCGCCGCGACCGCCGAGGCGACGTCCTGCGGCACGCCCCAGCGCCGCATCGGCACGAGGCCGTCGCCGATGCGTTCGTCGTAGCGTGCGGCGACGCCTTCCGTCATCGGCGTGCGGATGATGCCGGGCCGCACTTCGAAAACGCCGATCGAGAGCGGCGCGAGGCGCAGCG
The DNA here is from genome assembly GCF_905220305.1 of Caballeronia sp. J97. Classification (NCBI taxonomy): domain Bacteria; kingdom Pseudomonadati; phylum Pseudomonadota; class Betaproteobacteria; order Burkholderiales; family Burkholderiaceae; genus Caballeronia; species Caballeronia sp. J97. Next base: position 26,159 of record NZ_CAJMZL010000046.1, on the reverse strand, counting down.
CGAACAGCTTGGTGAGCATGCCCAGCCCGGCCTTGGACATGCAGTATTCGCCGCGCTCCGTCGACGCCAGCTCGGCGCTGACCGATGACACCGTGACGATGCTGCGCGCGTCGTCGCTTTGGGTCGCGGCCATGTGGCGCGCCACGGCCTGAGTGAGAAAGAACGTGCCGCGCATGTTGATGTCGACGACGCGGTCGTAGGACGGCTCGTCGACATCCAGCAGATCGCCGCGCTGTCCGGCGGCCACGCCTGCGTTATTGACGAGACAGGCGATCGGCCCGCAGCCCGAAACGATGCGCTCGACGAGCGCGCGATGCGCGGCGCTATCGGCCAGATCGTGCTGGTAGAAGCGTGCGCGCGCGCCGTGCGATTCGGCGGCGGCCATCGTTTCGTTTGCGCCGTCGTCATCGATGTCGATCAGGGCGAGATCGAAGCCGCGCTTGCCCAGCTCGGCCGCGATGCTTGCGCCGATGCCGCGGCGCGCGCCCGTGACGAGCGCCAGCGGCCGGACGCGGGCCGAAGTCAGTACAGGAGATGAGGTAGCCATTCGGAGAACGCCGGCACGAAAGCCAGCAGCAGGATGGTCACGAACATGATGGCCATGAATGGCAGCATGGGCCGCACCAGATTCACCATCTTGATGTTGGCGACGCCGGTGACGATGAAACAGGCCGTGCCGATGGGCGGCGTCACGAGCGAGATGCCGACGATGGCGATGGCCAGGATCGCGAAATGGATGTCGCTGAAGCCGGCGTCCTGCGCGATCGGCAGGAACAGCGGAATCAGCAGGATGAGCGCGGGAATGCCGTCGAGCAGGGCGCCCAGCAGCCAGAACACCACCACGATGAACACCGTGAAGACGAACTTGTTGCCGGTCAGTTGCGAAGCGAACTCGGCGACCTGCTCGCCCACCGAGTTGTACGCCAGCATGTACCCGAGAATCTGCGCCACGCCGACCAGCGACAGCACGATCGCGCTGGTGCGGCCGGCCTTGATCAGAATCCCGAGCCACGCGCGATTCGGAATCGATCGCTGCAGGAGCGTGATGATGGTCACGTAGGCCACCGCCGCCGCCGCGGACTCGGTCGCCGTGAAGAAGCCCATGAAGATCCCGCCCAGGATGATGATCGGCGCACCCAGCGCGGGGATGGCGAGCACGAACGCGCGGCCCAGTTCGCGCACGCTGAAGTGGACCGGCGCCACCGGCGGCTCCGAGCGCGCGCGGTACATGATGATGAGCATCTTCGTGATGCCGACCAGCAGGGCGGGCAGCGTCGCCGCGAGAAACAGCTTCGTGACCGACATGTTCGCGACCGTCGCCAGCACGATGATGGTGATCGATGGCGGAATCAGGATTCCGGTCCCGGCCGCCGCCGCGATGATCGCGGACGACCATTCCTTGCGGTAGCCGGCCTTTTCCATCGACGGCAGCATCGCCGAGCTGATCGCCGCGGCGTCCGCGTTGACGGAACCGCTCAGGCCCGAGAACACCATCGTCGAGGCGACGGCGGAGACGCCGAGCCCGCCGGGCACGCGGCCCACCAGCAGATTCATGAAGTTGACGAGGCGTCCCGCCGAGCCCGAGTGGAAGAGAATTTCGCCGGCGAGGATGAACAGCGGCACGGCGAGCAGCGTGAACGAGTCGACGCCGTGATACATCGCCTGGGCGATGTTGGTCAGCGGCAGGCCTTGCATCAGGCCGTCGATGGTGCCGACCGCGCCGAGCGACGCGATGATCGGCGCGCCGGCGACGACGAATAGTGCGAGAAGTCCGACTGTCAGCATCATTGCGCCCTCGTCTCGGTATGTCCGTGGCCGTGGCCGTGCTGCGCGCCGGCGTCCAGATCGACATTGACGGCCAGGTCCCATGCGTGGGCCAGCAGATGGAGCAATCCGAGCGCGCTGCCGGCCGGGATCGCGGCGAACGATATCCATTGCGGGATGCCGCTCGGCGTCATCTGGTCGAGCCCGAGCTGCATGAACTGCCAGCCGCCCCAGGCCAGCGCGATGAGCAGGAAGCCCATCAGCAGCATCTGGACGAACGACGCCAGCGCAAGCCAGCGGCCGCTCAGTTTGTCTTCGAAGAGCTCGAAGGCGACATGCACCTTGTCGCGCACCCCGACCGCGATGCCGATGAAGGTCATCCAGATCATCAGGGTCACGCTGACCTCGATGTTCCACGACAGCGAGACGTGGAAGACGAAGCGGGACAGGATGCCCGCCAGAACGACGCAGAAGATCGCGAAAACCAGGACCGCTATCAACATGTCTTCGACGCTCGCGAGCATGCGCAACGCCGCAATCTTGTTGATGCTGTCCCGTGGCGCGCGCGAACACGGATCGGGTTTCATGTCGGGGAACCTCCGCTGGTTATCCGAGGGCGGGCAGGTAGCTGCCCAGTTCCGCGAAGTTCGCGCGGTACTTCGTGTAGATCGGCTTGACCGCTGCCTGGAACGCGGGAAGATTCGCGTCGTTGAACGCCACGCCGGCCTTCTTCGCTTCGGCGAGATATTTCGCATCGGAAGCCATCCACAGATCGCGCTCGTGCCGCTGAGCCTGCGCGGCGGCTTCCATGACGGCGTCCTTCTTTTTCGGGTCGAGCGCATCGAACCATTTCTTGCTCGCCAGCATCGGATCGATCGAGAAAAAGTGATTCGTGTACGAGTAGTGCTTCGCCACTTCGCTGTGGTGCTGCTGGACGAAGAAGGTGACCGAGTTCTCGGCGCCGTCGACGACACCCTGCTGCAGCGCGGAATAGATCTGGGTCGTGTCGAGCGGCGTTGCCTGCGCGCCGAGCTGGTTGAACGTCGCGATCATGATCTGGTTGCCCTGCGTACGGATCTTCAGGCCTTTCAGATCGCCGGGTTCGTTGATCGGACGCGTGCGGTTGTAGACGCTGCGCAAGCCCGAGTCGAACCAGCCCAGCAGCACGAAGCCGAGATTGTCGAGGATGCCCGCATAAGCCTTGCCGAGCGCGCCGTCCTGCGCCGCGAAGAGCGACTTCCGATCGGGAAACGCGAACGGCATCGCGAACAGACCGAGGCGCTTGTCGTAGCCTTCGAGGTCCGCCACGTTCGTCACCGTGACTTCGAGCGTGCCGTTGCGCAGTTGCTCGTTCATGCGCGTGTGGGAACCGAGTACGCCGTCCGGAAACACGCGCGCGTCGAGGCCGGTCGTTTCCTTCAGGCGCTTGGCCATCAGATTCTCGGTGATGACCTCGGGATTGTGGCGGTCGACGACATCGCCGATACGGATCGTCGGGCTGTCCGCACTGGCGAGGCGCGGCAGGCAGCCAGCGGCCGCGGACGCAGCCGTGAGCATCAACATCTTGCGGCGAGAGAGCAGATAGTCACGCATATATCGGACTCCTATGGGTCTGATGTCCATATTGCACTGCGACGGAAACGGCACGAGGAGACACTGCCGGATGCGACTGCGAAAATCTGTTAGATCGATCTACTACAGGGTAAAAGCTGAGCGGATACGGTGCAAGGAGATTTTCATAAGGGAAACCCGAACGGAGTGCGTCCGGGATGTGAAGGGCTTATTTGCGCGCGCCGCAGGTTCCGCGGATGACGAGAACGGGCTCGGATACGATGCGCGTGGGCGTGCGCGACGGCTCCGTCATGCGCTTGAGCAACAGATCGGCGGCGGCGCGGCCGATGTCGTCCTGCAAGACCTGGACCGTGGTCAGCGGCGGCTCCCAGAGCTCGGCTTCGGGCACGTCGTCGAAGCCCACGACGCCGAAGTCCGCGCCGGGTTCGATGCCGTGGGCGCGCAATCCGAGCATCACGCCGAACGCGACGATGTCGTTGCCGCACACCACGGCCGTCGGCGGATTCTTCAGCGCAAGCAGTTCGGTGATGATGCGCTTGCCGTCGTGGCGCGTCAGCGGCGACGGCACGAGCAGCCTTTCGTCGAGTTTGATCTTCGCGGCGCGCAGCGCGTCGCGATAGCCCTCGGCGCGGTCGCTGCCGGTGGAGGCGCGCATGACGCCGCCGATCATCGCGATGCGTTTGTGCCCGAGCGAAATCAGATGCGAGGTCGCGAGCGCCATGCCGCGACGATTGTCCACGCCGACGTAATCGGCCTGAAGCCCCGCGACGTAACGCGAAGCGAAGACGCACGGGATACCCCACGCCAGCACCTGACGCATCTGGGCCGCCGTGGTCGACTCGGTCGGACAGACGATGAGGCCGTCGATGTTGTGCTGCCGCACGGTGTCGAGGAAGCGGCTTTGCCGTTCGAGCGATTCGTCGGTATTGCCGAGCAGCGTGATGAATCCCTGCGTGCTCAGGCTCGCCTCGATGGAGCGGACCAGCATCGTGAAATACGGATTGGCGAGGTCGTTGACGACGACGCCGACGGTGTTCGTCTGATTGCTGCGCATGCCCGCCGCGTGGCGGTTGTAGACGTAGCCTTTGCGCTTGAACGCTTCCAGCACGCGTTCGCGCGTGGCTTCGGAGATGCGCGGGCTGTTGCGCAGGACGAGCGAGACCGTTGCCCTGGACAGGCCGAGATCGTTGGCGATATCCAGCAGCGTGACGGGAGAACCAGGTTTGCCTCGGGTCATTGGAACGGTCGATGAGTCGTATGCCCGGAGTGTATCCGAATCGGCGGCGAGGCTCGCTTTTCGGTCAGCCATGCCCGAGGCCGAAGAACTCGGCGACGATCTCCGCCTGATTCTCCAGCAGATGGCGCCCGAGATGGATGCGGTGGCCGCGTTCTTCGGCCTGACGCAGCAACCGCGTCCGTTCCGGCTTCATGATGATGTCCGCCACCAGGACGCGGCGTTCGAGCCGGGCGAGGTCGAACGGCAACGGATCTCCGGCCGCCATGCCGCAGGGCGTCGCGTTGACGACCATATCGACGTCCTCGGGTTCGGGCGTGCCGGCCGACACGCTCACATCCGGATAAGCGTGCGCGAGCTCCGCGATCAGCGCGTCCTGCTTCGCGCGGTCGACGTCGATCAATTGCAGCGCTTTCACGCCCGCGCTCGCCAGCGCATGCGCCAGCGCCTTTCCGGCTCCGCCGGCGCCGGCCTGAAACACCGACATGCCGCGCGGCTCGTGGCCCTGTTTGCGCAGTCCGCGCGTGAAGCCTTCGCCGTCATACATCTCGCCGACCCATTCGCCCGATTCGACGCGGCGCATGCAATTGATCGCGCCCGCTTTCTGCGCGATGGGCAGCAGCCGGTCGACGAGGCCGGTCATCGATATCTTGTGCGGCACCGTGACGACGATGCCGTCGAGATTGCCGACCTGCTTCAGCCCGGCGATGGCCGTCTCGAGCGAAGCGGCCGGAATCTGCATCGGCACGAGCACCGCATTCACGCCCATGCGCTGGAATATCTCGTTGAAAACCAGCGGCGAGCGCGCTTGCGCGATCGGGTCGCCGACGATGGCGAAGAGGCGGGTGTCTCCGCCGACGGCGGCATTCAGCACGGAAGTCATGATGGCGAGTCCGGGTTGACGATCATGGGTCGATGATTGGCCGACGAGGCGATCAGCGCGTCGATCAGCAGATGAACGTCCAGCGCGCTGCGCAATGAGGCGACCGGCTCGGTTCCGCGCGCGGCGGCGTCGATGAAATTGGCGATAACGGCCTGGTGCGCGTGATGAGAGAAGGCCATCGGGTTCGCGCCCGAACCGAGCGAAGCCGTTTCGCCTTCGTCGAGCGCGGTGCCATCCATGTACTGCACGACGAGCCTGCCGCCGCCGAGCGTGGCGCTGCCGTTGCTGCCGCTGATTTCGATGCGCTCGGGAAAGCCCGGAAAGATGGCCGTGCTCGCGTGCAGCGATGCGACGCAGCCGCTTCGATATTTCATGACGCCCGCCACGGTGTCTTCGCACTCCATGCGGTGCGCGCGGCTGGTGATCGCGTAGGAAAAGACTTCGTCCGGGAGGCCGACCAGCCACAGGAATAGATCGAGCGTGTGGATGGCCTGCGTCATCAGCACGCCGCCGCCGTCGCGAGCGCGCGTGCCGCGTCCGGGTTCGTCGTAATAGGACTGCGGACGCCACCAAGGAACGGCGATGCTCGCGCTGTGGATTTCGCCGAGCGCGCCTGCGTCGAGCAGTTGACGCAGCTTGCGCGCCGCGTCGCGCGTGCGATGTTGCAGCACCGCCGCCGCGACGATGCCGCGTCCCTCGCATAGCGCGACCAGTTCACGCGCGCGGGACGTGGTGACGTCGATCGGTTTCTCGACCAGCAGATGTTTGCCGGCCGCCGCGATCTTTGCGCCGAGTTCGAGATGCGTGTTGGGCGGCGTCATCAGCAGCACGCCGTGGACGTTTTCGTCGGCGAGCGCGGTGTCGAGGTCCAGCGTCACGCGCGCATGCGGCAACTGCCGGGCGAACGCGCTCGCGCGTTCCTCGGACCGGGCGACGACGTGCCGCACGGTCGCGCGGTCCCGCAATGCCAGAAGGCTCGCCAGATGCGGCGCGGATGCCATGCCCGCGCCCACCACGGCGAGGTTGAAGCCGGTCTCGTTCATGTCTGTTGTCTCCGTCGAAAGACAATAAGGTAGATCGATCTAATTGTCCAGCCGCCGATGTGCGCCGGCGGTGAAAATTCACTTCGTGTACTTCGCGAGCACCACGACAGAGAAGGAGTTCATGAACTGCTCGACGCGCTCGAAGCCGCCCGCGTCCTGCGCGAACACCGAAAGGCTATCGACCAGATGCGTCAGCAGGAAGATCAGGTCTTCCTTCGGCGTGTCGCGCTTCAGCTCGCCGGTGCGGCTCGCATGCTCGACCGCGCTTTCGATGGCCGCGTGGATCTCGATCGTGAAACCCGCGAGCGCCGCGCGCGCCTCGTCGGTCAGGACGTCGCTTTCGAGACGCAGACGTCCGATCAGGCTCCACGGTTTGCGCGTCCTGCCGCCGGGGTTGTATTTGCGGAACAGGTTGCGGTTATAGGCGACTTCCGCCTGCACCTTCTCCTGCAGCGACATCGACTCGTCGAGCCAGATTTTCTTCTGTCCCGCGATGGCGCCGGCCACGTATTCCGTCACCACTTCCTCGACGAGGCTGTTCTTGTTGCCGAAGTGATAGTGGATGTTGGTCGTGGTGATGCCGAGCTCTTTGGCGATCACGCCAAACGTTGTCTTGTGATAGCCGTGCGCGATCAGCAGTTTCTTTGCCAGATCCTTGATGCTGTCGTACATCGGCGCTCTTTTCGGCGCGGCGCTGGCTTTGTCGGCTTTGTCGTTCTGACTCAACGGTTCACCTCGGCGAGGATCGGACTGTGGACTTGGCCTCGAGCGGGGCGAAGCATCGGACGGAGCTGATGTGCAACGGAGCGCGCCGCGATCGTCGATCCGGCGCATTTCCGCGGCTGATTTTACACGACCCCCATTTATCGATCTCTTCGCCGGCTCCTCCGCAAACGACTGCGCGCGTCTCATTCGTCTCTCCTCAAAAATTTCGTTGCCTGCCGTTCGACATTGGTGTTAATGTCCGTCCATTGTACTTACTAGTAAGTAAGTATAAGGGAAAACTCGAATGGGACGGCACTGCTTCGGCAGTAGAAAAAGGAGGCACGATGCAGGAACACATGGTGGTGCGCAAACACGGCGCGGTTGCGGAGATCGTCATCGATCGGCCTGCCAAGATGAACGCGATCACACCCGAGATGACACAGACGCTCGTCGGCATCCGGCAGGACATCGAGCGCGACGACGCGATCCGCGCGGTGCTGTTGCGCGGCGAAGGCGAACGCGCATTCAGCGCGGGAAGCGATCTGCATTCGCTCAAGACGTATCGCACGGCATGGGAGTTTCGCGCCCGCACCGATTACGCGATGGTGGTCCGCGACTTCACCAAGCCCGTCGTCGCGGCATTGAAGGGCTGGGTGCTGGGCGGCGGCCTCGAGATGATGCTCGGCGCCGATGTCCGTGTCGCCGGACGAAGCGCGAAGTTCGGCGCGCCCGAGGTGGTGCGCGGGTGGGTCGGCGGCGGCGGCGCGTCGCAGATGCTGCCGCGCCTCGTCGGCTATGGGCAGGCGATGCGCCTTCTGCTGACCGGCGACACCATCGATGCGAACGAAGCGCTCGGCATCGGACTCGTCGAGATGGTGGTCGAGGATGCGGCCGTCGTCGAAACCGCGATGGCGCTGTGCCGGAAGATGGCCGGGTTCAGCCCGATCGCGACGCAGTCGGTCAAGGCGGCCGTGCGCGCGTCGCTTTCGATGAGCGTCGAACAGGGCATTCGCTACGAGAACGAGTTGACGTCGCTGTGTTTCGCCTCGGGCAATTACGAGGAGGGCGCCAACGCATTCGGCAATCGCGCAAGCCGTAACTGACCCGCGGACACGTCCGTCACGTCGAACATAACCATATCAAAGAGAAGCAGGAGACAGCGCCATGCAAGCAGCACATGCGCGGAAAGCAGACCGCAGGAACATCCGACGCGCCGTGTTCGCGTCGACGCTCGGCACCATCATCGAGTGGTACGACTACGGGCTCTATGCAGCGGCATCGGGCCTCATCATCAACAAGCTGTTCTTTCCGCAGTTGTCGTCGCTCGCCGGCACGCTCGCGGCGTTCGCGACGTTCGCGGTCGGCTTCATCATCCGGCCGCTCGGCGGCATCGTCATTTCGCATATCGGCGATAAATACGGCCGCAAGCCCGCGCTCGTGTTCTGCGTGACGATCATGGGCGCGGCGACCGTCGGGCTGGGGATATTGCCGACCTGGCAGCAGGCGGGCGTGATCGCGCCGATCCTGCTCGTGCTGCTGCGCATGATGCAGGGCTTCGGCGCGGGCGCCGAGCTGGCCGGCGCGATCACGCTGATCGCCGAGTACACGCCGCCGAGCCGGCGCGCGTTCTTCACGTCGATTCCGAACGCAGCCACCAACTTCGGCGTGATGATCGCGATCGCGACGTTCCTGATGATCTCGTACGTGCCGGAAGACATCCTCTTCACCTGGGCGTGGCGCGTGCCGTTCATCCTGTCGCTCGCGCTGTTCGGCGTCGCGATCTACATCCGGTCGAAACTGGATGAGACGCCCGAATACGTCGCCGCGATGGAGAAGGCGAGCGCGAAGGCCAAGGCCGAGAAAGTGCCGGTCGCGGACCTGTTCCGCAACAGCCGGCGCGAGCTGCTGTGCGGCTTCTTCGCGATGGGTGGCCATCAGGCGCTCAGCTACGTGCTCAACACCTTCGCGCTGAGCTACATGACCAACACGGTCGGCATGGCGAAATCGGATAGCCTCGTCGTGCTGATCATCGCGCTCGGCTTCTCGCTCTTCTGCGCGCCCGTCGGCGGCATGCTCGCGGACAAGTACGGCAGCGGCAACGTGTTCGCGGCCGGCGCGATGATCGCGCTCGCGCTCGTGTGGCCGCTGTTCCAGGCGATCGATTCGAAGGACGTCGTGCTCGCCACGATCGCGATGAGCGCGGTCTATGGAATCAGCTGGGGCTGCACGTGCGGCGCGCAGGGTGCGTTCCTGTCGAATCTTTTTCCGACGCAGTATCGCTTCTCCGGCATCGCGATGTGCCGCGAGTTTTCCGGCGCGCTCATCGGCGGACCGACGCCGTTCATCGCGACCGCGCTCGTCGCGTACGCGCACGGCAAGCCGACCTACGTGATGGTGTTCCTCGCTGTTTTCTGCCTGCTCACGCTGATCGCGGCGCTGTTCGGCAAACACCTCTCGCGTCATCGGGACGATTCCCCCCTGTTCCAGGAATCGCGCTCGGCGATCTGACGCCGACGCGGGCACCGAAGCATACACAGACAGCAACCGGAGTAGATGACATGCAAATATTGACCGCCGACCAGGCTGCATCCCTGCTGAAGGATGGCGACACCTTGATGATCGGCGGATCGGGAAGCGGACACGCCGTGCCGGAAGCGCTGATCGAGGCGCTCGAGCGGCGCTTTCTCGCGCACGGCGAGCCGCGCCGGATCACTTCGGTGCATCCGGTCGGTCTCGGCGATCGCGGCGAGCGCGGCGCCTCGCGTCTCGCGCATGCGGGTCTGCTCAAGCGCGTCGTGTGCGGCACGCTGGTCGATTCGCCGGCGCTCGCGCAAATGGCGCTGAACAAGGAAATCGAGGCGTGGACGCTGCCGCAGGGCGCGCTCTCGCAGCTTACGCGCGAGATGGCGGCGGGCCGGCCGGGGCTCGTCAGTCATGTCGGACTGCATACCTTCGTCGATCCGCGCAACGACGGCGGCCTGCAGGGTGCGCCGAGCGACGACAAGCTCGTCAGCCTGGTCGAGCTCGAAGGCCGCGAGTGGCTGTTCTACAAGCCGTTCGAAGTCGATGTCGCTTTTCTGCGCGGCACGACCGCGGACGAAGACGGCAACGTATCGATGGAGCACGAGGCCGTATTCGGCGACATGCTCTCGATGGCGCAGGCGACCAGGCGCAACGGCGGCCTCGTGATCGTGCAGGTCAAGCGGCTCGCGAAGCGCGGCACCTTGCCCGCGAAGACGGTGAAGATTCCCGGCATGCTCGTCGACGCGGTAGTCGTTCAGGAGGATCAGCCGGTGACGTATCAGACCGCTTACGATCCGTCGTTCACCGGCGAGATGCGCATTCCGCTCGGCGGCTTTCCGCGCCTTGCGCTCGACGAACGCAAGATCATCGCGCGGCGTCTCGCGATGGAACTGAGCATGGGCGCGGTGTGCAACGTCGGCTCGGGCGTCTGCACGGGCATCGGGCTGGTCGCGGCGGAAGAGGACGTGCTGCATCACATCGTGCTCACCAACGAGCAAGGTCTGATCGGCGGCGCGCCCGCGGCCGGACTCGATGCCGGCGCCGCGCGCAACTACAGCGCGATCGTCGACATGCCGTATCAGTTCGACTTCTACGATGGCGGCGGCATCGATATCGCGTTTCTGTCGGCGGTCGAGATCGACGCGCAGGGCAGCGTCAATATCAGCCGCTTCGCGAACAAGCTCATCGGCGTGGGGGGCTTCATCAACATCAGCCAGAACGCCCGCAAGATGGTCTTCGGCGGCACGTTCACGGCGGGCAGCCTGCAAGTGTCCTGCGAAGGCGGCAAGCTGCAGATCCTGAAGGAAGGCGCGCATCGCAAGTTCGTGTCGAAGCTGCAGCAGGTGTCGTACAGCGGGCCGTTTGCGCAGGAACGCAAACAGACGACGCTCTTCGTCACCGAGCGCGCGGTGTTCCGCGCCATCGACGGGGCGCTCGAACTGATCGAAATCGCGCCGGGCATCGATCTCGAACGCGACGTGCTCGCGCACATGGCGTTCAGCCCCGTCATCTCGCCCGATCTCAGGCTGATGGACGAGCGGCTGTTCCGTCCCGAGCCGATGGGCCTCGACGCCGCGATGGCATCGCAAGGCTGGCCGTGCCATCCGCGACTTGCCGGGTTCGCGGAGGGCCAGCGGTGAAGCGTGAATTGCAAGCTCTTCGAATCGATGGATCGACGCGGCTGTTCGGCATCGTCGGCAGTCCGGTGACGCAGGTGAAGACGCCGCAACTGATGAACGCGCTCTTCGACGCCAGCGGCATCAATGCGGCGTGCCTGCCGTTCGATGTGCCCGTGAACGTGTTCGAGCCGGCCGTCGCCGGGCTTCAGGCGCTCGGCAATCTCGACGGCCTCGTCGTCACCGTGCCGCACAAGGTCCGCGCGATGGCGATGGTCGACGACATGTCGGACACGGCGCGGCGCGTCGGCGCGATCAACGTGATGCGGCAACAGCCGGACGGGACGTGGTTCGGCGACATGTTCGACGGCTCGGGCCTGGTGCAGGGACTGACCCGGCTCGGCTTCGAGGTGCGCGGCAAGCGCGTGAAGCAGCTCGGCGCGGGCGGGGCGGGCGCCGCGGTGGCGCACGCGCTGGCGGAGGCGGGCGCGGCGGGCATCGCGCTGAGCGATCCGCAACGCGAGCTGCCCGAGCATCTGTCGGCGCGTCTGAACCGCTTCTATCCGGACTGCGCGGCGAGCGTCGATGTCGATCCGGCGAATGTCGCGGGCGTGGATCTGCTCGTCAACTGTTCGCCGGTAGGCATGAAGCCGGGCGATGGCATGCCTGCTTCCTTCGGCGCCTTTGCCGCCGCGATGCAGGTCGTCGACATCATCATGACGCCCGCCGAGACGCCGCTGCTGAAACATGCGCGGCAGTGCGGCTGTCGCGCGACCAACGGACGGCCGATGATCGAAGGGCAGCTTGCGGCGTTCGCGACGTTCTTCGGCATCGAAATTCCCGCCTCGCTCACAAGCCTTTCCGACGCGCACTCCCGGACCTGACTACCATGCATATCGTGCTTCCGACCGCTTCGGGCGAGTTCGAAAACTACACGCTGAAAGGCGATCCGATCGCCGGCGCGCCGGCGGGCTCGCCATTCAACCGCATCGCCTATTCCGCGGCTCACGTCGTGGCCGATCCGCTTCGCAGCGGCGAGCTGAATCGGCCCGCCGCGCTCGACTGGGCGCGCACGATCGAATACCGGCGCTATCTGATCGGCCAGGGGCTCGGCATCGCGGAGGCGATGGACACCGCGCAGCGCGGCATGGGCCTCGCGTGGGACACGGCGCTCGAACTCGTCGAGCGGACGATGCAGGAAACGCGCGACATGCGCGATGCACGGATCGCATCGGGCTGCGGCACCGATCATCTTCCCGCGCATTCGGCCACGTCGTGCGACGACGTCATCCGCGCCTATGCCACGCAGATCGAAGCGATTCAGCGCACGGGCAGCCGGGTGATCCTGATGGCGAGCCGCGCGCTGGCGCGCGTGGCGCGGCATCGCGACGACTATCTGCGCGTGTACGGCGAGGTGCTCGCGATGTGCGACCGGCCCGTGATCCTTCACTGGCTCGGCGACATGTTCGATCCCGAGCTGAAGGGATACTGGGGCAGCGAGAATCTCGATGAAGCGGCCGACGCGTGTCTTGCCGTCATCGCGGCGAACGCGCGCAAGATCGACGGCATCAAGATTTCCCTGCTCGACGATGCCCGCGAGATTGCCCTGCGGCGCCGCCTGCCCGAAGGCGTCCGGATGTATACCGGCGACGATTTCAACTATCCGTCGCTCATCAGGGGCGATGAGGAAGGCTACTCGCACGCGCTGCTCGGCATTTTCGATGCGATCGCGCCGGCCGCGTCGCAGGCGCTCGCCGCACTCGCCGCCGGCGATCTCGCGCGATACGAGCGGGTTTTCGCGCCTACGGTGGCGCTCTCGCGCCACATCTTTCGGGCGCCGACGCAGTACTACAAGACGGGCGTCGTCTTTCTCGCGTACCTGAACGGGTTCCAGCCGCATTTCTTCATGCTCGGCGGTCATCACGGCGCACGTCCGCCGGTCTATCTGGCGGATGTGTTTCGTCTCGCCGATGCGGCCGGCCTGCTGCGCAATCCCGATCTCGCGGTTCAGCGGATGCGGCTCGTCATGCAGACGCTCGGGCTTTGAACGCCTACGAAGAAGCACTGAACCGAAACAGCACAAGGACAGAGAGGAGACATGACGCAATTGCAGAACGAAGATGCTTCCGTACGGTGCGGGCGTTTGCTTGCGCCGGGCATGTACGACCTGAACGACATCGAGGTGGGAGATCATTTCGTCACTTCCGGCATGACGGTGACGGAAGCGCACATCGTCAATTTCGCCGGCGTCTCGGGCGACCTGTACGACATCCATCTCGACGACGTCGCCGCGCAACAGGCGGGATTTCCCGGCCGGATCGCGCACGGGCTGCTCGGCCTCGCGCTCACCGACGGCCTGAAAACGCGCTCGCCCGTACGCATGAGCGCTCTGGCGACATTGGGCTGGAACTGGTCGTTTCGGGCGCCGATTCATATCGGCGACCGGATTCAGGTCGAAATCGAGGTCGTCGGCAAACGGGTGACGAAACGCATCGACCGGGGAATCGCGACGCTGAGGCTGCGCGTGCTGAATCAACGGGGGAACGTCGTGCAGGACGGCGAAACGCTACTGCTGATGGCGAATCGGGCCTAGCTTTTTTCAAACATCCTGTCCGCGCGACGCATGCCGGTCAGCGGACGAGGAACCCGTAGGCCAGAGGATCGCGCGCGTCGACGATCCAGTTGGCGAAACCGCAGACATATGCGTTGCCTTCGACTTCGGGGATGACCGCCTTGAAGTTGCCAACGGTTGTCTCGCTGAGTACGCGGCCTTTGAACACGGTCCCGATGACGGACTCGTTCACGAGGACCTCGTCACTGGCAAGCTCGCCGCGCAGATAAAGTTGAGCGACGCGGCCGCCCGTGCCCGAGCCTGTCGGCGAGCGGTCCACTTCACGATCGGCGAACACGCAGCAGTTTGCTTGCGTGGACGTCTCGTGGCGTGGCTTGTTCGCGATGATCGTGCCGTAGATGTGGTTGATTTCCGGAATGTCCGGATGCTCGACCGGGTAAGCCTCGTTTGCAGCCTGCTTCACCTCGGCGCCGAATCGAATCAGGTCTTCCACTGAAGACTCGCGAACTTCGAGTCCATGAGGCGCGCCGTCGGTGTAAAAGTAGAACGCCCCGCCGAAGGCGATATCGCCCCTGACCGTTCCGAACGACGGCGTCTCGACGGTAACGTCGCGCTTCCAGATGAACGACGGCACATTCACGAAGCGAACGTTTCCTGCATGCTCCCCGTCCCATTGCACGAATGCTTCGATGAAGCCGCACGGCGCGTCGATGCCGATGCGCGTCTCCGGAATCTGGCGCTGAACCCAGCCCAATTCGACCGCAGCGGTCGACAGCGCGATCACGCCGTGCCCGCAGTGGTCGCTATAGCCTTCGTTGTGAAGAAAGATGATTCCGAAATCCGCATTGGGACTGACAGGCTCCGTCAAATACCCGCCGTACATGTCGGCGTGGCCTCGCGGCTCGAACATCAGGGCCGTGCGAATTTCGTCGGCATTCTCTTTCAGCCACGCGCGGCGTTTCACGATGGTGTCGCCCGGAAGGCGCGGTAGTCCGCTCGTGACTATGCGAAAGGCTTCACCTCCCGTGTGCACTTCAACGGTCGAGATCGTACGAGTGATTTTCATGTGTGTCCGGCGTCTTCGATACTTGCAGGGAAGAGTGGGTTCAGCGCGAGGCCCGCGTCTGCTTCGAGCCTCGATCATCAGCGAGCGATAGGCCCGACATCAAGCGGCAGCGGGTTCGAGCAGACGCCCGGCTTCCTTCATGACCACGCCGCCCTTGATGACGACCGGAATGTGCTCGCCCTGACCCAGCAGCAGGGCAATATCTTCCACCGGATCTCCGTCGACCACCACGAGGTCCGCCACAGCGCCGGCCGCGAGCGTGCCGCGCAGGCCCGGCTCTCGCGTGATTTCCGCGGCGACACAGGTCGCGGAGCGGATGGCTTCCACGTTGCCGAGCACTTCAGCCCGAACGGTGAATTCATCGGACTGGAAGGCGTGCAGTTCCCCGAGCATGTCGGAGCCGAATCCGACCTTCACACCTGCGCGCGCCATCAGCGCCAGCGCTTCCCGGCCGACCGAGCGCGCTCCGTCTATCTTCGCGAGCGACTCGGCGGGGAAACCCAGCGCCGGCCCTTTCTCCGAGAGCCGGTCGAGCGTCGACAGCGTGGGAACGACGGCGACATCGAGTTCGACGAGAAGCCGGGCCGTATCCTCGTCGATGAGATTGCCATGCTCGATGCATTTGACGCCGCACGCAACCGCGCGCCGGATCGCGCGCGCGGTGTATGCGTGAGCCATCACGTAAGTGCCGGCAGCCTCCGCTTCCTGAACCGCTGCCCGAATCTCATCCTCGGAATACTGCGTGTTCGTGATGGGGTCGTTCGGAGACGCGACGCCTCCGGATGCCATCACCTTGATCTGGGACGCACCTTTGAGCAGCTCCTCGCGCACCGCGAGCCGCATTGCATCGACACCGTCCACGACTCGCGAGATCGAACCCTGTCGTCCGAGACATCCGCACGCATCGTCCAGCTTGTCATTGCGTTGACGGAAATCGCCGTGTCCGCCCGTTTGCGACAACGCTTTTCCCGACGACAGGATGCGCGGTCCCCACAGCACGCCGCTATTGACCGCCTCGCACATTCCGAAGTCGGCGCCGCCCGCGTCTCGCACGGTCGTGAAGCCGCGATTCAACATCCCGCGCAGTACGGGCAATGTCTTGAGCGCAGCGAGAAAGTTGGGCATCGCGGCGCTCAGGCCCAGATTGGAATGGCCCGCGACCACGTGCACATGCAGGTCGTAAAAGCCGGGCAGGACCGTGCGTCCGGAAAGAGGGAGTGTGCGCGCATCGCTGAAAGACGGCGGGATATCACCGATCGCCGCTATCTTGCCGTCTGCAATGCAGACGTTGACATTCGTCCGGCGCGTCCTGGTGACAGGATCGAAAACCGCAACGCCGCCGAGTACGAGCTTGCTCATGAATTTTCCTCAAGACTGATAGGGCTTCGTCAACCGCGTGCCGATCAGGCTCACGACCGCGGCAAAGATGATGTAGTACGAAGCGGACTCGGCGTCTCCCGTGGCCTGCGTGAGCCAGGTGATGATGAACGAGGCGAAGCCGCCGAAGATGGTCACGGCGCCGTTGTAGGCGAGGGACAAGCCCGTCGTCCGCACGCGGCTCGGGAACATCTCGGTGAAGAGCGCCAGAATGGGGCCGGTATAAGCCGCAATGAGCACGCCGAAGATGATCTGAAACGTCAGCAACGTGCCGAAAGTCGGCGACTTGATGAGATGCGAGAACAACGGGTAGCTGGCAATCAGGATCACGATGGCCGCGATCGTGAGCACGCGTTGTTTTCCCACACGGTCCGACAACGCGCCGAAGACGGGCGCCATCGCCATGAGGACGGCTCCGCTCACGATGCCCGAGATGAAGCCCTCCCGCTGCGGCATGTGCAGATACTTGACGACGTAGGTCGGAATGTAGAACAGGATCACGTAGGTGCAGACCGTCCACAGCACGACCATCAGCAGGCTGGAGAGCACGCCACGCGGATACTCGCGGATCACATCCCGCAGCGGCGTGCTGGCGTGACGCTTCTCGGATGCGAACTCCGGCGTTTCCTCGATTTTCAGGCGGATGTAGTACCCGACCGGCGCGACGAGCATGCCGATGAAGAACGGAACGCGCCATCCCCAGGCGGTCAGCGACTCGGGCGACAGGCTCGATGTGATGACCGCGCCCGTGATGCTGCCGATGACCACGGCGAAGCCCACGCTCGTCTGAATCCAGCTCGAGTAGAACGCCCTGCGATTCGCGGGCGCATGTTCGGTCAGGAAGGCGGTAGCGCCGCCCATCTCGCCACCCGCCGACAGCCCCTGCAACATCCGGGCGACGACGATGAGGCACGGCGCCGCGATGCCGATCGACTCATACGTGGGGGCAAACGCGATGATGGCCGAGCCGAGCGCCATCACGAGCATCGCAAGAGAAAGCGCGCGCTTTCTGCCGACCTTGTCGGCATAGATGCCGAATGCGATGCCTCCGAGCGGACGCATCACGAAGCCTACGCCGAAAGTCGCAAGCGCCAGCAGCAGCGACGTCGTTTCGTTTCCCGCAGGAAAAAAGAGCTTGCCGATGATTGCGGCGAAGAAGGCGTATCCGGAAAAGTCGAACCACTCGAGCCCGCTGCCGATGACGGTCGCGAAGATCGCTTTCCGTCGCGTCGTCATAGGGGCGGGCGGTTCGCCGACCACGAAGTGATTCGATGCACCTGTATCCATTCATTCATCCCCGGTTTCGTTGAGCGAGGTGAGCGTTCGCGATTCGTCACGTGATCAATGTAATTTTTGGCGTGACGATGACATAACGCTAATTTCGCAAGCGCGGTTGCAAGAAACGCAAGCCGCCGGGGAAGGGCGCGGAGCTAGGGATTTCCTGCCTGAGCAAGCGTCCATTCGCGGAACCGGCGCGCTGCGGAGGTCTCTGCGCGCTCTGCCGGCCGCGTGACGTAATAGGCCCCGCCCATGGTGGCGTGCGCATCGGATGCGCGGACGAGCGCACCGTGTTCGAGAAGCGGGTCGATGACGCCGTTCCATCCGAGCGCGACGCCTTTGCCATGGGTGGCAAGCTGCACGATGAGCGGGTAGCTGTTCACGATGATGGTCTGACTGAAGCTCGGGCGTTCGAGCCCGACGCGCTCGAACCAGCTGTGCCATGACATCCAGCTGCGTTCCGCGTCTTCGAGCACGAGCAATGTGCAGGAGAGCAGTTCGGCGGGCGTCCATGTGCGACCGTCGGCGTAGCCTGGCGCGCAAACGGGGAAAACCTCTTCATCGAAGAGCTTGAGTGTGTCCGTGCCGGGCACTTCGGGATTGCGTAGATAGAATATTCCGACGTCGTACTCGGCTGGCGAGACCACCCCGAAATGGTCTCGAACGATGATTCTGAGGTCCACGTCGGGGTTTGCGTCGATGAACGCGCCAATCCTGGGCGCCAGCCAGAGCGTCGAAAGTCCCGCGGTGCACGACACGGTCAAGCGGGATTTGACGACCCGAGCCATCAGGCTCGACGTGACGCTCGTGCAGAGTTCAAGCATGCGGCGCACATCGACTGCATACGTTTCCCCAGCCGGCGTCAGTCGCAGCGCATTGTGCTCACGCACGAACAGCCGGCGCCCGAGGAAAGTCTCCAGCTGTGAAATTTGGCGGCTCACCGCACTCGTCGAAAGATGGAGCTCCTGTCCCGCCCGAGTGAAGCTCAGGTAACGGGCACTGGCTTCAAAAGCTTGCAGACAAGCGAGGGGCGGCAAAGGAGAAAGAGCCATGTGTGGCGAGGCGATGCCGTGAAAGGAAATACCCCAGCATACTCTACTGCCCGGGCGGCTCCGGCATGGGGACAGGTGCTGCGCGCGCTGCGTCTACCGGATGCATCCGCTGTACCTCGCAGTGAGGGATTCGTGTCGAGAACCCGCGGGATTATCAACCGCATCTGGTCGATCGCCGTTTGTCTTGAACGCGCTATAAGCACTTCCTTCAATCGTGATTTGCGGACCGGTCGCTCGCTCAGCGTGTGGCGCGATCCCGCAAGCCTTAAAAACCGCTGGGCTGAATTCGTTCTACAGGTGCCCGACGCGCTCATTGACCAACGGGCGAGGGAAGCATCGCGACAGGCGTGGAGCCGCTGCTGTTCAGAAGCGAGGCGAAGAGGCGAGTGGTGGCGCGTTATCGGGCGTCGCAGAGGCGACGAGATGCGGCGACGGGTAAGGCATGGAAGGACGGGAACGGCAATGCGTACGCGGTCTGTGAGATTGCAGTCGCGGATTGCATGCATTGGATGAGTACGGCAAGCGTGCGGAGGAGTTGCGATGAGCGGCAGAGATGTGACTGATGCGCTTTTGAGCTTACCTGGTCTTGAAGAGACGCAGTCAGTGACAGGGGGAATCAAGCTCGCATTGGGAGAACTCGTCGGACTCGCCGACGATGGTCTGACCGCGCTCGTGGTCCTGAATGGCGAGGCTGACGCGGCCGCGCGAGCGGCCAGAACGATGATCGAATTGCACGAGCGACACATCGGACGCACGGTGGCTTTACTTCTCGAAAACGCCGACCCGATGACACCCATTGTGTTCGGCGTGTTGCGCGAAGCATCCAATTGGCCGGAGGATGGCGCAGCGGGCAGGGCAGCGGCGACGGTCGAGGCAGACGGCGAGCGGCTCGTCGTAACCGCTAAAGAGCGGCTCGTGCTTCGCTGCGGTAGTGCCAGCATCATCCTGACTCGTTCGGGTTCGGTGCTCATTCAGGGTGACCAGGTGCTGAGCCGCGCGCGCGCCGTGAATCGCATCAAGGGCGGTTCGGTCCACATCAACTAGCATGAGGCCCCGGCGCGATGACGCATCACGCGCATGATACGAGGCCGGATGATTTCGGGCCTCATCCGCACATCGGATGGATCGTCGATCTGCACGTGAGCGAAGCGGCGATCTTGCACGATACGCGATCGGTGCTCGTGCATGCATCCCAGGCGAGTCTTTCGGAGCTCGGGCGGTTCGACGAACGAATCGCTGCTCATCTCGACGGAATTGCGGTGGCGGGCGATTTCGGGCGCGAACGAAGCAGGGCGGCCCAGCAAGATCCCGGTGCGGGCGAGCTGTTCATGGGAACGGCTGTCGCGCTGGAATCGGCGGACCAGGATATGCTGCGCCAGCTCATGGCGTTGGCCGCGGCGCGGCCAAGCGCTCAGCGCGGGGCTTTTGCCGCATTTGGCTGGGTGTCCGGGAATCGGCTTCGCACACTGGTGCCTCGGCTGCTGAGTACGGCCGACCCGCTTTGGCGGGAAATCGGTCTTGCCGCTTGTGTCATGCATCGATTGGAGCCGGGCGCAGCACTCGAAGCAGCCATGACCGCAACCGATGCAAGGCTCCGGGCGCGCGCATTGCGAAGCGCGGGCGAATGCCAGCGCCGGGATCTTCTTCCGGCATGCCTGGAGGCGCTTTGCGACGACAATGCCCAGTGTGCTTTTCTGGCGGCGCGCTCCGCCGTTCTCATGGGTGAGCGCACGCGTTCTCTCGAAGCGCTTTCAAAGCTCGTATTGGACGATGCTCAAGCGCATGACGGCGCCGCGTTGCGCCTGGCGCTCATGTTTCTCGACGCGTCCGAGGGACTGGCGCTGCTCAAACGAGTCGCTCAAAACCGCAACGACCGGCGCATGATGCTGCGCGGCCTCGGCGCGATGGGCGATGTTCGCCACATCGACTGGCTTATCGGACAAATGAGCGATCCGCGTCTTGCGCGTCTCGCGGGCGAATCCTTTGCGCTCGTTACGGGATGCGACATCGCGCGCGAAAAACTCGATCGCGAGCCTCTTGCACCGGCCATGCTGACCGGTTCCGAAGCCGTTCCCGCCACAGCCTCCGGTGACCTCGACGGTTCACCGCCTGACGGATTCGAAGCCGGGGGCTCGCAGGACGCGCCCCCGGCAGAGCGTGAATCCGACGAGGACACTGATCTTCCGTGGCCCGACGAGCAATCGATACGCACGTGGTGGGAGACTCGCCGGGCGCGCTTTCAGCCAAATGCGCGCTTACTGCTCGGCGAAGTGGTTACGCCCGCTCACTGCCGACGCGTTCTCGCCGTGGGAAGACAGGGGCATCGACGCATGGCGGCCGAATACCTGTGCGCTTTGCAACGCGATAAAACGCTCTTTCCGATCAGCGCGCCGACGTGGCGGCAGCGACGATGGCTTGAGCAAGAGGTCTGAAACGCTCTCTGCGACGACTGCCCGAGACGCTCCGTGTGCCGCGGACGGTGTGCGCGCTTTGCCTTCCCCCTTTGCACACCAGCCCTTGCAAAATCTCCGCCTTTGCGTCGTCTTAGATTCAATGCTCGACCAGACTCGCGGGAACGATGCCGAGGGGTTTCGCTTCCGTTGCGTCAGCCGGGCGGTACCAGACCGACGCCAAGAGACGATGCTCCAACTCGAAAACGATACCCCATTCGCCGCCGAACGCACCATCGTGATGGACAAGGACGGCGAAAAGAGTTGGGTGGTGGTCGTCAAGGCGACCTATCTCGTGCAGGAGGACGGTACGGTCGAGCTGGCAGCGCACCAGTTGCCACCGCTCTATTCGCCTGAGTACTCGCGCGAGCCCGGGAGGTCCAGCATGCTCTACGAGGCGGACCTCATCGCCACGAAGGCGACGACGGACATCCTCATCAACGGACAGGCATATGCACCGGCTGGCAAACCCGCTGAGTCTGTGGACGTCGGATTTCGGATTGGCGCCTTGACGAAGCGTCTGCGGGTTTGGGGTGACCGTCTCTGGTACACGGGCTATACGGGTGGCCTGCGGGCAAGCTCGCCCTTGGCGTTCGAGCGCATGCCGATCACGTATGAACGGGCCTTCGGAGGTTGGGATAAGAGCGACCCGGACCCGAGCAGGCAGCGTCTGTATTCGAGCAATCCCGTGGGTGCGGGGTTTGCCATGTCGGCTGGCCAACTGAACGGGCATCTGCTGCCCAATGTCGAGTATCCCGGACAGCTTATTTCGAGCTGGCGAGATCGGCCTTCGCCCGCCGGCTTTGGCGCGATCGCGAGTTACTGGTCGCCACGGCTGGAATGCGGCGGGACGTACGACGACGAGTGGATGGAGAACAAGTTTCCGCTTCTGCCGGATGACTTCGACGATCGCTTTTATCAGAGCGCGCCCACCGACCAGCAGACGGTCGGCTACTTGCGAGGTGGCGAGATCGCAGTGCTGGTCAATCTCACGCAGTCCGGCCGATGGCAGTTTCGCTTGCCCAAGGTGTATCTCGCTTTTTCCACATGGTTTGGCAGCGAGGTGGTGGAGCATCGCGCGTCACTGCAGACGGTCATCATCGAGCCTGACGCGAGGCGCGTGATCATGGTCTGGCAGACGAGCCTCGACTGTCATCACGAACTCGACGATCTCGACACGACAGTCATTCGCGAGAAGTTGTACTTCTGAGCTCATGGACCCGCTCGATCCCAACACATCGATCGCTATTGTCGGGGCAGGCGTGCGGTGCGCCGTCGGGCTCGCGAGCCAGTCTGCCGCAGCCGCGGTACGGGCAGGCATCTCGGGACTTCGCGAGCATGCCTGGCTGCTGGACAAGGTCGGCGCGCCAATGATGGTCGCGCCGGAGCCCACGCTCGATCCGGGGCTGCAGGATGCGCGACGATTTGCACACCTGGCGGCTCCTGCGCTCACGGAAGCGCTGGCTGTGCTCACTCGCATCAACGCATCGCCCGAGACGGTGCCCGCGATGATCGGGTTACCCGGTGCAAGACCGGGATTGCCTGCCGACATCGAGGACGCGTTAATTGACGTCATGGCTATCACGAAGTACACGTCGGGCAAGGCGGATATCAGGTTTTTTCCCAACGGCAGTGCTTCCGGTCTTCTGGCGTTGAAGCATTCGCGCGACATCTTGCTTGGAGGAGCGAGTCGCTTCTGCCTGGTAGGCGGTGTGGACTCGTACCTGATGGCCGATTCGCTCGAATGGATGGATGAAGTCGGCATGCTGAAGAGTCCGGCTAACCGGAACGGATTTCCTCCCGGAGAGGCGGCGGGCTTCTGTCTTCTGACAACCGGCGCGACCGCGCGCCTGATGGGGCTGGACGTCGTGGGGTGGTTGCACGCTGTGGAGATTGCGCAAGAGCCCAGCCCGATTCGCACTTCCACCATCTGCGTCGGTCTGGGACTTTCGCAGGCGATTCGCCGTGCGAGCGCATCGCTCAAGCTGCCCGACGAGCGTTTCGACAATTCGATCTGCGATCTCAACGGGGAGCCATACCGGTCGGAGGAATTTGCGTTGACCGTGTTGCGCACGCAACTGGCCTTCGTGGACGCGACGCGCTTTGTCACGCCTGCCGATTGCTGGGGCGACGTCGGGGCGGCATCCGGACCGCTTTTCGTGAATCTGGCGGTCGAAGCCGCAGCCCGGGGATACGCCAAGGGGCCGCTCACGCTACTGTGGGCGAGTTCGGAAGGGGGCGAACGCGCCGCGGCCGTGGTGCACACCCCACTCTGAGCGGCGGCAGCGAACGATGTCCAGCATCTCTGTCAATCCGCCCAAGACGCCTGTGACGGAGGGCAGTCAAGGCCGATCGCTGGCGACAACGCCGAACGTCTGCAAGATGCCGGGGCCTCCGGCGCCGTTCGTTCCCACGCCGCTGCCGAACCTCGGAACCTCAGGCGACCGGCTGACTGACGCAACCACGACTGTCAGGTTCGAAGGAAAGAAGGTAGCGATCAAGGGTTCGTATTTCATGAGCCAGCCTTCCGGCGACGTGGCGAGCCAGGGGACGGGCGGAGGCATCATCTCCTCGAAGACTCAGGGCAAGACGGAGTGGCTGGCGCCAGGGTCGATGGATGTGAAAGCCGAGGGGAAGAATATTCAGCTCCTCGGCGACGCGATGGGCAACAACGGCGGCAGCCCGGTGAACGCTGCAACGATGAAAGAGCTGCAGGATGCGATCGGGCCGAAGGTGGCCAAAGAGCTGTGCAAGGCGATTTGCGCGTTCTACAAGAAGGGAAAGGGCCGAGGCCAGAGTGCTCGGGCGGAGAAACGGTTTATCAAAGGAAAGCGAAACTGGACGCGGCAAAAGCGATTCAAGTTGAAGGCAAAGGGAGGGGGGATATGCATTCCTGACTTGTACAACAAGGTTACAAAAGTAATGGTAGAACTCAAGGCGGTGGGTGAGGCTTTCACGCCGCGGCAGAGAGTGTTTCACGAGGAGTTGGGGCAGGGTCGACACAGGCCGCACCGAAAGGGCGACTATATAAAGGTGACACCGAAGACGTGCGGATGCGCCAAGAAATCGAAGGCCAAGGCGAAGCCCAAAGCGAAGGCCAAGGCAAAAGCGAAGGCCAAATCCAAGGCGAAGAAGAAATGACTGCGGAACGCAACAGATCACTGAGCAAGTTCACGCAGCGCGATGAAGACGGGACGGTGTTCACGCTGTCCCTGGAGATCGCGCTGTATACGGATAGGCCCAAGGAGGAACTCGTGACGGGACCTGTTGATTGCTATGCACTGTTTCTCGAGCGATATGAACCTTCCCTGCGATGGTTTCTTGCCAGTTCGATGCGCAGGGAGAAGAAGTTCTCACAGAAATATGTAGACGTGTTCCCGACCCTTTGTCAGGAGCCCGACCCGGAGTTTGCCCTTCCGTTCTATCGCGTATTCTGCGGCGATGGCATGCTCGACTATTTGCCGCCGGCTTTTGCGACGTTAAGCGATGGGACCTACAGTTGCCTGCAGATTCATCTCGAAAACTCGATGGCAGAGTGCTGGGAGGAGCTGTTGGCAATATTGAATCGCCTGGCTGCCGCTTTCCCTTTTCGCTACGGGCACGTCGGATACTCGCTGTGCTGGAACGACATGTCCGTGGACAGGGACGCTGAAGTGTCGGCGCTGATCGGTCCGTTGCTCAAGCGATATCCGGGACTGTCGCTGGGCAATCCGTTTGCACTTTGCAGTCAGAATTTGGCGCCCGTGAACTGGTTGACGATGATCGGACCGGACCTGCTGAAGGAATTGGGCGGGTTGGATCAGGTCGCGCGCGATCTGTCCGACGATGCGATCACCGTTATGCCAATGGGTCCGGGCGCATGCATCAGGGCGGGTGAGCGTCCGCAGTTCGGCGATCGGAATCGCGCGGATGATCTGCCGTTATACCGAAGGGTTGGCTCGTATTTGCGGAAATATCGTGCTGGGGGGCCGGCAACAGAGTTGACCGGTCTGGATGAAGAAGAATCGGAGGCCTGGCTTGCACGATTCGATACATGACGATGTGAGCGGGACCGTCGAGATTGTTATTTCGCTGGCTCAGGCCGCCGACTCCGACGCTGCGGCGCTGGAGGAGTGTGTCGCCCGCTGGCTGCGCGCGGTGGAAATCGGCTACTTTGGACCCTGCCAGATCCGGCTCGATGACATACGGAGAACGCGAAGCTCGACAATCGCGTTCTACCTGAGCTGCAGGCGGGTATCGCGGACGGCGTTTCGAGCGTTCTCAAGAATCATCGAATGCTGGTCAGCGGTCGGTGAGTGTCGGGTCGACACGCTCGACATACGACAGGAAACCGGTGTCGTCGATACGAGAGACGATGGTGTACCCACTCCTTCTTTACCGCTCTCGCTCCCATTCGAGGTGAATCAAGTCGATGATCTGCACGCGGCGGTCAGAGTGGAGATCGAGTTCCGCGAGCCGCTGACCTCCAATGATCGACAAGCGATTTTTCGTGCATTGACGCTTTGGAAGATGCTCGTTGACGCGTTCAATCCAGAAGAACTCTGGGAAGAACCAAGTGATTGCGTCGTTCGTCTGTTGAGTCCGAGCGTGATCGAGTGCGAGATCACCGGCTATGCTGCGGGCTTTGAGTGCCTCGACTTCGTGATTTGGTTGGGGGTGCGGCTCCATCAACGGCGTCCGATTGAAGCGATCACGTTCGAATCGTGATCAGGTGTTTCGACATCAGACCGAGTCGTTCGGCCGCCCGGACCATCGCCAGCCGATGCTCGCACACCGCCTCGATCACCTTGATGCGTTCAAGAGATTTCGTTGTGGGATAGCCTAATTGACGAACGGTCGCGGTCAGGCGCTTCCCAAGCGTCAAGTAGAGCTTCAATGCTCGGATGCGGTCTTCGTACGAAGACATGGACTAGCTCCTGATAGTCCAAGAAATCCGCCGCACCCCCCCAAACCCGACATTACTAAAAAGCTCTGACACATAGTGTTGCTGCTAAGTTCAAACGTCGGGGTTGCCGCTAAGTAGT
>NZ_CAJMZL010000045.1:0-45068 GCF_905220305.1 Caballeronia sp. J97 | reverse complement strand
ATGCGATGGCTGCTCGCGTCTTCATGTTCCCTCGTCATTCGTTCAGGTTGCGATCGCCCCGATGATCGGGCACGGCGGCGCGCATCGGCGCTCTTCATCCGCGTGCTGGCGAAATTGCAGTGCATGTTGGCCAGCAGTCGGTGTTACGCACATTCCGTCCCGCGCGAGTTAAGCTACTCACTCCACGCGCATCGGGATGACGTCATGAGTCGAACAGATGGAGTTGCGCAAAGCCGATGGCTCGCCGACGCGCGCGAGGAAATCGCCGCTGCGCTCCGAACGTCCGATGAAGCCTGGCTTCACGACATGAGCATACGCTGGGGCTGCCGGCTCGCGATGCTCGTCGCGGATTTCGGCGTGCGCGTGATGCTGCATGAAGAAGGCATTGTTATGAAGTTAGAGCCGCCGTCGGAGTTCAACGGCGCGCTCGTCGACTGCGACGACGGCAAGCCGTGTTCCCTCGCCCGCGCCGCCTCGATCAAGCTTGCGAAATTCGAGGAACTCGCGACCGCCGTTCTCGAAGCGAGTGCGCTCATTCAGGGCGACGCGCAATGCGACACCTGTCGCGAAACCATTCTCGCGTGGCGTCAAATGCTCGTCGCCGCGAACGAGTGGCCGAGAGAGGAAGCGGACGCGTATATCAGCCACGCCTGCCGGCCGATATTGAAGCAGTTCATGAATCTCGCGGCGTGCGCGACAAACGGGAATCAGTTCGAACTCGCGCGCGACGGCGATTACAAGGAAACGTGGCGCGAGTTCGAGCACTTCTGCTCGAACGAATACGCATTGCCCGCGACCGAATGGGGCCGCAAGTATCGGCACGAAGTCAGCATCGCCACGCGGCCCGCGGCCTGATCAACGGTGATCGAACGCCGGCGTGCGATTCTCGATGAACGTGCTCCTGCCTTCATGTGCATCCTCGCTCGCGAGGCGCGCTTGCAGTTTGCGCCGCTCGAAGCGGAGCCCTTTCGCCAGCGACGATTCATACGCGCGGTTCACAGACTCCCTGATCGCCCTCAACGCAGGCAGCGAATAGCCCGCGATGCGCGCGGCGAGCGCCTCGCCGCCCGCTCCCGGCATCACGCCGTTGCTTGATCTCGGGCAGTCCGAAAGTCGATGATGGCTGGCTTCTCCATCTTCACGCTCCTTCGCGCAACCACTCGCGCAGCTTGAACTTCTGCACCTTGCCCGCCGGTGTCGTCGGCAAGCTGTCGCGCACGACGAGGCGCTCGGGAACGTATTGCATCGCCACCTTGTGCGACTTCAGAAAGCCGGCGATGTCGGCCAGATCGAGCTGCTCGCCCGGCTTCATGACGACGACGGCACATGCACGCTCGCCGAGCCGCTCGTCCGGATACGCGACGAGCGCGGCCGCCGCGATCGACGGATGGCGATACAACAGCGCCTCGATCTCGACGACCGGAATGTTCTCGCCGCCGCGGATGATCACGTCCTTGCTCCGGCCGCTGATGCGGATATAGCCGCGCTCGTCGAGGCAGGCGAGATCGCCGGTGTCGAACCAGCCCTCCTCGTCGGTGGCGTTCAGATGCGCGCGATAAAGATAGCCGGCGAAGCCGGAGCACGAGCGCACCAGCAGGCGGCCGACGACGCCCGACGGCACCGGTGCATCGCAGGCATTGGCGATGCGCACCTCGACGCCGGGAAGCGGTGCGCCGTCGGTGCTGGAGGCGCGCTCGTCGTCGTCGTCGAGCCGCGTCAGCGTGACCGCGCCCATCTCCGTCATGCCCCACGCCGATACGATCTTCGCGCCGAGCGCCGTGCGCGCCTTCTCGACGAGCGGTCCGGGAATCGGCGCGCCCGCGCACAGAAACGTGCGCAACGTCGGCGCGGATTGCCCGCTCTGACTGAGCGCATCGGCGAGATCCGTCAGAAATACGGTCGATGCCATCGTGAAGCTCACGCGCTCGCTTCGTATCAGCGCGATCGCCGTCTGCGGCTGCCAGATGTCCTGCAGCACCGCGCTCGCGCCGAGCATGAGCGGCATCATCAGGCCGTACATGAAGCCCGTCTGATGCGCCATCGGCGAAGCCATCAGCACGACATCGTCCGGACCGAGGCGCATCGCGTCGGCATACGGGCGAATGTTCGACATCAGCGTGTTCGCCGTGTGCATCACGCCCTTGGGCTCGCCCGTGGTGCCGGACGTGTAGAGCAATTGCGTGACGTCGTCCGGGCCGGGACGATGACGCGTGAGGATCTCGCGCGCATCCGCTTCGCGCTCCCACGCGGGTTCGCTCAATCGCGCCTCGAAACTGTCGATGCCCTCTCCGCCGACCACCACGACATGTTCCAGCCGGGGCAAGCGCGCTTGCAGGCCCTTCGCCATCTGCTCGAAGTCGAAGCCGCGAAACATGCGCGGCACGATCAGCACCTTGCTCGCGGCATGTTCTAGCATGAAGCCGAGCTCGCGCTCGCGAAAGATATGCATGAGCGGATTCACCACCGCGCCGATGCGCGAGCACGCGAGATACGTCAGCGTGAATTCCCAACCGTTCGGCAACTGCATCGACACGACGTCGTTGCGTCCGACGCCGAGCCGCGCGAGACCGACGGCGATGCGATCGGCCATCGACGCCATCTCGCGATACGTGAAGCGCGTCGTCGTGCCGCTCTCCACCTGAAACGCCGTGAGCGCGAGCTTGTCGGGGCAGCGCGCAACGCACGCATCGAGATCGTCGTTGATGGTGCGGTCGTGCCAGTAGCCGCGCGCGATGCTCTCTTCGCGCCTCGGCGGAATCAGTACGGCGTCGAACTCCATGTGATGTCTGAGCTCCTCTGATGTGGGTCACGCGGGCACCGCGTCGCGCCCGGCGCGCGTACGGGCGATGATCGTTTTCATGATCTGCGCGGTGCCGTCGCCGATCTGGAAGCCGAGCACATCGCGCAGCCGCTGCTCCATCGGTCCGCGATCGTAGCCGCCGTGTCCGAACGACAGCAGGCATTGATGCACGACGTCATACGCGAGCTTCGGGCCCCACCATTTGCACATCGCGGCTTCGGCGGTGTGCGGTAAGCCTCGGTCCTTGAGCCACAGCGTTTGCAGGCACAGCAGACGCGCAGCTTCGACCTGCGTCTCGAAGTCCGCGAGCGGATGCGACACGCCCTGAAATGCCGACAGCGGCTTGCCGAAGGCCTCGCGTTGCGCGACATGGGCCCACGTCTCTTCGAGACTCACCTTCGCGACCGCGAGCACCTGCAAGCCGATCAGCGCGCGCGAAAAGTCGAATCCCTGCATCACCTGCACGAAGCCTTTGCCTTCGTCGCCGAGCCGATGATCGACCGGCACGCGCACGTTCTCGAAGAAGATCGAGCCGCGCCCGATCGCGCGCTGGCCGTGACAGTCGAAACGATTGCGCGTGATGCCCGGCAGATCCATCGGCACGAGCATTGCGGAGACGCCGCGCGCGCCATCCTCGACACGTCCGGTGCGCGCGAACACGACGGCCGCATCGGCCTGATCCGCCGCCGATATCGACGTCTTCTCGCCGTTGAGCACGTAGTGATCGCCGACGCGCTCCATGCGCAGCCGCAGATTCGCCGCGTCCGATCCGCCGCGCGGCTCGGTCAGCGCGATCGCGAGCAGCGCGCGCCCTTGCGTCAACCGTTCGAGCCAGGGCCGCGCGATCTCGGGCGCGGCGTGCTGCGCGAGAATCTGCCCGTTGAGCGATGCAAGCAGGTTGATATACGAAAGACTCAGATCCGCGCGCGCGATCTCTTCATGGATGACGCCCGCCGCGAGACAGCCCAGCCCCTGGCCGCCATAGCGCTCGGGCAGCTCGGGCGCGATGAAGCCCATCTGCCCCATTTCGAGCATGAGCTCGCGGTCGAGCGTGCGCGTCGTGTCGCGTGCCTCGAAGCCGGGCGCGACGCGTCCGAGTGCAAAACGTCGCGCATGTTCGCCGAGCGCGACGAGGTCTTCATCGAGATAGGGATTCATGGCATCGCTCCCGCTTACTTCGCATGACGCCGGAAATCCGGCTTGCGCTTCTCCTGGAATGCGCGCACGCCTTCACGCGATTCCTCGGTGTCGTAGTAGAGCTTCAGCGCGTACATGCCCATGCCCGCGATGCCTGCCTGATGGGCGGTGTCCATGTTGAACGAGCGCTTCGCGATCGCTATCGCGGTCGGGCTCTTGTCCATGATCTCGTCGCACCACTTCTGCACTTCGGCATCGAGTGCCTCGTGCGGAACCACTGCATTGACGAGGCCCATCGCGAGCGCCTCGGATGCGGGGTAGCGGCGGCACAGATACCAGATCTCGCGCGCCTTCTTCTCGCCGACCACGCGCGCGAGAAATGCGGTGCCGTAACCCGGATCGACCGATCCGACCTTCGGGCCGGCCTGCGCGAACACGGCCTTTTCCGATGCGATCGTGAAATCGCAGATCGTGCACAGCACGTTGCCGCCGCCGACCGCATAACCCTGCACGCGCGCGATCACGGGCTTGGGCACATCGCGGATGGCGTTGTGCAGCTCTTCCATCGGCAAGCCGATGGTGCCGCGTCCGTCGTATTGCCCTTCGTGCGCCGACTGATCCCCGCCGGTGCAGAACGCTTTCTCGCCCGCGCCCGCGAGCACGATCACGCCGATCTCGCGCGCATAGCCCGCGCGATTGATCGCGTGAATCAGTTCGTCGCAGGTGCGTCCGCGAAACGCGTTCATCTTCTCGGGACGATTGATCGTGATCCATGCCGCGCCGTTGCGCACTTCGTAGAGAATGTCTTCGTAGTTCATCGTGATGATTCCTCGTTCCCGTTCGGATTCAGCCGGCCATCGTCAGGCCGCCGGATACGCTCAGCACCTGGCCGGTGATGTAGCGCGCGTCGTCGCTCGCGAAGAAGACGATCGCGCCGGGCAGATCGTCGGGCTGGCCGATGCGGCCGAGCGGAATGGAGCGCTGGAACGCTTCGAGCAGCTTGTCGGGATTGCCCGCCCCTTCCTTGTATTCGGCGAAGAGCGCGGTATCGGTCGGACCGGGACAGACGACGTTCACCGTGATGCCATGGCGTGCATGCTCGCGCGCGATGGTCTTGGAAAACGACACGAGCCCGCCCTTGCAGGCGGCATAGACCGCTTCGCCCGACGAGCCGACGCGCGCCGCATCCGATGCGATATTCACGATGCGCCCCGACTTGCGCTCGACCATGCGCGGCAGCACCGCGTGATGCAGATGCAGCGCGCCCGTCAGATTGATCGCGATGAGCCGTTCCCACTGGCTCGGCTCCGTCTTCGTGAACGGCTTGAACACATCCCATCCCGCGTTGTTCACGAGTATGTCGATGGGACCGAGCTTCGCCTCGACCGATGCGATCGCCGCATCCACGTCCGCGCGATTCGCGATGTCGCAGCGAATGGCTTCGGCGATGCCATCGGCGCGGCGAATCTCGTCGCGCACTTTGTCGGCCGCGTCGAGCGACAGATCCAGCACCGCGACACGCGCGCCTTCCGCTGCGAAACGACGGCATGTCGCCCCGCCGATGCCACCGCCACCGCCCGTGACGATCACCGTCTTGCCTTGCAGTCTTTGCACAGTCTTCTCCGTGAGTAGTCAGCGTTACCATTGCGGCTATCGGACCGAATCGATCGCGCCGCTTAAATACGTCAACATATTGACGTATACTAGGAACACGTCGCGACGAAGACAAGAACGATGTGCTTAGGAGAATCCCTTGGTTTCCGCAAAATCAGGCAATACGGCGAAGCTCGAGCTCGCCAACCGGCTGTTCTTTCGCCTATACCAATGTGCCAATATGTTGCATAAAACGGGAAGCCGTGCGGTCGAAGCGGAAGGGCTGACGACGCAGCAATGGGCGGTGCTCGGCGCGCTTTCGCGGCCGGAAGCCGAATGCGGCATGAGCGTGGGAGATCTGGCGCGGTATCTGATGGTGAGCCGGCAGAACCTGTCGGGGCTCGTGAGCCGCATGGAGCGCGACGGCCACCTGAGCGCGAGCGCGGATGGCCGCGACCGCCGCTCGCGGCTCATCACGATGACTGCGCCGGGGCGTGAGCTATGGACGCGGCACGCAACGCCGAAGATCCACGGGTACTACGAGGAAGTGCTGAAGGACTTTTCCGTCGATGACGTGACGCACACGCTGCACTATCTGCTCAAGCTGCTCGACAACATGAAGAAGCTCGACGATGCAGCGCAATCCGGCGCGGATGATGAAGCATGACGCGCCGCACGTTGAGAACGGCGCTCAGAAGCGATGCCGCAAGCCGACCGTCGCCTCGACCTGATTGCTCGTCGACGAAGGCGCCGTGAGGCCGTTGATCCATGCGACGCCCAGCGGCGAGTTGCTGCTGGCGCTCACGCCTTGCCATACGCCCTGGACGTAGACATCGGTGCGTCGCGATAAACTATAGCCGGCCATCGCGCTGACCTGATTCCAGTGCGGGTTGCCCGAGCCGGCAAGGCCGCTCGCGCGCGAATACGTGTACGCGGCGGATAGTTCGACGGCAGGCGTCAACGCATAACGCACGTTGCCTTCGAAGTTCTGGACATGCGTGCTCAAGCCGGTCTGAAACAACTCCGTCAGATTGGTCTGCGTATAGACGAGACCGGCAACCGCCGGGCCGAACGCATAGTTTACGCCCGCGCCCCACGTTTGCTGACGGCTCGACAGCGCGCCCAGCGGAACGGCCGTATTCGTGAGCACGCCCTGCAGCGACGAGCCGGTCGTATCGGTGACGGCGCCATTGGTGTTGAGCTGTCCCGGCGTCGCAGCGTCGCTGTTGAGCTGCAGGAACCCCGCCCCGAAATTGAGCGGACCCCAAATGTACGAAATGCCGAAGCTATACGCACGATTGTTCGAAAAGCCGCCGGCCTGATTCGAAAACCCATATAAAGCACCGAGCTTGAATCCCGCGAAATCGGGGCTCTGATATTTCACGGCGTTATTGATCTGGAACGAATCGTTGAGGTTATCGATATCGAACGGATGCGCGAAGTGCGTCCCGCCATATTGCGTTCCCGTCAATGAAAGCGGAGCGACGAAATCGACCATGTCGTCGGTCTGCCGGCCGAAGGTGAGCACGCCGTAATCGCGGCTCGACAAGCCCACATACGCCTGACGATTGAAGATGCGGTTGCTGGACGTGTACTGCCCGTCGTTCAGGTTGAAGCCGCTCTCTAAATTGAAGATGGCTTTCAATCCTCCGCCCAGATCTTCAGCGCCGCGCAAACCCCATCGGCTGTACTGGACAGGGCCGCTTTTCAACTCCCAGTTGCTGTGCCCGCTGCCAGTCGAATTGATCTGACTATTCGAGTAGGTTATGCCCGCATCGATGAGGCCGTAGAGCGTCACGCTACTTTGTGCGTGCGCCGCGCCCGCGAGCGTGAACATCGTGGTCGCGCTGGAAATCAGCAACTTGTTCATTTGCCTGGGCTCCATCGATGTCGGGGAAAGACACGGCGTGCTCCACCCACATTATGCGACTGAATCGACCACCGGCAACCGCGAAATGTCGCGCAGGCCACGCAGCGTGGCACGCCCTCAGAAATCGTGGCGCACGGAGAATGTCATGCCCTTTTCGTGCTCGTGATTCACGCCGAGTTGCGGGTTGGCATAGAAATGCCAGTCGTCGACGTCGCTGCCGATGTCGTCGCGCGGTCGCACCGGGCCGGGCACCGAATTGGGCGATGGCGGCAACGGATAGGCCCGCGCGAGTTGGCTCAGATCGGGATGAACGCTCCTGTCGTATTTCGACAGCGTGACGGCATCGAGCGCGTCCATGGTGCTTTTGAAGATATATCGCGGATGACGGGCGGCGGACGGATGGGTGCTCGCGGTCGAGACAATCGCCGGAGCCGGAAAGAACAGCACATTCGCCGCCACTCGCTGAACGGGGATCACGCGAGTTTGCTCACTGGCTGATGCGAAGCTGCCGACAAGAAAAGCCGCGATGCCGGCGAGCCAATATCTTCGGATATGGCGTGTCATCGAATCTCTGCAAGACGCTTCGGTCGAATCAATCTGAGCGTTGTTAAATCATTTTAATTCATTTGACGGCGTCTTTCCGGGGAATGATGTACAGCGAAGAAATAGTGCATCGCGAATCGCACCGAGGAATTGTTCAGGGAATCGAAACGAGCCCTTTTATTCGCTCAACGCGTTTCACAACTCTTCTCACAGCATCTATCTTGAAGAGCGTCGGGAATTTGTCGACGCACTCTCAGGAGATCGCATGATGCTCGCGCGTCAGCTTCGACTCATTGCTTTGTCCACTGCAATACTCGTCTGTGCCGCACCGAACGCCTCTTTCGCAACGGAACAGGCCCAGCAACGCCGGGCGGCACGCGACGTCCGACAGGACACGCGTCAGCACGCCCGCCATACCAAACAGGATTGCCGCGCCGCGAACCAGCAGTCCAATTCGCATTGCCGTCAGGACAAGCGCGAAACGAAACAGCATGGGCGACAGGCAGCGCGCAACATCAAGTACTGATTCTGCAGGACAGCACCTTTTGTCCATTGCATTTCCGCAATTGCCGATGAACCTTTACTGAAAGGAGACTTCTTGATGAGCAAGCACTCCAGGAATGGCGCGTCGCATTCTTCCGCACTTGGGGACGAAGAACTACGCCTCGTCGATGCATGGTGGCGCGCGTGCAATTATCTTTCGGCAGGCATGATCTTTCTCGCCGAGAATCCGCTTCTGCGCGAGCCGCTCAGATCCGAGCACGTGAAACACCGCCTGCTCGGGCATTGGGGCGCGAGCCCCGCTTTGTCGTTCGTGTGGGCGCATCTGAACCGCGTGATCAAGCGCGATGATCTCGACGTGATCTTCATGGCCGGGCCCGGTCACGGCGCGCCCGGCGTGCTCGGCCCCACGTATCTCGAAGGCACGTATTCGGAGGTGTATCCGGACAAGACCGAAGATGTCGAGGGCATGCAGAAGTTCTTCAAGCAGTTCTCTTTTCCCGGTCATATCGGCTCGCATGTGACACCCGAAACCCCGGGCTCCATTCATGAAGGCGGCGAGCTCGGCTATAGCCTGTCGCACGCCTATGGCGCGGCGCTCGACAATCCTGATCTGATCGTCGCGTGCGTCGTCGGCGACGGCGAAGCGGAAACCGGCCCGCTCGCGACCGCGTGGCATTCGAACAAGTTCATCAATCCCGCGCGCGACGGCGCGGTGCTGCCGATCCTGAATCTCAACGGCTACAAGATCGCCAATCCGACGATTCTCGCGCGCATCAGCCACGACGAACTGGAGGCCCTGTTCGTCGGCTATGGCTATCGGCCTTATTTCGTCGAGGGATCGGATCATGCCGAGATGCATCGGAAGATGGCGGAAACGTTCGATGCCGCCGTCGCCGAGATCCGCGCGATCCGCGACAAGGCGCGCAGCGGCAAGGACGTCGAGCGGCCGCGCTGGCCGATGATCGTATTGCGCACGCCGAAGGGCTGGACCGGTCCGAAGGAGATCAACGGCCATAAGGTCGAAGGCTCGTGGCGCGCGCATCAGGTTCCGTTCTCCGATGTCCATTCCAACCCCGCGAATCTCGCGGTGCTCGAACGCTGGATGCAGAGCTACAAGCCCGAAGAGCTTTTCGACGAAGCCGGTCGCCTGCGTGAAGAGATCAGGGCGACCGCCCCGACCGGCACGAGGCGCATGAGCGCGAATCCGCACGCGAACGGCGGCGTGCTGCGCAAGGAATTGAAGCTGCCCGACTTCCGCGACTATGCCGTCGATGTCGGGCAGGCCGGCAAGATCCAGCATGAGAACACGCGTCCGCTCGGCGCCTTTCTGCGCGATGTCATGCGTTGCAACATGGACCGGTTCCGCGTGTTCGGTCCCGACGAAACGGCATCGAATCGCCTTCAGGCAATCTACGAAGTCAGCAAGAAAGTCTGGATGGCCGACTTCCTTCCTGAAGACGAGGACGGCGGCGAACTGTCCCGCGACGGCCGCGTGATGGAAATGCTCTCCGAGCACACGCTGCTCGGCTGGCTCGAAGGCTATCTGCTTTCGGGGCGACACGGCTTCTTCCATACCTATGAAGCTTTCGCGCATGTGATCGACTCGATGTTCAACCAGCATGCGAAATGGCTGGACATCTGCAAGAACCACGTGCCGTGGCGCGCGTCGGTTTCGTCGGAAACGATTCTGCTTTCTTCCACCGTGTGGCGGCAGGATCACAACGGCTTCTCGCATCAGGACCCGGGCTTCATCGATCTCGTCACGAACAAGAGCCCATCGGTCACGCGCGTGTATCTGCCGCCCGATGCCAATACGCTGCTCGTCGTGGCCGATCAGTGCCTGCGTTCGAGCGATTGCATCAACATCATCGTCGCGGACAAGCAGAAGCATTTGCAGTTCGCGACCATCGACGAAGCGATCGTGCATTGCGCGAAAGGCATGGGTGTGTGGCGGCGCGCGAGCACCGATGAAGGCGAAGAGCCCGATGTCGTCCTCGCCTGTTGCGGCGATGTCGCGACGCAGGAAGCGCTGGCCGCCGCCGCGATACTGCGCGAACGGCTGCCCGAATTGAAGCTGCGCTTCGTGAACGTGGTCGATCTCTTCAAGATGCAACCCAACACCGAACATCCGCACGGATCGAGCATACGCAATTTCGAAAGCCTGTTCACGCTGGACAAGCCCGTGATCTTCAACTTTCACGGTTATCCGTGGCTGATCCACAGGCTCGCTTATCGCTTCCGCAATCACGAGAATCTGCACGTGCGCGGCTATAAGGAGAAGGGCAACATCAACACGCCGCTCGAACTGGCGATACTCAATCAGGTCGATCGTTTCAATCTCGTGATCGATGTCCTCGATCGCGTGCCGCGATTGCAGGGGAGGACCGCGCATTTAAGGGAAGACATGAAGAACACGATCATTCGCCACCTCGACTACGCGCATACGCACGGCACCGATAAGCCGGAAATCGCCGAATGGGTATGGCCGTTCTGATTCAGGGCGATTCCTTGAGCACGCGAAGATCCGGCTGCACGGCGCCGTCCGCTGCATGCCGGGTCTGCGCCTGCGCGCGCTCTTCGCGTTCCTTCGACGCGTGAATCTGCATCTGCGGCAACAGCATCTCGATGCCGGCTTCATCCATCTTGAGCTTGAGCCGCGCGTTGAACGCACGCGCCACGCTCCATTGCTGCAGCGGTCTCGTCTTGATCTGTCCTTTCACGACGATGCAGTTCGCCTCGAAGCGCTCCAGCCCCAAGACTTCGACCGGCCCGAGTATCTCGTTGCGAAAGCGATAGTCATCGATCATGTCGGCGCCCACTTCCATGATCATGCGCGTGATGTCGTCGAGCTTCACCGAGAACGGCACGCGGACTTCGAACAGCGCATTCGCGAAATCGCGCGACAGGTTCTTCACGATCTTGATCTGCGAGAACGGAATGGTATGAACCGCGCCTTGCCCGTCGCGCAGGCGGACCGTGCGTATCGTGAGGTCCATCACGGTGCCGGCATGTCCGCCGTCGATATCGATCCAGTCGCCGACCGAGATCGTCTCTTCGACGATGATGAAGAGCCCCGTGATCAGATCGGTGACGAGCGACTTCGCGCCGAAGCCGACCGCGAGACCGATCACGCCCGCGCCCGCGAGCAGCGGCGTCAGATTGATGCCGAGACTCGCGCAGGCGACGATGGCCGCGAGGCTCGCGACCGTCACGAAGATCCCGTTGCGCACCAGCGGCAGCATCGTGCGGGCGCGCACGCCGGGACTGAGCGTCTTGTTGCGCGAACTGTTCGGACCGAGCGCTTCGAGAATGACGGTGTCGAGGACAATCCAGATGAACCACGCGCCGAACACCGTCGCGACGACTGCGATCAGCGTGTGCCTGAAGCCCGGCGTCATCGCGCTGTGCTTGATGAGCCGCGCGATCGGTCCGCTCCATAGCTCCAGCTCGAAGCGCAGATAGGCAAGCCATATCAGCAGCACGAGCAGCGTGCATCCGAAACGCAGCAGCCGCGCCAGATGCGGCGCCCGGCGCCGCGCGCGGGCGTCGCGCCGGCGCGTGAGATGCAGCAGCATCGCGGAGGCGAACAGCGTGAGCACGAGCAGCGCCGCGCTCAGCACGGACGGCCGCAGCACGTCGCCCTCCGCGCCGCGGCCGTCGACGATCGCGACCACGGCCGCCACCGCGATCAGC
The DNA here is from genome assembly GCF_905220305.1 of Caballeronia sp. J97. Taxonomy (NCBI): domain Bacteria; kingdom Pseudomonadati; phylum Pseudomonadota; class Betaproteobacteria; order Burkholderiales; family Burkholderiaceae; genus Caballeronia; species Caballeronia sp. J97. The sequence goes on along the minus strand of NZ_CAJMZL010000045.1, from coordinate 32,928 downwards.
AGTATCGGGATATGCCATAGCGAGGCGAGGATATCGAGCGCTTCCGTCGCGAACTGATGATCGCGCCTGCGCGCATACGGGCGATTGCGGATCAGATGCGTGACGGGCCTTCGGAAAGCGAGCGCGAAATAACCGGAGAGCAGCGCCGCGGCAAGACTGGCGAAGGTCGACACGACGCCCGCGAGATTGGGTCCGAGCTGTCGCATGACCTCGGCGTTGGTGGTCGCATCGCCGAGCGCGCCGCATGCGCCGATCGCAAAGAGCGGCCAGAGCGTGTGCGCGAGCAGTTGCTGCACGGCGACGCGGCGATGCGCCGTGCTGAACACCGAGAACACGATCATGCAGATCGCCGAAAAAATGGAGCCCGCGACGATCGCATAGGCGATCACGAGCCCGAGAGTGCGGCCGAGCGCATCGGGCATCGCGCGCACGAAGAGCAGCACCGCGAAGAATGCGACGACCCACGGCCCGGTCTGACGCAACGCGAAGAAAAGCAGTTGAACCGAGGTCGGATTCGGCGCGAGCGCGACGTCACGGCCATAGCGCGCGAAGATGCGACGCTGGACGCGAATCAGCAGGTATGCGCACAGCCCCCATCCCGCGAGCGTTGCGCCCACCCCGGCGACGATCCTGCCGAACGGCTCGCCTTTCGCGCCCGTGACGACAGCCTGCAACTCGCCCGCGGCCGCACTGCCGCGCGCGCTCCATAAACGTAAGGGTGTGAGCCCGTCGCTCAGATTCGTTTCGACCGATGCGATGCTCGATGCGATCGCGCCGAGCAGATCGGCATTGGCAGGCGCGGACGCAGGCGTGGGCGGCGCGGCATTCTGCGTCGCGTCGCGAAGGGCTTTCAGTTGCGCGACGAGCGCGCTGCGCTGCGCATCGTTGTCGAGCGTGCCGATCAGCGTGTTCAGCGAACGCACCATGTCGGCCTGACTCGCGGGCGAAGGCGCGGATGCGGGGCTCGCGGCGGAAGCCGGCTGCGGCAAGACGAATTTCTGCATCGGACCGGGCAGCGGCGCGGCCGTCGCGCAAAGTGCGCATGCCGCCCATCCGATCAGCACCCCGAGCGCGATCATCCATGCGCGAGCGTGAGTCAGGACGTGCCCCGCTTCGATGCGCCGCATGGGAGATTCCCTCCAGGATGTCATCCCCGTTTCGCGAGATCGCGAGCGAATTCGAAACACTGCAAACGCGGCCTCTACGGCTCTCGCGCCAAGATTAGCGTATCGAATTCATGCGTGCCATCGGCAATGCAATCTCCGGGGCGACGCAAACCGCAACGCCGCTTTATTCGGCGGCGCCGCTCAGCACGACACGCCGGAAAAACTGTGCGAGCACGTCCTCGGCGAATTGCGCCGGCACCGATTGCGGGTCGGACGAATAGAAGAACTGCACGCCGTCGCACAACGCGATGAGGCCGAGCGCCATCTGCTCCGGCGGCATCGTGAGCGGCGTGCCGACACGCTCGGAGAACGCCCTGATGTAATCGGTGGTGGTCTGACGCAGCTCGCGCATCAGCGCATTGAAGCTCTCGCGGAATTTCGCGTCGCGGCTCGCGTGCAGCTTCGCTTCGACCCACAGCAGAAAGCATGCGTTGTTCTGGTAGCACTCGCTGTAGTACTGCAGCACGCGCGCTTCCATGTCGGCGCGCGACGCCTCGCCGTCCTCGAAGAGCGTGGAAAGTCGCGCCATGATGGAGTCGTGATCGCGCTTGAGCACTTCGAGCAGCAGTTCGGCCTTGCTCGAGAAATTCGAATAAAACGCGCCGCGCGTATAGCCCGCGTCGGCGGCCACATCTTCGACGCTCGACGCGCCGAATCCTTTGGTGATGAAGACCGCTTGCGCAGCGTCGAGAAGACGCTGGCGCGTCTGGTCACGACTCTGCTCGCGGGTGAGACGTACTGGTTTCATGCGCAAAGTGTAGCATCGCCGGGCTTACAAATCCGTCTTTGCATTCAGATACAACTATGTATTAGAATTCATTTCGTATCTGTGTCCGGGCCATCGAAACCCTTGCCGGACGGGGCATTCAGGCCGACTCGATCTTTCGCCCCGCTCACGCTCGTTTCTCGAAATCGCTCGCCGGACGACCCTTTTCCCCTGCTCCGCCCATGTGCCGCGCGTCGCTCGTGCGCGACGCGCGGCACCATGCCCTTGCGGGCGCCGAGGTTCCTGTGAAGCGCTTCCATTCACCTGCGTCGGTCGTGACACGCGCGGCATTCGTTCCGATCATCTGCGTGGCGCTCGTCGCTTGCAAGCGGCACGAGGCCCCTGCGCCCGCGCCGCGTCCGGTGGTCGCCGTCGCCGCACAAGCCGACGGACACGCGAACGCATCCAGCCTGCCCGGGCAAGTTCAATCGCGCTATTCGACCCCGCTCTCCTTTCGCATCAACGGCAAGATTCTCGAGCGCCGCGCGCGCCTCGGCGACAGCGTGAAGACCGGGCAAATCGTCGCCCGGCTCGATCCTGCCGATGCCGAGAAGAACAGCGCAAGCGCCCGCGCGCAGCTCGATGCCGCCGAGCATCAGCTCGTCTATGCAAAGCAGCAGCTCGATCGCGATCGCGCGCAGGCCGCGGAAAACCTCATCGCGCCCGCGCAGCTCGAACAGACGCAGAACGCGTACGCGTCGGCGCTGGCGCAGCGCAATCAGGCGCAGCAGCAAGCCGGGCTTTCCGCCGATCAACTTCGCTACGCGACGCTCACCGCCGATCACGGGGGCGTCATCACCGCCGAGCAGGCCGATACCGGCCAGAACGTCACGGCGGGGCAGGCCGTCTACACGCTCGCATGGAGCGGCGATATCGATGTGATCTGCGACGTGCCCGAAGCCGCGCTCGGCGCATTCGCCGTCGGGCGCGAAGCGAGCGTGAAGCTCGCGGCATTGCCGGCGCGGACCTTCAAGGCGCGCGTGCGCGAGCTCTCGCCCGCCGCCGATACGCAAAGCCGCACCTGGCGCGCGAAGCTCACGCTCGAAGCGCCGACGCCCGACGTGCGCCTCGGCATGACTGCGGATGTCGCGTTCGCCGCGTCCGATGGCGCGAAGGGCGCGTTCACGATTCCGTCGACGGCGCTCTTTCACGACAACGGCCATCCCGCCGTGTGGATCGTCAAGCAACCGGGCGACGCGCTCGAACTGCGTCGCGTCGATGTCGCGCGCTATGGCGAGCGCACCGTGACGCTCTCGGGCGGCATCGAAGCGGGCGAGCGCATCGTGTGGCAGGGCGTGCATACGGTGTCCGCGGGCGAGAAGGTGCGTGTGGTGGCGCCGCTGCGTCCCGAGGACTTCGCGTCATGAGCGACATTCGCGAAGACGACGACGCGCATCGCCACGAAGAAGGCCGCTTCAATCTCTCGGCGTGGGCGCTTCGGCATCGCGCGCTCGTCGTGTTTCTCATCGCGATGGCGACGATCTTCGGCATCCTCTCGTACACGCGGCTCGCGCAGTCCGAAGATCCGCCGTTCACGTTCCGTGTGATGGTCATCCGCACCTTCTGGCCGGGCGCGACCGCACGTCAGGTGCAGGAAGAAGTGACCGACCGCATCGCGCGCAAGCTGCAGGAAACGCCTTACACGGATTTCATGCGCAGCTATTCGCGCCCGGGCGAGTCGCTCATCTTCTTTCAGATGAAGGACTCCGCACCCGCGAAGGACGTGCCCGAGGAGTGGTATCAGATCCGCAAGAAAGTGGGCGATATCGCCGCGACCTTGCCGCCCGGCGTGCAAGGCCCCTTCTTCAACGATGAATTCGGCGACGTCTATACGAACATCTACGCGCTCGAAGGCGACGGCTTCCCGCCCGCGCAACTGCGCGATTACGCCGATGCGTTGCGCACGGTCCTGTTGCGGGTGCCGGGCGTCGCGAAGGTCGATTACTTCGGCGATCAGGAAGAGCGCATCTACGTGGAGATTCCCAATACCACGCTCACGCGCCTGAATATCTCGCCGCAGCAGATCGCGCAGGCTATCGACGGCCAGAACGCCGTTTCGAGCGCGGGCGTTCTGACCACGCCCGAGGACCGCGTGTTCGTGCGCCCGAGCGGTCAATTCAGGAGCGTGGACGCGCTCGCCGATACGCTCATCAACGTGAACGGCCGCTCGTTCCGGCTCGGCGATATCGCCACGATCAGGCGCGGCTATATCGATCCGCCCGCCACGCAGATGCGTTCGGCGGGCACGCCCGTGCTCGGCATCGGCATCACGATGCAGCCGGGCGAAGACGTCGTGCGTCTGGGCAAATCGCTCGATCAGGAAATGATCAGGCTGCGCGCGCAACTGCCCGCGGGCCTGAAGCTCACCGAAGTCTCCAGCATGCCGAATGCGGTCTCGCATTCCGTCGACGACTTTCTCGAAGCGGTCGCCGAAGCGGTCTTCATCGTGCTGATCGTGAGTCTCGTGTCGCTCGGCGTGCGCACGGGCATGGTCGTCGTGATCTCGATTCCGATCGTGCTCGCGGTCACCGCGCTCTTCATGTATCTGTTCGATATCGGCCTGCACAAGGTGTCGCTCGGCACGCTGATTCTCGCGCTCGGCCTGCTCGTCGACGATGCGATCATCGCCGTCGAGATGATGGCCGTGAAGCTCGAACAAGGCTGGAGCCGCGCGCGCGCCGCCGCGTTCGCGTACACGAGCACCGCGTTCCCGATGCTGACCGGCACGCTCGTCACCGTCGCGGGCTTTCTGCCGATCGCGCTCGCAAAATCCAGCACCGGCGAGTACACGCGCTCGATCTTCGAGGTATCGGCGATCGCGCTGATCGCTTCATGGCTCGCGGCGGTCGTGCTGATTCCGTTGCTCGGCTACAAGCTGCTTCCGGAGCGCAAGAAGGAAGCGCATCTGCCCGACGATCACGCACACGACGCCACGAGGGAAGTTTCCTTGGGGGACATCTACGACACGAAGTTCTACGGACGCCTGCGCCGCTGGGTCGGCTGGTGCGTGAAGCGGCGCTTCGTCGTGCTCGCGATCACGGTCGCGCTCTTCGTCATCGCGATGGCCGGCTTCGCGCTCGTGCCGCAGCAGTTCTTTCCGAGCTCGGACCGGCCCGAGCTGCTGATCGACGTGCGGCTTCAGGAAGGCGCGTCGTTCGAGGCGACCTTGCGCGAAGCGAAGCGGCTCGAAGAGGCGTTGAAGGGCCGCGATGAAATCGATCATGTCGTGAGCTTCGTCGGCACCGGCGCGCCGCGCTTCTACCTGCCGCTCGACCAGCAATTGCCGACGCCGAACTTCGCGCAGTTCGTCGTCACCGCGAAGTCGGTCGAAGCGCGCGAGCAACTCGCGCGCTGGCTCGAGCCGATGTTGCGCGAACGGTTTCCCGCCGTGCGCACGCGCCTGTCGCGCCTGGAGAACGGTCCGCCGGTCGGCTATCCGGTGCAGTTCCGCGTGAGCGGCGACGATATCGGCACGGTGCGTCGCATCGCGGAGCAGGTCGCCGCCGACATGCGCGCCGATGCACGCACGACCAACGTGCAGTTCGACTGGGACGAGCCTTCGGAGCGCTCGGTGCGCTTCGAAATCGATCAGCAGAAAGCGCGCGATGCGGGTGTCTCGTCGCAGGACGTAGCGAGCTTTCTCGCGATGACGCTCACCGGCACCACCGTCACGCAGTATCGCGAGCGCGACAAGCTGATCAGCGTCGATTTGCGTGCGCCGCGCGCCGAGCGTGTCGATCCGTCGCGGCTCGCCACGCTCGCGATGCCGACGCCGCACGGGCCCGTGCCGTTGGGCGCGCTGGGCCGCGTCGTCGACACGCTCGAATACGGCGTGGTCTGGGAACGCGACCGTCAGCCGACCATCACCGTGCAATCGGACGTGAAGGGCGACGCGCAAGGCATCGACGTGACGCACGCGATCGACAAGAAGCTCGACGAGATTCGCCGCGCGCTGCCCGTGGGCTACCGCGTCGAAGTGGGTGGATCGGTGGAGGAAAGCGGCAAGGGCCAGGCGTCGATCAACGCGCAGATTCCGGTCATGGTGATCGTCGTGCTGACGCTCCTGATGATCCAGTTGCAAAGCCTTTCGCGCGTGATGATGGTCGTGCTCACGGCGCCGCTCGGCCTGATCGGCGTGGTCGTGACGCTGCTCGCATTCGGCAAGCCGTTCGGCTTCGTCGCGATGCTCGGCGTCATCGCTATGTTCGGCATCATCATGCGCAACTCGGTGATTCTCGTCGATCAGATCGAGCAGGACATCGCTTCGGGCCACAAGCGGTTCGATGCGATCATCGGCGCGACGGTGCGGCGTTTCCGGCCGATCACGCTGACGGCCGCCGCCGCCGTGCTCGCGCTGATTCCGCTCCTGCGCAGCAACTTCTTCGGGCCGATGGCGACCGCGCTGATGGGCGGCATCACGAGCGCGACCGTGCTCACCCTCTTCTATCTGCCCGCGCTCTACGCGGCGTGGTTTCGCGTGAAGCTCGACGAACGCGAAGGAGCATCGTCATGAAGCGCACCTGCGCGATGATTCTCGGATGCGCGATGCTCGGCGCATGCGCGCTCGGCCCCGACGGCAAGCCGCCCGCGATGCCGCAGCCGGCGCACTACGGCGCAGCGCCGCAGACCGAAGCGAGCGTCACGGCCGAAGGCGCATCGCAACGCTTCGTCACGGGCGCGGCGTCCGTGCCCGAATGGTGGAAGCTGTATCGCTCGGATGCGTTGAACGCGCTCGTCGACGAAGGCTTGCGCGCGAGCCCGAATCTCGCGGCGGCGGACAAGAGTCTCGTCGCCGCGCGCGAACAGTTGCGCGCGCAAGTCGGCTCGTCGCTGTTGCCGCAGATCGACGCAGGCGGCCAAGCGACACGGCAACGCGGCTTCGGCATTCCCGAGGCCGGCCCGCCGACCGTGCTCTACAACCTCTTCGTCGGGCAGATTCAGGCGCAATACACATTCGATCTCTTCGGCGCGGCGCGCTACGCGAATGCAGCGCTTGCCGCGCAGGTCGATCAACAGGCGTTTCAGCTCGACGCCGCGCGCCGCGCGCTCGCGGCGAACATCGTGACGGGCGCGATCGGCGCGGCCGCGTTGCATGCGCAGATCGACGTGACCGAGCGTCTCGTCGCGCTGGCCAACGACGATGCATACGATGCCCGACGCCGCTATGCGCTCGGCTCCGCATCGCGCGCCGACATGCTCGACGCGCAGCAGCACGCGGCCTCGCTCGCAACGCAACTGCCGGGCTTGCGCGCGCAATGGCTCGCGACGCGTCATGCGCTCGCCGTCCTGCTCGGACGCACACCCGATCTCGCGCCCGACGATCTCGATCTCGCGAGCCTCGCCGTGCCGTCCGATGTGCCCGTCGTCCTGCCTTCGGAGTTGCTGCGAACGCGCCCCGACATCCAGGCCGCCGATGCCGCATTGAAGGCGTCGGCCGCACAGGTCGGCGTCGCCACCGCGCAGTTGTTTCCGAGCCTGTCGATATCCGCATCGATGGGCAAAGGCGGCTTCGACTGGCCGACGGCGCTCTCGGGCGCGGGCGCGTTGTGGAGCGTGGGCGCATCGCTGTCGCAGCCGCTCTTTCATGGCGGCGCGCTGCTCGCGCAACGCCGCGCGGCCATCGCCACATACGATGCCGCCGTCGCGCAATACAAGCAGACCGTGCTCGCCGCGTTTCAGAACGTGGCGAACACGCTGGCGTCCCTCGAAACCGATAGCGAAGCACTCGCCTTCGCCGACAGCGCGAGCCGCGCGGCGCGCGATGCATCGGCGGATGCGGCGGCGCGCGTGCGTCTCGGTGCGATCCCGCCGCGCGCCGCGCGCGGCAGCGAGCAGCAGTACCTCAACGCGCGTCTTTCCACGATCCGCGCGAGCAGCGCGCGCCTGAGCGACACCGCCGCGCTCTTTCAGGCGATGGGCTCGCCGGTCGCGGCGGGCGCGAAGGTCGCGCAGACGCGGGACGATCGCTGACACGTCGCGCGGCGGCGTGAGCGGATCGCCCGCATGCGCGACTCGTCGCGCTGTCAGTTCTTGTCGGCCACGACCTGATCGAACGTTCCGCCATCGGCGAAATGCGCCTGCTGCGCCTTCTGCCAGCTTCCGAACATCTGCTCGACGGTGAACGTCTTCAGCGGCCTGAATTCGCTCGCATGTTTCGCGAGCACGTCCGCATTGCGCGGACGCAGATGATGCCGCGCGATGATCTCCTGCGCGCCCGGCGTGTACAGGAAGTCGAGATACGCCTGTGCTTCCTTGCGCGTGCCGCGCTTGTCCACGACCTTGTCCACGATCGACACCGGCGGCTCCGCCAGCAGGCTCACCGACGGATACACGGCCTCGAAATCCTTCGCGCCCGGACCCGCGCTCATCAAGCCGACTTCGTTTTCGAACGTGACGAGCACATCGCCGATGCCGCGCTGCGTGAACGTCGTCGTCGCGCCTCGCCCGCCTGCATCGAGCACGGGCACGTTCCTGAAGACGGCTTTCTCGAAGTCCCGCGCCTGCGTGTCGGATGCGCCCTGCTGCTTCTTGTAGCCCCAGGCCGCGAGATAGGCATAGCGCCCGTTGCCGGATGTCTTCGGATTCGCGATCACCACCTGCACGCCGGGCCGCGCGAGATCGCTCCAGTCCCTGATGTTCTTCGGGTTGCCCTTGTGGACGAGGAAGACCATCGTCGTCGTGTAGGGCGCGCTCGCATCCGGAAGACGAGTGCGCCAGTTCGCAGGCACGAGCTGGCCGCGCTCGGCGAGCAGGTCGATATCGTTGGGCTGATTCATCGTCACGACGTCCGCCTGCAGGCCTTGCGTCACCGACAGCGCCTGCGCGCTCGATGCGCCGTGCGACTGCCGCACCGATACCGTCTCGCCCGTATTCTTCTTGTAGTCCGCGACGAAGGCCACGTCGATATCCTTGTACAGCTCGCGCGTCACGTCGTAGGACACGTTGAGCAGCGTCGTGTCCGCATGCGCCATGCTTGCCGCGATGCCGAGCGCAACGGCAACGATCAGTTTCTTGTGTACCGCCATTTTTTCTCCAGTGACAAGGGTTCGAACCGCACAACAAACAAAGGCCGCCCGAGGGCGGCCATGCACGCATCGCGCGTTTTCAGACAGCAGGATCAACCATACGCGCGCTGCGCCTCCTCTTCGTAGTCGGGCGACACGCGGCGCGCCAGCGTCTCGACGAAATGCTTCGCGAGCGGCCACGGCCCGAATCCCGCCGCGGTATTGATATGCCCGGCATCGCCGAGATTCACGAACGCGCTGTTCCAGCGCTGCGCGAGCGTGCGCGCGTCGTCGAGCGGCATCCACGGATCGGTCTCGCTGCCGACGACGAGCGAAAGCGTATCGAGTCGACGCGCGCTGAACGCACCCGCGAAACGGAACTTCGCGGGGCTCGCGGGCGCGACGAACAACACGCCCTTGACATTCGCGGTATGCGTCAGCGCATGCGCCGTGGCGAGACATCCGAAGCTATGCGCCGCGATGACGACCGGCCCGTCGACGCTCGCGAGCACATCACGAACGGCATCGCTCCAGATCGCGAGATTCGGCGTATTCCAGTCGCGTTGCTCGACGCGCCGCGCACCGGGCGTCTCATCTTCCAGCCAGCTTTGCCAATGCGCGTCCTCGCTGCCGTACAGGCCGGGCACGGTCACGAGCGTGACCGTCGGCAAAGAGGACAAACCTGATGTTTCCGCGTGCCGCGCGCTGCGTTCTTTCATCTTCGATCCTCGCTCGACTCGAACTAGCCAGTCTGCATTCTCGGGCAGCGCGCCCGCGCGGCTAACCAATATTTCGTCATTTGTTTATGGCGATGAGGACGAGGCTCGCCGCTATAATCGCAGCCTGAAGCGCCCGCCTCCTTGTCTTCCCGTTCTCATGCCGACCCGCCGCCCAACCGTCTCGCTCGATTCACCCGTGCCGCTCTACACGCAAATCAAGGACGTGTTGCGCGCCGGCATTCTCGATGGCCGCTATCCGCCGATGAGCCGCGTGCCCTCGGAAAGCGAGCTGATGGCGATGTTCGATGTGAGCCGCATCACGATCCGTCAGGCGCTCGGCGACCTGCAAAAGGAAGGGCTGATCTTCAAGGTTCACGGCAAAGGTTCGTTCGTGTCGCAACCGAAGGCGTTTCAGAACGTGACCGCCTTGCAGGGTTTCGCGGAGGCGATGTCGGAAAGCGGGCACGAGATCATCAACCGCGTCGTGCAAATGCGCGTCGTGGCCGCGCCTTCGGAGGTCGCGGCGCAACTCGCGCTGGCCGAAGGCAGCAGCGTCATCGAGATTCATCGCGTGCGCCTGCTCAATCGCTCACCCGTTTCGTACGAAGTGACGTTTCTGCCCGAGGCCATCGGAAAGCGCCTGAAGCGCGCGGAGCTCGCATCGCGCGATATCTTCCCGATGCTCGAAAACGACTGCGCCGTGCCGCTCGGTCATGCCGATCTCGCGATCGACGCGATTGCCGCCGCGCCGGATATCGCCGACGCGCTCGATGTGAAGAAAGGCGCGCCGCTCCTGCGCATCGAACGCCTCACGCACGATGCCGAGGGCAAGCCCATCGACTTCGAATACCTCTATTTTCGCGGCGATACGTTCCAGTATCGCCTGCGCATCGATCGCGAGCGCGCCGCGCCCGGTACTTCTCGCGTTATTCGAAGCAGGCAGAAGCAAAGCAAAAACAATTGATTCCCACGCGGTTCACGCGCTTCTAGAATCTGGTCCTGACTTGTCATAACAAGCGGCGAATCCAGATCATGCAGACCCACGAACTCGAATACGACATCGTCGTCGTTGGCGGCGGCACGGCGGGCCCGATGGCCGCCATCAAGGCGAAACAGCGCGATCCGAACCTGCGCGTGCTGCTCATCGACAAGGCGCACGTGAAGCGCAGCGGCGCAATCTCGATGGGCATGGACGGCCTGAACAACGCCATCATCCCGGGGCACGCGACGCCCGAGCAGTACACGAAGGAAATCACCGTGGCGAATGACGGCATCGTCAATCAGGCCACGATTCATGCGTATGCGCGCCACAGCTTCCGCACGATCGAGGAACTCGATCGCTGGGGCGTGAAGTTCGAGAAGGATCACACCGGCGACTACGCGGTGCGCAAGGTGCATCACATGGGCGCGTATGTGCTGCCGATGCCCGAAGGCCACGACGTGAAGAAAGTCCTGTACCGGCAACTGAAACGCGCGCGCGTGGAGATCACGAATCGCATCGTCGCGACGCGCCTGTTGAATGGGCCGCACGGCGAGATTGCGGGCGTGATGGGCTTCGATTGCCGCAGCGCCGACTTTCATGTGATCCGCGCCAAGGCGGTGATTCTCTGCTGCGGCGCGGCCGGCCGGCTGGGCTTGCCCGCGTCGGGATATCTGATGGGCACCTACGAGAATCCGACCAACGCCGGCGACGGATACGCGATGGCGTATCACGCGGGCGCGGAGCTCGCGAATCTCGAATGCTTTCAGATCAACCCGCTCATCAAGGACTACAACGGGCCGGCGTGCGCCTACGTGACGGGGCCGCTCGGTGGATATACGGCCAACGGCAAGGGCGAGCGCTTCATCGAATGCGATTACTGGAGCGGGCAAATGATGTGGGAGTTCTATCAGGAACTCCAGAGCGGCAACGGCCCGGTGTTTCTCAAGCTCGATCATCTCGCGGAGGAAACGATCCAGACCATCGAAACGATCCTGCACACCAACGAGCGCCCGAGCCGTGGACGCTTTCATGCGCGGCGCGGCAACGACTATCGCGCGCGCATGATCGAAATGCACATCTCGGAGATCGGCTTGTGCAGCGGACACAGCGCATCGGGCGTATGGGTCGACGAGCGCGCGCGCACTTCGGTGCCGGGCTTGTATGCGGCGGGCGACATGGCCGCCGTGCCGCACAACTACATGCTCGGCGCGTTCACGTATGGCTGGTTCGCGGGCGAAGATGCGGCCGCGCATGTCGCGGGCCGCGCGCTGCCCGCGCTCGATGCGTCGCAGATCGAGCACGAGCGTCGGCGCATCTTCGCGCCGCTGTCGCGCGAGCACGGCCTGCCGCCCGCGCAAGTCGAATACAAGTTGCGCCGCTTCGTGAACGACTATCTTCAGCCGCCGAAAGTCACGCGACGCATGGAAATAGGCCTGCAACGCTTCGCGGAGATTCGTGAAGATGTCGAGCGACTCGGCGCTTCAGATCCGCACGAACTGATGCGCGCGGCCGAAGTCGCCGCGATTCTCGATTGCGCCGAAATGGCCGCGCGCGCGTCGCTGTATCGCACGGAAAGCCGCTGGGGTCTTTATCACCATCGCGTCGATTATCCCGAGCGCAACGATGCCGAATGGTTCTGCCATGCGCATCTGAAGAAGGACGCATCGGGACGCATGACGTCGTTCAAAAAACCCGTGGAGCCGTATGTGGTTCCTGTCGACGAGTCGGAGCGCGGCGCGTATTCGCGTCTGCGTGTGGCTCGCACGTCGCAGCCGGTCGCTGCATAGGAGAGAAAGAACATGGCCCTCGTGCCCCGCGAAGCGCGTCTGCGCTCGTCCCTTCCCGTCATGATCGACGAAGACAAGTGCATCGCCGACAAGGGCTGCACCGTCTGCATCGACGTCTGTCCGATGGATCTGCTCGCGATCGATCCCGACACCGGCAAGGCGTTCATGAAGTTCGACGAATGCTGGTACTGCATGCCCTGCGAACGCGATTGCCCGACCAATGCCGTGCATGTCGACATTCCGTATCTTCTTCGATGACGAGCCCGCGCATCGACAATTCACACCCGGTATTCTCATGACGCGTACCCATCCACTTCTCGATGCCGTCGCCGACGACGCCCTCGCCGCACGCTTCATCGATGACGACGCCGCCGTGCGCCGCCTCGCCGTGATCGAAGCGGCCGATCTCGAAGACGAAGCGTGGCTGCCCGCGCTCGCCGATGCATTGCGTCACGACACCGATGCCGGCGTGCGCCGCACGGCCGCACAGCGTCTCTGCGCATGGGACACGGCCGACGCCGTCGATGCGCTGTGCGCCGCGCTCGGCGATGCCGACGCCGGCACCCGCGAGGCCGCCGCGGAGAGTCTCGCCGCGTTGAAAGATCCCGTTGCGGGCGAGCGCCTGCTGCCGTATCTCGCCGATGCCGACACGTTCACGCGCGCGGCGCTGCTGCGCGCGTTGCGTGAATTGCGCTTGCCTCGCGCGACCGGGCCCGCGCTCGCGGCACTGTCGGATGCATCGTCGATCGTGAGGCGCGAGGCGATCGGCGTTCTGGGCTGGCTGCGTCATGCGAACGCGTTGCCGCAATTGATGCAGCTCGCACGCACCGATGCATCGCCGGACGTGCGTCACGCCGCCGTCGGCGCGCTCGGCTTCGCCGCGGACGACAGCGTGCGCGAAACGTTGATGCACGCGCTATCGGATGAAGCGTGGCGCGTGCGTGAGGAAGCCGCCGCGACGCTCGGCAAGCTGCGTCTCGTCGCGTCGCGCGGTGCGCTCGAACGCGCGCTCGCCGACGACTACTGGCAAGTCACGCTGCAGGCTGCGCGCGCGCTCGGGCGTCTGCGCGATGTCGCGAGCACGCACGCCGTCTCGGCGTTGTTGACGTTTCCGGTCAGTAACGTGCGCAAGGAGGCCGCGCTCGCGCTCGGTGAGTTCGGCAATGCCGATGCGCTCGCCGTTCTCGAAGCCGCGCTCGGTGACGGCGATCCGGAGGTGCGCAAGGCCGTGCGTATCGCGATTGCGCAGATCGGCGAGCGACACGCGACGGATGCGGCCCGCACTCATATTCAAAGCTGAAAGACAGACGCCACGTGATCGATGAACGCACGGACCACGGGCGGCAGTCCGCGGCGGGTCGTGAACACGATGTGGACGATTCCACTTTCGGTTTTCCACGCCGGAAAGACATGAACGAGCGCGCCGCTTGCCACCTGCTCGCGGCATGCGTGATCGGGCAGCAACGCGACGCCGAGTCCCGCCATCGCCGCATCGCGCAATGAGACATAGTCCACGCATGTCATGCGCGGCTCGCTCCGGACCGTATGGGATGCATCGCCGGGTCCGGTGAATGCCCACTCGATCTCGCCCATCTGATCCGTGGTCGCCAGAGTCGGCAATGCGGACAGCGCGGCAATGTCGCCGCTCATGCAAAGCGACGCGACCTCGGGCGCAGCCACCAGGATGCGGCTCGAATGCCCCAAGGTGCGCACGATCAGCGACGCATCGGTATCGAGCCTGGCGCGCACGCGGATGGCGATGTCGATGCGCTCTTCGATCAGATCGACCGGGCGATCCACCGCGACGACCTGCAGGCGCGCCTTCGGAAAGCGCGCGAGGAACGTGCTGTACGCCTTCGAAAGCACGGGCATCAGCCCGAGCGGACAACTGCACCGGATCACCCCGTGCGGCTCGCCCAGCGCCTCGGAGACCACCGCGTCGGCCTGCTGGACGTCGAGCATGATCGTCCTGCAGCGCTCGTGGAAGGCTTGCCCGACCTCGGTCACCCGAAAGCGGCGCGTCGAGCGCTCGATCAGACGCACGCCGAGCCGCGCCTCGAGCCCGGCGATGCGGCGGCTGATCGTCGACTTCGGCGTGCGCAGCGCGCGGCTCGCCGCAGCGAAGCCGCCGTGCCCGACCACCTCCGCAAACAGAACGTAATCGTTGATGTCCGCCATGCTCATTGACCCATTTTTGGAACAATCAAACCCGGTTTTGCAGTCTACCGCGTCGATTGTCTCATTGGCATCATGCTTTCAACGCGATGCAGCGTGCGTCGCAAAACCAACGGAGCGCTGAAATGACTGACAAATTCGAAAACAAGGTGGTGGTCGTCACGGGCGGCACGAGCGGAATCGGCTATGCGACGGCGGCGCGCTTCGCCGCGCTCGGCGCGTCGGTGTTCATCACCGGTAGGCGGCAGAAGGAGCTGGACGAGGCGGTCGAGTCGATGAAAGGGCGCGTCACGGGCATCCGGGCGGACATGTCGAAACTCGCGGACATCGACCGGCTCTATGACGCCGTCCAGCAGAAGCACTCGCACATCGACGTGCTGTTCGCCAATGCTGGCGGCGGCTCCATGCTGCCGCTGGGCGCCATCACCGAAGAGCACTACGAAGACACGTTCGGACGCAACGTAAAAGGCGTGATCTTCACGGTTCAGAAAGCCATCCCGCTCCTGCGCGATGGCGCGTCCGTGATCCTGACGGGCTCCACGGCGGGCAGTACCGGCACCGCCGCATTCAGCGTCTACAGCGCCTCCAAGGCCGCCGTGCGCAATCTCGCGCGTAGCTGGACGCTGGACCTGAAGGGCCGCGGCATTCGCGTGAACGTCGTCAGCCCGGGGCCGGTGAAAACGCCGGGCCTGGTTGGGCTCGCAGGCCCGGATCAGGCGCAGCAGCAGGCCCTGCTCGACTATATGGCGACGAACGTGCCGATCGGACGGGTAGCCGATCCGGATGAAGTCGCAAAGGTCGTGCTGTTTCTCGGGTCCGACGAATCCAGCTTCGTCGCCGGGGCTGAATTCTTTGTCGACGGCGGCGTGGCCCAGGTGTGGAGTTAAGCAATAAGTGTCGTGCCGAGGCAACCAATTAATGGCGTTTTTCGAGCATCAGCGCGGGGGGCAAGCCCCATTTCTGAGGGCTGTATAGGCAATAGCTGTCGCTGCGGCATGCGCATACATTGAAGACGGAGCATTTGTCCCCAATCATTACAATATGGATTAAAACGTTTGAACGACGCCGCGTTCTATGCCAGCGTTTCGCTCGCGAGCGAGCGCGCAACTCTGCCGTTCAGTCGCCCGTAGCATCCGTTTCGGCAAGCCTTCACAACGGCGTCGCGCGGGCACCGACCGCGGCCCATGGCATCCGATGCGCCCGTTGACCCAGACCGCGCAAGGACGCTCCACGTGCACGGCAGGTCGACAAAATTCGGGCGATTCCCTGAGGTTGCACACCGGATCGAAGTCGCTAACCACGGCGAAAACGTCACGCACTCGGTCACATCAGCGGGCTATATTAACCGCGGGTCAGGGCATCGTCGGGCTCCGCGTGCTGCTCTGCGACAAGCAGAACAGAATAATCGCCTCCCCGACAACCACGTCATATGCATATCTAACGAAAAATACGTCAAATAGATTTATGTCAAATATGCGACGACCTGACGATTAAGGCGCCGATCTCTCTTCCCGGTCCGGCATCCTACGATAGCAACTTTTTAGACATCGCCTGAAGAGAGGCGCGATATATCACGTTACTGTAGCTGCCCGCATAATCCAAGATACCACAGCAGCAATTCGCGATGGCTGCCGATGGCGAGCCGTTCGTACAGGCGCTTCCGGTATGTATTGACCGTCTCGGTACCAATCCCAAGGTCGGACGCAATGCCGGCCGTCGACACACCATAAAGATACCGGGCGCACACCTGCACTTCCCGCGCAGTCAGCGAGTACGCTGCCGCCAAAACTCGTTGCTCTATCGCTGGCAATTCAGTTAGCAGGCCCGCCAGACGGCGCGCGCGCATCGCGATGTCGCAATGCTTGGCGACAATCGAGAGGATCGTCGCTGAATGTACCGCCAGTTTGTCTACCTGACGCTTTTCAAATGGACCATGCTGTTCGGAACGCGTGATACTCAAGACGAGCGGATTTCCCTCGAAATGCGTGCACATCAATACGCGGTCCCGGATGTTCAACTGGTCATAGAGTGTTTGACGCAATCGTCCCGATGTCGATAGCTTGATATCCGTCTTCAGCATCGGGAAGCACGTTGCGTTCTCTGTATCGAGTGCACTGATCCCATCGTCGACTTCCCAGCATCTATTTCCAAGGTAGACATCGCGGATGTGCTCTACTCGATGCGTGCCTTCGCAATCGACCGATGCAAACTCCACCGGCCGTGTTTCAAAGAGACGAAAGATGAACGCGAATTCCGCGCCACACATCTCACGCAATCCCCATGCGAAGCGCTCGGGAAACACAGCGGTACCGATCGCGTTGATCATGTCATCGAGCGGACCATGCCGCTCCGCCACCGCACTGGTCAATCCAGCCTCCGTCGCCAACAGCGTTGATCGATAACGTTGGTCCTCGTGATGCAGGAGCCGCCTACCTACCGATCAAATGTTAGGCATTCGGACGCGGAGTTCCAAGTTGGTATTTACCTGTAGACATGCAACGCCATCGTCAATGCACTCACCGCGCCATTCGCAGACGCCGCGTTGCCGCTTCGTCGATCCGCAGACCTTCGGGATCATTGCGCGGATCGCCAGTCACCACCACGCGATAATCGCGCGCCGCACTCGCGATACTGACGTATTCATCGCGCACGTCGGCCAGCACTTTCGCGGGATCGCGGCTGCACGGATCGCCCCAGCCTCCGCCACCGTTCGTGATGTAACGCGACACAGCCCCGGGTTCCGTCTTCCACACGGGTCGGCTTGCGTAGTAATGGTAGTGACCACCGTGCGGGTCGAGCACCTTCGACTCCATATTTAACACGCCCGCAACGGGCGTGCTGGCGGAGTAGACCTCCTCACCCGTGCCGAGCAGTGTGTCGGGGCGACCAGTTCTCACCCCTGCTGGCGGGAAAAACCATACTCCCCCGCAAGGTCCGGCGTGGCCGCCATTCGCGCCCACGCCGCTCGGCTCGCGTGTACGGAACGGCGAGCTATGGTGATCGGCCGACGTGAGCCAGAGCGTGTCCTTGAGGTTGGCCGCACCGCCCCGATGCTTACCCGCCCCGCCCGTGTCAATCGCATGCTCCTTGCGCAGCAGCACCACGGGTGCGTCAGCCTCAATGGACTCGGTGGCCGGATCGAGGTTGTTCAGCGTGAGCAGCACGGTGTAGCTATCGCCGTCGCCTTCCTTCGTCGCGCCCCACGGTCCGTGCTCGCCGCCGCATTGACACACGTTGGCCCATGGCGTGCCT
This sequence comes from Caballeronia sp. J97, assembly GCF_905220305.1. Lineage (NCBI taxonomy): Bacteria > Pseudomonadati > Pseudomonadota > Betaproteobacteria > Burkholderiales > Burkholderiaceae > Caballeronia > Caballeronia sp. J97. The sequence goes on along the minus strand of NZ_CAJMZL010000045.1, from coordinate 15,077 downwards.
GCAAGCGTGACGCCGTAAGCGTTGTGCGTGCTCGTCGATCCGTAATCGCCTGCAACGGCGTTTTCGCCGAGGACGGGATTGAGTGCCTTCAGAATCGCGGCGACGAGTGCGCCGCTACTCTCCCAGAACATCATGATCGCCCCCTCGGGCGGAAGGGATGTGAGCAAGGTTCCGGCCGGCGCGACGAGGTCGATATCGCGCCATGTCCCGGATGTGAACGGCGCCTCGGGATCGAGCAGGATCGTCAGCGCGACGCCGAGCGCGGTCTTTGCATCAAGAATTCCGCAGTTGATCGACGAACGCGCCTGCGCCGAGGTGCCCGAAAGGTCAGCCTCGATCCGGTGGCCACGTTTGCGCAGCGTAATGTTCACTCGATAGTCGAGGCTGTCATCCACGCCATCGGCATCAATCAGCGCAGAACCTGTGTAATCGCCGTCGGGCACTCGCTCGATTGCACGGCGCATGCGCTCGGCCGAAACGTCGCACGCATACGATAGGCTGCCGAAGAACGCCTGCAGCCCGTAACGCGCGATGTTCTCCCGCACCAACCGTTCGCCCAGTTCCAGTTGATGCGCGATACTGTAGAAGTCCGGCAGTAGCAAGCCGCCAAAGCGCGAGTTATCGAAGATCAGGCTGAAAGTGGAGCGCACGGGCTCGCCCTTCGACCACAGCAACATCGGCGGAATGACGAGGCCGTTTTCGTAGACGTTGCGTTTGGTCGCGGAGAAGCCACCCGGCACGATGCCGCCGATGTCCAGTTGATGTGCGCGAATGTTCACGAACGACACCAGCCGGCCGTCGGCGAAGACCGGCCGGATGAAGCACACGTCGTTGACATGCGTGCCGACCCGATACGGGTCGTTGCAGATCAGAATATCGCCCGGCGCGAGGTTCTCGGGGCCGTATTCCTGCACTGCGTTGCGCACTGCATCGCCCATCGTGCCGAGGAACACGATCAGACTGTTGCTCACCACCGGCATCGGGTAATCCATATCCGGGGGCCCGCTGATGGTGCAGGCAAAGTCATACCAGTCGCGAATGATCGGCGAAAACGCCTCGCGCATGAAGCCGGTCGACATATGCTCCACCACATAGCGCAGCCGGTTGATCAGCACGGAGGCGGTAAAGCGCTCGCATGCGTAGCGTTCGAAGAACTGCGTGTCTGACAGATCGCGAATCGGCACATGAGAGTCGGACGCACGCGGCATAGCGGGGAAATCGTTCAAGCGATTCATGATGAGCTCATTCCTTATTGCGGATCAGCAATTCACCGAAACGGCCAACGGACGCATACTGTCGTGCCCCGATATGAGTGGTCGACAAGCCCTCATTGACGATCGCCGGTCCCTGAATGACATCGTCCAGACGCAGTGCGTCGCGGTCGTAGACCAGCGCCTCCTGAAGTCCTTCGCCGGACGCATCGCCAAGATCGCCAAGATCGCCGAGATAGCGCAGCGTCGCGCGTCCCACTGGCTCGAGCGGCTTTCCCACGCGCGGCGGCAATTGCGGATAAACCACCTTCGGCGTCTCGAGCACCGCCCGCACACGGAACGTGACGCCCTGCACCGGCAACGCTTCGAAGCGGTTACCCGAGCGTGCCTCGTAACTCTGATGGAACGAGGCGATAAGAGTCGCGACCGCTGCGGCGTCGATCTTGCCGTCCGGCGCGGGAACAAACGGCGTTTCCCAACTCTGTCCCGCCAGACGCGCGTCGAAACTGCGCTCGAAGGTGACCTTGGCGTTGGCGTCGAGCCCCTCGCGCAGTTGCGCTTCCATCCCTGCAAACAGCGCGTCGATCTCGGGTGCGACATCCGCCGACAAGATCGCGTACAGGCTGCGGCTCGCGGTGAAAACCTGATCCGCCGACAACAACCCGAGTGCCGAAAACAGTCCGGGATTCGGCGGCACGATCACCTGCTTGCACTTGAGCACATCGAGTACGGCAGGCAGCAGCATCGGACCGGCCGCGCCGTACGCCATCAGGCTATAGTCGCGCGGGTCGACGCCGTTCTTGATCGCGACGTTCAGCAGCCCCTCCGAAATGTTGTGTATCGCGATCTCATACGCATACCGCACGCGCTGCGCGAGCGTGAAGCCGGTATCGAGGGCCTCAAACGCCCGCTGCGACAGCGCTCGATCGAGCTTGAGCGCGCCATTCGCAAAGCTGTCGGGGTCGATCACCCCGATCATCAAGAAGGTGTCGGTGGTGGTGGGCTGAGTGCCGCCACGGCCATAGCAAGCCGGTCCTGGCGTCGAGCCCGCACTGGCCGGACCCACCTGGATCTCGCCCGCTGGCCCGATCGCGACGATACTTCCGCCACCCGCACCGATCGCGGACACGTCGATTGCAAGCGAATTCACGACCATGTCGTGTTCGAGCTCGAACGAGGTGTTTACGAAAGGCGCGCCATCCGTGACGATGCTGATGTCGAGCGAGGTGCCGCCTACGTCAGCACACAACAGGTTGCTCTCGCCGATCATCGCGCCGAAATGCCCGCTACCGATTGCACCCGCAGACGGGCCCGAAAACACAATGCGATAAGGCTGTTCCATCGCACGCCGCACCGGCACCAGCGTCGCAGCGCAATCCGCGAAGTTCAGTTCCCCTTTGAAGCCAGCGGCCTTCAGACCGCTTTCGAGGCGCTCGGTGTAGTCCGAGTAGATGATTTTCATGAAGGTGTCGATGACCGTCGTCGATGCACGCGGATATTCCCGCGCCAGAGGTGACACCTCGCTCGAAATCGAACAGGCTACATCGCCCAGCACTTCATGCACGAGCGCCTTCAGTCTGACTTCGTGGGCAGGATTCACGTACGAATTCAGCAGGCAGATCGCGACGCCCGCGACGCCACAGCGCTTCAGCACGTCAAGCTCCGCGCGCGCCTGATCTTCGTCGAGCGAAAACAGCGCCGAGCCGTCCGCGAGCATGCGTTCGCGAATCCCGCGCCGCAGATAGCGCGGCACCAGCGGGCGCGTCGCGTCACCGAAACTGCGGCGCCAACTCGGATCGAGAATCGCCGATGCCGGACGCCAGACACGTCCCATGTCGAGGATGTCGCGATGACCTTCCGTGGTCAGAAAGCCGATCTTCGGCAGGCGCCGCGTGATGACCGCGTTCAGGCCATGCGTACTGGCATGATTGAAGGCTTGCGCGTCGGCAACGCCGAGATCGCTCGCACCGGCCAGAATCGGCCGCGTCACGTCGTCATAGTCAGTAGAGATTTTCGTGGTCTCGATCCGGCCGTTGCGCAGCGAGACCACATCGGTAAAGGTACCGCCTACATCGATAGCAATCATCTTGCTCTCTCAGAGTGTGTCGGACAGGAGCCGGAGCGCGGGCCCGAGCCTGGCGCCGCGCTCGCGCCTGACGGAATGCAGGCATGCCTGGCACTTCACGACGTCGAACCAGCCGCCCTCGGAATGGACGGGATAGCGCCTCAGCGCGAGCGCGCCGCATTCAGGGCACGCGCCGTTCACCGCTTCGCGCTCCAGATGAAGTGCGGCACTTGTCTTGGTCGATAAAGTCATTGCTTTCTCCTCGAACGTGGCCACGTTCATGAGTCATGCGTCGAGATTGAGCATCACGGTCTTGAGTTCGGTGAACGCTTCGATAGTGGTCCAGCCGCCTTCGCGGCCGATGCCCGAGCGCTTGATCCCGCCTGCCGGCGAATTGGGCATGACCGAGTAGCCGTTGATCCCGATCGAACCCGTGCGCATGGCGTGCGCGACGCGGAACGCGCGAGACAGGTCGGTGGTATAGATGCCGCCGGAAAGCCCGTATTCGCTGTCGTTCGCGATCGCGACCGCTTCGTCCTCGGTCTCGAAGCCAATCACGCTCAGCACGGGACCGAAGATTTCCTCGCGAGCGATCTTCATCGTGTTGTCGACGTCGACGAATAGCGCTGGATTCACCCAGTTTCCGTTCGCGAGATGACCGCCCGGACGATCGCCGCCGAACACGAGGCGGGCGCCCTCCTGCTTGCCGCTCTCGATGTAGCTGCATACGCGGTCGAGTTGACGCTTCGAGATGATCGGAGCGGACGTCGTGGCAGGATCGAATGGATCGCCGAAACGTATTTCCCGGACCTGCTCTTGAGCGTGATGAACGAACTCATCAAGGATCGACTTGTGCACGACCGCGCGGGTAGGCGTCGAACATACCTGACCGGAGAGGAAGGTGGAGCACAGCCCCATCAGATTGCGTGCGGCAACACGAACGTCGCGTGTATCGGGGAACACAAGCGCCGCGCTCTTGCCGCCGAGTTCAAGCGACATGCGCTTCATGTTGCTGCCACTCGTAGACAGGATCTTTTCGCCAACTACCGGACTGCCTGTGAAGCTGACCTTGTCGACGTCGGGATGCGTGGACAAGGCCTGGCCAGTAATTGGACCGCCAGTGACGAGGTTGAATACGCCCGGCGGCAGGTCGGATTGAGCAAGAATGTCGGCTAACCTGATCGCGGCCAGGCTCGCGAGTTCAGACGGCTTCAGTACCACGGTATTGCCGCATGCCAGTGCAGGCGCGACCTTCATGGCAAAGGTCATCACGGGACCGTTCCATGGCGTGATCGCGGCGACTACACCGACAGGATCCCGGAACGTGAGGTAGTGCAAATTGGTGGCGTCCGTGTATTGCGGGAAGGTCTCGCCCGTAATCTTGTCGATCCAGCCAGCATAGTGATCGAAGTTGTCGGCGGCAACACGCGATGAAACGCGCGAATGGCGGCTGAAATGAATCGGCATGCCGTTGTCCAGCGTCTGCAGATACGCGATCTCTTCTTCCGCGGCATAGATCGCCTCGACGATCGGCTGCAGTATTCGCTTGCGCTCGCGCGCGGCCATCTTGCGCCACGGTCCGTTGTCGAACGCATGACGCGCTGCTGCAACGGCCTCGTTGACGCCGCTGACGCCGGCTTCGATCAAATTCGTCACGACCTCGTTGGTCGACGGGTGAATCTGGTCAAATCGCCCTTCTCCTCCATCGCGCCATTGGCCGTTGATGAAGAGACGCCCAGGGCCGACACCAAAGCGGTCGCGGATAGGCAGCACACTGAAGTTCATCGACAAGTCTCCTGTCTGGTTTCGATCGGTCTATGCGTCATCGCGCCGCGACACACAAGGGGCGCGGACGACTGTCGGCTTTTCAGTTGAGATGCTTCCAGAGCGCAGCGCTGAGAAAGTGCGCCCAAGAAATTTCTGGAACTGATGATAAAAACAATGCCAGCTCAGGCCCATCCCCCTGCAGAGGGACAAAAGCGACTTGCGGGTTATATCCGATGGAGATTCCATATTCCGCCATTCATTCTACCGACCGTTAGTTATACGGATTTGGAGTAATCGTCGACGAGAGCCGCTAGAGCACGATATCCGGCCAGCCCTTTCGATTGGCAAAGCACTGCACTGGAACCGCGATGAGCACTCTTCGCGAAACGTGGGGCTCTTGCGCACAGCTATCGATTCTGGTTTGAAAAACTTTATAGACGCACCAATCGCCTTACTTGGGATTCCAAAATGTATGATTGTCGTTCTATCCGTCTTTCCTCAAAGCAGCAAATTCTCGCACTCGGACTGTGTCTTCTGCCCGCGCTCGCCTCGGCACAGAGCAGCGTCACGCTTTATGGCACGCTCGACGTGGGCTTACTTTTCACGAACAAGACGCTCAATACCACGACCGGTGAGAACGGCGGCAAGCAAATCAGCCTGATCAATGCAGGGCTTGAACCTTCCAATTTCGGTTTTCAGGGTCAGGAGGATCTGGGCGGCGGCATGAAGGCGACGTTTCAGCTGGAAAGCGGCTTCAGCCTAGTCAACGGTCATTTCGAGAACAGCAACGGTGGCGTCTTTGGGCGCCAGGCTTGGCTGGCGCTCGACGGCGTCTTCGGCCGATTGAAAGCTGGCGTGCAGTATTCACCGTTCGTGCTGGCAATCTACGAAGCCGACCCCCGTAACGCGGGACAGTTCGGCACCGCATTCTCGGTGTATGGAGACCAGACTTTCGTGGGCACGTTCAACCCGAAAGCGATTACGTATTCGAGTCCAAGCTTCGCTGGATTTTCGGGCAGCGTAATGTATGCGCTTGGGGGTGTAGCAGGCGACTTCCGGGCCGGGCAGCAGTACTCGATCAGCGCGCGATACAGCTATGGCGGGCTTGTCGTGAACGCGGCCATGTATGACTCCACCTCGGGGAACAGCACACCGTCGTTGGGCACGTTCCAGCAGCCGTTCGACGGCCGAATGATTGGAATTGGCTACAACTTCGGCCCGTTGACGGTGAAAGGATCGTTCACGAGCTACAAGATTCCGACAACCAGCGTCAACGGCGCTCTCATGGGGGGCGCCAACAATGTCTGGAACGTAGGCTTCGACTACTTTCCCCTTCCGCAGCTCGATCTAAACTCGGGTGTCTGGTATATCCGCGATCCGCACGACTCGGACAATCATTCAATTGTCGGAGCACTGACAACGCGCTACTTTCTTTCGAAATCGACGTCGCTTTATGTCGAAGTCGGCGCGGCGAACAATCACGGCCGCGAGCATACCGGGCTTTCCATCGATAATGCGTTGTTCGGGGCGCCGGGCACGACCATCGGCGCTGTCTTCGGGATCAACAAGCGATTCTGATTGCCATATGCAAAAAACCGCACCGGCGCACTGCGGGTGCGGTCATGACCAATCATATCGATCAATAGATCAGCGCAATCGGGAAGCGGCTGAACCGATTCGGCGGCGTCTAGGCAATACGCATTGTGGCGTGACGCGGCAGCGGCGGAAACACATGCCACGCGCCGTCCTCATGCTGAAAGAAGCAGAGCGCGACGTCACCAGTTGGGGCTCTGGCGTCGATTCTCACACAGCGCCTGCACGCCGTACGTTGAAGGAAATGGATGCGAAACGGGATCGCCCCGTTCGGTGTCAGCCAACTTTCGATGGTATCGCGCAAGGTCTTTCGCGTCACGTTCATTACACTCTCCTGCTTGCCGCCTGTTGCTTCGAATATCTTCATCATCGCGCTCATCGTGCGACGCGCAGCAATCGAAGGTCAACGTCGCTGCACGACGTGTTCCGTACTTTGGAGAGGCTATCCGGCTGCGACCGGACATCTATGCCACGTAAGCTAGCGGAGATGGCGACCCGCCTGTTTACCCACCTCGTGCGGTCGCACCTTACGAACATATGTTAGATTGAGAAAAAGAGATACGGCGAAGCCTGCACCCAGGCGCGTGCGAGTTCAGCCACACAAATTCAAACCCGGACGATCGTGCGTTCACGTTGCCACGCGCAACAAGCACTGTCTCTAGCCTGAAACTTGCAACCGGGAGATCGATGCATGAGTGAATTGGCAGGCCAGATCGCGCTGGTGACAGGCGCCGCGCGCGGTATCGGAAAAGCGATCGCAACGCGTCTCGCCGCCGACGGCGCACATGTGGTTCTGGCGGATATCGCAGCCGACGCGGTTCGTGAAACCGCGTCGGCCATCGAAGCGTTGGGTGGCAAAGCGAGTGCAGTGCACCTGGACGTCACCGATGCCGGTCAGATTCATGCTGTCTTGGACGAGTTGTTACGCGCACTCGGCAAAGTGGACGTGTTGGTCAGCAATGCGGGTAGCGGGAAATCCAACCCGTTCCTGGAAACGACGCAGGCAGACCTCGCCTCCCAGATGGCGCTGAATTTCGGCGCTGCCTTCACCTGCGCACAAGCTTGCGCAAGACCGATGCGCAACGCCGGCTACGGACGCATCGTCTTCATCACGTCGGTCACAGGGCTCGCGGGGCCCGTGAATCTTTCCGTTTATGGTTCTATGAAAGCCGGACAAATGGGACTCATGCGTGCGATGGCGCTGGAACTGGCGGCATTCGGCATTACCGCGAATGCCGTCGCGCCCGGTCCGATCGACACGGACTTGCTGCGCACGGCTTGGCCCGAGGACATGGTGGCGGAAGCCGCGGACAGGATCCCGGCGCGGCGCATCGGCAAACCCGAGGAAGTCGCTCATGCAGTAAGTTTTCTGGTCTCGCCGGGTGCGGCTTTCGTCAACGGCGTCACGCTGCCTGTCGATGGTGGCTTCACGGCGGCGGGTGGATACATGGCCGAAATCTACCGCCAGCGCAGGTATGGGCAAGGGTGATGTTCTCCCTGCACGAAGGGACCCGCGCCGGGCGTCAACCAGTCGAGTCCCGCGATCGCCAGAGTACGGAACGTCCGCATCACGCGCATTGCGCCAATCGATGTTGCCGCGTTCAATACATGGTGCCCTCGTTCAATCGACTCTGGAAGCGCGCATGCAATACAACGACTTCAATTCCTTCTGTTCGACCGCCAGCCCGACGGCGTATTGCTTGTCACACTGAATCGTCCGGAAGCCATGAATGCCACGAACAACCGAATGCACTGGGAACTTACCCAAGTCTGGGGCGTAGTCAACGACGATCCAACGGTCAAGGCGATCGTGGTAACGGGCGCGGGCGATCGCGCCTTTTCCGCGGGCGGCGATCTGTCCGTGGTCGAAGAGATGTCGACCAGCCCGGAGGCGACCATGCGCGTGACGAAGGAAGCCTCCGACATTGTCTATAACATGCTGGCCTGCGATATGCCCATCATTTCCGCGATTAACGGGACCGCGGTAGGCGCAGGCCTCGTCGTGGCGCTGCTCGCGGATGTCGGCGTGATGGCTGAAGACGCACGCCTGACCGACGGCCACGCGCGTCTGGGCGTGTCGGCGGGCGACCACGCCGCCATCGTATGGCCGCTGCTCTGCGGCATGTCCAAGGCCAAGTATTACCTTACGACGGCAGATTTCGTCGACGGGAAAGAGGCCGAACGTATCGGCCTCGTCACCTTCTGCGCACTGCGCGCCGACGTGCTGGTCAAATCGCTCGCAATTGCCGCGAATTTGGCACGCGGCAGCCAGACCGCGATCCGTGCGACCAAGAAGTTGCTCAACAACTGGATGTGCATGGCAGGGCCCATCTTCGACAACTCGCTCGCCATGGAGATATTGTGCTTCCTCGGCGCGGACGTGAAGGAGGGCGTGGCAGCATTTCGCGGCAAACGTCAGACGGATTTTCCTTCGGCCCGATTGCCCCGGTAACAAACGATCAGGCTATTCGTAATGCCACGTCGTATCTGTTCCACCTAACTAATAATAGTTATTCTATGAGACAACAGACGGTTTTGCTCGACGGTATGACGCATACGGAAGGCGCACGCTGGCATGACGGGCGGTTCTGGTTCAGCGACCTGTACTCCGAGCGAATCTACTCCATGCGCGAGGACGGCACGGACGTCCGCGTGGAAATGGACGTGCCCCAGTGTCCCTCCGGCATTGGATGGCTGCCTGACGGACGTCTGCTGGCGGTGTCCATGCACGATCGCAAGTTGCTAAGGCGCGAACATGACGGGGCCGTGGTCACCCATGCCGAACTATTCCCGTTCCTCGAGTTCGAGCCCAACGACATGGTCGTGGATGCAAAAGGCCGCGCGTGGGTAGGCAATCTCGGTTTCGACGTCATGAAGCTCGCACCTCGTCGCCCGGGCAGATTGGCGCGCGTCGATCCCGACGGATCGGTCGTCATGGTCAGTGAGCCCCTGCACTTTCCCAACGGTTCAACCGTAATCGACGGCCGCACGCTGGTCGTGGCCGAATCATTCGGCAATCGCATGTCCGCATTCGATATTCAGTCCGATGGCTCGTTGTCGCCACGCCGGGATTGGGCAACCTTCGGCGCAGTCCCTCAGAACGACGACGTCATTCAATCCATGGCCGAAATCGCAGTCGCTGCGGACGGCATTTCGCAAGTCGACGCCGAAGGCACTATCTGGGTCGCCGACTTCACCAAGGCGCGCGCATTACGCGTCGCGCCCGGCGGAGAGATTCTCGACGAGATTCAGACGGCCGATCGCAACTGCTATGCGTGCGCCCTGGGCGGCGTCGACGGACGCACGTTGTTTATGTGCGTGACGCCGGCCGACTTCAACCCCGAGGTGCGTCGCACCCACCCGATGAGCGCCGTGGTGTCCGCCCGGGTCGACGTCCCGCTTGCCTGAGCCACACCCCTTTCGCAGAGAGATTTCATGACAACCGCAACCAACACTGCGCAAGCCGCACGCGCAAAAGCGCTCGAATGGATCAACCTGGGCTCCAAGCGCCTGCTGATTGGCGGCGAGTGGACCGGCGCAGCATCGGGCAAGACGTTCGAGGTCATCAATCCGGCAACCGAGCAACTGCTTTGCCGCGTGGCCGAAGCGGACAGCGCCGACGTCGACGCCGCGGTGATCGCTGCGCGCAGGGCCTTCGAGGCGCCGTCCTGGGCGGCCATGTCGCCTCACGCCCGCACGCGCGTGCTGCTCAAGATCGCCGACAAGATCGAGCAGCACATCGACGAGTTGGCCGCCATCGAGTCGCTGGACAATGGCATGCCTCTATGGTTTGCGCAGGGCGCCGTGACAGCCGCAGTAGATATCTTCCGCTACTACGCGGGATGGTGCTCCAAGGTGCTCGGCACCACCGTGCCATCGGACGGCAGCACACTGATCTATACGTTGCGCGAGCCGCTGGGCGTGTGCGGACAGATCATCCCGTGGAATGTGCCCATTCTCATGGCGGCCATCAAGTTTGCGAACGCGTTGTGCTGCGGAAATACGGTAATCCTCAAGCCCGCCGAACTCGCCTGCCTGACCTCCATCCGTCTCGCCGAATTGATCCAGGAGACGGACCTGCCTCCCGGGGTCGTCAACGTGCTACCGGGCTTCGGGGCCACGGCGGGCGCGGCGCTGGCGCAACACCCGGGCGTCGACAAGATCGCCTTCACGGGTTCCACGGCGATCGGCAAGCAGATCGTGCGCGATGCGACCTCCAATCTCAAGAAGGTGACGCTGGAACTCGGTGGCAAAGCGCCAAATGTGATATTCGCCGACGCCGATATCGAGCGGGCCGTGCAGACCGCGGTCAAGACTTTTTGCGGCAACTCGGGCCAGGTGTGCTCGGCCGGCACGCGCCTGTTCGTACAGGAAAGCATCCACGACCAGGTGGCCGAACGTGTAGCCCAAGTCGCCGCCACCTGGAAGGTCGGTGACCCGTTCGCGGCGGACACGCGGCTCGGCCCGCTGATCTCTGCGAAGCAGCGGGACCGCGTCTGGTCCTACCTCGGCGCGGGCCAGGATGAAGGTGCGTTGCTGCGCGCGGGCGGCAACGCCTGGACGGGTCCCGGTTACTTTGTCGAACCCGCGGTGTTCCACAACGTGCGCAACGGAATGAAGATCGCGCAGGAAGAAATCTTTGGCCCTGTGCTGTCCATCATCCCGTTCAAGGATGAAGAGGACGCCGTGCTGCAAGGCAACGACACCACCTATGGCCTCTCGGCCGCCGTCTGGACCCGGGACATCTCGCGCGCCCACAAAGTAGTGCGCGCGCTGAAGGCGGGGCGCTTGTGGATCAACACCTTCGGTGAGTCCGATCCGGCCATGGCGTTCGGCGGCTACAAGCAATCGGGATGGGGCCGCGAATTCGGCCAGGAATCGATCGAGGCCTACACGCAGAGCAAATCCATCATGGTTCGCCTGTAACGGCCGCGCGCGGCAAAAGGACTCCGTCGATCGGGTCATCTATCAACGAGGAGACACAGATGAAAGGCGTGGTTTTCAGAGGCGACAAAAAGCTGGAGATCCTGGATTTCGACGATCCGGTACCTGGCCCCGGCGATGCCATCGTCGAGATGAAGGCGTCGGGCATGTGCGGCAGCGATCTGCACTTCTACCGCAACAAGCCCGCCGACGTGATTCGATCGCTGGGCTTCAAGGATCTGGCCTCGCGCGGCATGTCGGAGGACACACCCGTGATCGGCGGCCACGAGCCTTGTGGCCAGATCATCGCCCTTGGTTCGGCCGTCGATCACCGGGCCTTCAACGTAGGCGATCGTGTCGCAGTGTTTCACTACGAAGGTTGCCAGCACTGCGACCACTGCCGCACGGGCTGGACGCAGATGTGCAGCCATGGCGCGGATATTCACGGCGTGATCAAGCACGGCGGACACGCTCATTTCATGAAGGTCCCCGTTACGTCACTCGTCCACCTCCCCGAAGAGGTTTCGTATGCCACCGGAGCGGCCGTGTCATGCGGCACGGGCACGGCGTGGGGCGCGCTCCTGCGACTCGAAATCAGTGCGCGCGACACGCTTGCTGTGTTCGGCTTGGGTCCCGTGGGTCTGTCGGCCGTGCAACTCGCGGCTGCCATGGGCGTGGAGGTCATCGGCGTGGACATCGCAGCCGATCGTGTAGCACGCGCCAAAGCCTTCGGTGCGGCACACGTGATCGACGGCAGCAAGCTGGACCCAATCGAAGAAATTCACAAGCTCACCGGGGGCTTGGGTGCGACTTGTGCGATGGACTGCGCGGGGGGTGACGTTCCCAAGCAACAAGCCGTGCGCTGCACCCGCCCTTGGGGACGCATCGCGTTAGTGGCCGTGGGAGGCAACCTCAACGTGGACGGCATGAAGGACGTGATCGGCAAGCAACGCACGATCATCGGCTCGTACACGTTCTCGGAATTCAGCATGAAGGACTGTCTCCATTTCGTGGCGGACCACGGCGTCGACGTGGACAAGCTGTTCACCGACCGTTGGAAGCTGGATCAGGCGGAAGATGCCTATCGACTCTTTGATAGTCAGGCCGGCGGCAAAGGCGTGTTCCTATTTTAACTTCCGTGTGATGTAGCCGCCTCTCGGGCTGGCCGACTGGCGTCTCTAACCTGCCCAACACAACGAAATTGAACTTCGCCGCGACTCAAGCGGAAGGACTGCACGACGTCATGTCGAAGTACGCCCGCACAAGTTCGAGCGTCTGATGGCGGGTAATGCCCGCATCGGCACAAACGAAAAATTGCGAAAAGCAAATAAACGGAGACTTTGGAATGAGCCAATTCAAGCCGCAACAGGGCGAAGACCCGATGGCCACGCTCTGCCGAATGGCATTGCAAACCCAGTACGCCGACTTGCCGGCCGACGTCGTGCGTCACGTCAAACATACCCTGCTCGATGCCATGGGCGTCACGATTGGCGGATCCGCGATGGAAGGCATCCCCGCTATCGTTTCGCTCGTCAAAGAGCGCGGGGGCAACCCTCAAACGCCGCTGCCTTTCTATGGCGGTCGGGTGCCGGCCAACGAGGCAGCGTTGGCCATGGGCCCGATGCCGCGCGCCATGGACTGCGGCGATCTGCACGAGGAGGCCGGTCACGTAACCGAATACATCGTGCCCACGCTGCTCGCGGCCACCGGTCTTTGCGGCCCCGTTTCGGGCAAGGCGTTCGTTGCTGCGATGGCGGTCGGTCAGGAAATTCTCGTGCGGCTGGGGACCGCCTATAAGGTCATCAATCGCGCGATCAAGCATCATGAATGCGGCGGCCATTATATTTTCGGCGCCGTAGCCGCCGTTGGAAGGCTTATCGGGCTGACACAAGACGAACTGGAAAACGCCCAAGGCATCGCACGTACCATGACGCAACCCAACACCATGGGCATCTACTCGCCCGCCACGCTGATGGTGCGCATGCATCACGGACTCGTCAGCCAGGCCGCCATCACCTGTTGCCAGCTGGCTCAACGCGGCATCACCGGGCCGCGCGCCGAGGTCTTGCTCGGTCCCAAGGGCTACTTCGCCACGGCGCGCTGGGAGACCGATCCAGATTTTATCCTCAGGGATCTCGGTGAGCATTGGGAACTGGAAAACATCATCACCAAGGGCTATAGCGCCTGCTATTTCTCGCATTCGTCCATCGACGCCATCCGCGCGCTCATGAAGGAAGAGGCGTTCGGAGCGCTCGACATCGCCAGCATTCACATCGAGACTTCCACGCCAAGTTGGCGCGCCGTGTGCGAGCCGCAGGATAAGAAGTGGCATCCGGTCACGGTGCCCGAGTGCCAGTTCAGCCTGCCTTATGTCGTGGCCATTGCCGCGTTTGACGACAAGGTCTTCCTAGAGTCGTATAGCGAAGCAGCGCGCGCCCGGCCCGAAATACGCGAGTTGATGACGCGCATCACCGCCGAGGAAAACCCTGGCGTATCCGATTGGGGCGCACGCCTGACTGTAAAGCTGCGCGATGGACGCGAGGCGAGGAAAGAGTGCATATACGTGAAAGGGCACCCCAGGAATCCGTTCGATGAAAAGGATTTCAAGGCCAAGTTCGACCTCTGTGTGCCCTACTCCGCCATACCGCTCGCCCCGGAAATCGTGGACAGGATGGTCAACGACATTCTTCATTTCGATGAAGTGGATGACGTTGTCAGCGCCCTGCTCGACCCGCTGATACCGACCGAAGCCTGAGCCCGGCAGAAAGCGGAATCGCTACGCGCGGAGGGTTACACAACGCCTTCCCGCGATACAAATACTATTCGGAGACAGCATGGATTCGCTTGAGCAAACCACCATGCGCAAGGTATTTCGGCGTCTGGTGCCATTCTTTGCGCTGTGCTATTTCGTATCCTTTCTCGATCGGGTGAACGTCGGGTTCGCCAGTCTGCAGATGAATCAGGCCATTGGGCTGACGGCCGCGCAATACGGTCTGGGTTCAGGGCTGTTCTTTCTCCTTTATTTCCTGTTCGAGGTGCCCTCGAACCTGATGCTGGTTCGCGTAGGAGCGCGCGTGTGGCTCGCGCGCATCATGATTACGTGGGGCTTGATCTCGGGCGCGACAGCGTTTGTTGTCGGCCCGCATAGCTTCTATGCCGTCCGCCTTCTGCTGGGTCTGGCCGAAGCGGGCTTTTTCCCCGGCGTGGCGTATTTCCTCACGTTGTGGTTTCCATCGGCTTATCGCGCACGTGTCATGGGTTATCTCCTGGTTGCCGCGCCACTGTCGTCGGTGATTGGTTCGCCCATTTCAGGCATGCTCTTGAGCCTGCATGGGCTTAATGGCCTGGCCGGGCTGCAGGGCTGGCAGTGGATGTTCCTCATCGAGGCGTTGCCCGCGCTCATTCTGGGCATCGTCATCATTCAATACCTCAAGGGCACCCCCGACAACGCGCACTGGCTCCAGGCAGAGGAGCGCGGCTGGCTATCCGACCGTATGAGCAAGGAAGACGCGCAGCGA